>CAYGQC010000011.1:0-18827 GCA_964351875.1 uncultured Pseudomonadales bacterium
ATGGTTGCGATCCATGATGATGGCGAGATGCCGCAGGGGGGCGTCAGCGGGCTGCTCCGCTGGCTTGCCGCTGCGTACGGCCTGGAACGAGCCGTCCGCTTCAGTCATGTCGACCACGCAACCCGCAGCAAAGGGCAGTCTCGCCTTGAGCGCCAGCGAGGCGTTGATGGGTAAACACGAGGTTAATCATGGTGCCGGGTTCCTTTCGGCTCAGATCTGCATCAGATCCGATTCTTTGGAGTCCAGTTCCTGATCGATGTGTTTGACGTGCACATCCGTGAGTTTCTGGATGGCTTCTTCAGCCTTGTGCGCTTCGTCTTCAGCGACCTCTTTCTCCTTTGCCAGGTCACGCACATCGGAGATAGCGTCTCGACGGATATTGCGTACCGCAATGCGAGCATTCTCAGCCTCGGCGCGTGCTTGCTTGACCAGATCCTTTCGGTTTTCTTCCGTCAGGGCCGGCATCGGCAAACGGATGACATCGCCCGAGGTATTCGGCGTGATGCCGATATCGCTGGTCATGATCGCCTTCTCGATGGCGCCGATGAGCCCCTTTTCCCAGGGCGAGATAACCAGTGTGCGGCCATCTTCAACGTTGATCGCGCTGACCTGATTGAGCGGCGTCGGTACGTCGTAGTAGGAGATTTCGATAGAATCGAGCAAAGACGGATTCGCCCGGCCTGTGCGAATTCTCGCAAAAGCTGTTCGCAGCGATTCCAGGCTTTTGCCCATACGCTCTTCCGCATCGTCGCAAATTTCGTCAACCACTGTGGTGTTGTCTCTTAGCCTGTTTTAGTACGTGAAAGCTGGCGCGCAGACAATCAAGATAACGGGCGCTGCTCATAGCAAGGATCTGTCGCCAGCACCTGTGTCTCCCCCTACCGCCATGAGCGCGCACAGCGACTCATGCATTGATCCGGGTTCCTACTGTCTCACCATCGACGAAACGGGTCAAAACACCGGGCTCATTCATATCGAAAACAACGAGCGGCATATCATGATCGCGACAAAGACAGATTGCCGTGAGGTCCATCACCTTGAGATCGCGCGCGATCACCTCGTCGTAGCTTAGCGAGTCAAATCGCTCAGCATCTGGCACTAGCATCGGGTCAGCGCTATAGACGCCATCAACTTTAGTGCCCTTCAGAACCGCGTCAGCCTGGATCTCGATGCCACGCAGGCAAGCCGCTGAGTCGGTGGTGAAAAAGGGGCTGCCTGTACCGGCGACGCAGATAACAACTCGCCCCTGCGCAAGGGAAGTCACGGCACGATCCCGGGAATACCCTTCTGCAACGGATGCAATCTCAAACGCCGACAGTACGTCGGCGCCGATACCCTGGCTTCGTAGCACATCACGGAAGGCAAGACCGTTCATTATGGTGGCCATCATGCCCATGTGATCGCCGGTCACCCGGTCCATACCGGCTGCCTGCAGGGCAGCGCCCCGGAACAGGTTGCCGCCGCCGAGAACGATAGCGAGCTGTATCCCCTTGGCAAGGACCGGCCGAATCTCCTCGGCCAGGCGTTCAAGTACCTTCGGGTCAATGCCGAAATCGCGATCGCCCGCCAGTGCCTCACCGCTCAGTTTGAGGAGTAGCCGGCGCACGGTACTACTGATCGCCGCGGAGCTGAGCCTGCACTTCGGCGGCGAAGTCAGTCGTGTCCTTCTCTATGCCTTCACCCACCTCAAATCGGTGGAATGAGCCAACGCTCGCACCAGCCGACTTCAGAAGTGCCGACACTTTCGTATTCGGGTCTTTGACAAACGCCTGCTCGGTGAGTGACACCTCAGCGAGGAACTTACGTATGCGCCCTTCAATCATTTTCTCGATAATTTCCGGGGGCTTACCCGATTCTTCTGCCTGAGCTGTGAAGATTTCACGCTCCTTCGCAATCACGTCGGCGGAGACCTCGGCCGGCGCGACGACCATCGGGCTGGTCGCGGTGATATGCATGGCGATATCGCGCCCTAGCTCGACATCGTCGCTGCCCTCGATGTGGACCAGGGTGCCCTTGCGCTGATCCGTGTGCAGGTAGCTGACGACGCGACCGCTATCGACCTTGATCAGAGCGACACGACGGATAGACAGGTTCTCCCCGATGGACTGGACGAGCGATTCGCGCTCGCCCTCAAGGCCCAGCGCTGCAACGTCGTCAGTGCCCTTGGCAAGAGCCGTATCGGCGACCTTCGCAACAAACGCGATGAACTGCTCGTTCTTGGCCGCAAAGTCTGTCTCGATATTGATTTCAGCCAATACGCCCGTCTTGCCGTCATCGCTCACGCGCACGGCCAGCAGGCCCTCGGCGGCAGTCCGATCGGCCTTTTTGGCGGCTTTAACCGCGCTGTTCTTGCGCAGCAGGTCGATCGCGGCATCCATGTCACCGTCGGCCTCGGTCAGCGCTTTCTTGCAATCCATCATGCCGAGCCCGGTTCGCTCCCGAAGCTCCTTCACCATCGCAGCGGTAACTGCCATTAGCCTTTCTCCTGCTCAGCGCCTGCATCTGCTGCCGGAGCTGCATCGTCTGCGACTGGGGCTGCCTCGGGCGCTTCTACCGCAGGGGTTGCTTCTACTACCGCTGGCGCTGCTTCGGCCTCGGGTGCTGCGGCGACCGCCGCGACTGGCTCGCTGACTTCGACAAACTCGTCGGCGCTGACGTCACCAGCTTTGGCAAGTTTGCCGTCTTCTACGGCGTCTGCCATCGCTGATACGTAGAGCCGAACCGCGCGGATGGCGTCATCGTTGCCTGGAATAACGTGGTCAACACCTGCCGGATCGCTGTTTGTATCAACGATGCCAATGACCGGAATGCCGAGTTTGTTGGCTTCGGTAATCGCGATGTGCTCGTGCTGCACGTCGACAACAAACATCGCATCGGGCAATCCGCCCATTTCCTTGATACCGCCGAGGCTTCGCTCCAGCTTTTCCATCAACCGGGTTTTGGTCAGCGCTTCGCGCTTGGTCAGCTTCTCGAAGGTACCATCTTCGGCCTGGGTTTCGAGTTCCTGGAGGCGCTTGATCGACTGGCGAATGGTCTTGTAGTTGGTGAGCATTCCGCCCAACCAGCGTTGATCGACATAGGGCATGCCAACGCGAGATGCCTGCTCCGCGATGACCGCTGACGCTGCGCGCTTCGTGCCGACAAACAGTATTTTCTTGCCCCTGGTCGACATCTTGCGAACTTCTTCCAAGGCGTCGTTGAACGCAGGCAGCGTCTTTTCGAGGTTGATGATGTGGATCTTGTTGCGAGCACCAAAGATGTACTGATCCATCTTCGGGTTCCAGAACCGGGTCTGGTGACCGAAATGCACGCCCGCAGCGAGCATGTCGCGCATGGTAATAGACATAATTTTCTTCCTTTAGGGTTAGCTTGCGGCGCAAAGCGCTGCACAAATTCGCACTCCAGTCAGGCAAACCTGGGATCTTGTGCAGATCCGGGGCACCCAAGCCTGAGCATAGGGAGAGCGAACGATGTAAAACCGGGCAGCTTGAAGCCAATCCCGGCGATGGTGTTGTGTAGCCCGGCCACAGCCTTTGCTGACGGAACCCGGGGCTACTCACGTTGCCCGGACAGATCCGAGCGGCGCGCTTTATACCATAGCCGCACAACCCTAAAAAGCCCTAACGTGCCGGGCTCGCGGGGCTTTGGTTCCAAATCACGAGCTCGCGGCCAAGCAAATGGCGTTGCGCGAAGCAAAACCTGCGGCAATGCGCCAGAAACGTCATAATCATTGCCAGCGCGACGCCAGTCGTTCGGAGCAGACATTGGCATGTCCTGGCTATGGCCGACTAAGGCTAACCGTGGACAGCCAGCATCTGGACACGGCTCGCACAGATGCTTTGCTCCCGATGCGGCATGACATTGCCGTCGGCGTTCGAACACACGGCCTGTTGCCGGCATCTGAGCGGGCGAAATGGCGAGAAATAGCGAAATAGCGAGCGGGAAAGACCAGGACACTATGGCGGTACCACGACTCACGGCGGACGAAGCCGACAAGATGCGCGCTGCGGGCAAGCTCGCGGCCAGCGTGCTCGACATGATCACCCCACACGTTCGAGCCGGAGTAAGCACCGGGGAGCTTGATCGCCTGTGCCACCGTTTCATCGAGGACGAGCTTAGCGCCGTTGCTGCGCCGCTGGGCTACGGCGGTGGCGGCGGCGTACCGCCCTTCCCGAAAGCGACCTGCACGTCGGTCAACCATGTGGTTTGCCACGGCATCCCATCCGACACCAAGGTTCTGAAACAGGGAGATGCGCTCAATATCGATGTCACTGTGATCAAGGACGGCTTTCACGGTGACACAAGCAAAATGTTCGTTATCGGCAAAGCGCCGGTTTTGATCAATCGGCTCGTTCAGGTCACCCAGGAATGCCTGTACGCCGGCATCGCCTGCGTGCGCCCCGGCGCCTATCTGGGCGAGATTGGTGCAGCTATTGAGGCAATCGCGAAAGCGAATCGGTTTTCGGTTGTACGGGACTTCTGCGGCCATGGCATCGGCGCGGTGTTTCACGACGAACCTCAAGTTCTGCACTACAAGACCCGGGACAAAGGCATCCGTTTGGAGCCAGGCATGGCCTTCACCATTGAACCCATGATCAATGCCGGTAAACGCGACGTGCGAGTGTTGCCCGATGGCTGGACCGCTGTGACCAAAGACCACAAAGCATCGGCCCAATGGGAGCACACTCTGATGGTGACGGAATCGGGATTCGAGGTTTTCACGCTGCGAGCGGATGAAGTACCACCATGGAAATGAGCTTGTGACTAACGCACCGAGGCCCGGCCCAACGAGGGAAGTGCTTCCAGGTACGCCGGCGGTAAGTTTGCTCGGGAACGATGGCTTCGATGCCCTGCGCCGAAGCTCGCGAACGCGCCTTGGTAATCATCGCTCGAGCATTGAAGAGTCGTATTGGGCAGCCGAAGATATCGATCTTCTGATCGCCCGACACACGCAGTTTCACGACACCATGCTGCGCGAGCTCTGGCAGACCTTGATGAGTGACGATGCCCGCAATGATCTTGCGCTCTACGCCGTCGGTGGCTACGGACGCGGCGAGCTACACCCCTACTCAGACATCGATTTGTTGATACTGACGCGGGGCCGGAAAAAGCATAACGAACAGATTGCCGACTTTGTTCGCTTCCTCTGGGACATCGGCTTGGAAGTTGGCCACTCCGTTCGCAGCATCCGTGAATGTGGCACGGAAGCCGCGGGCGATCTGACCGTCTACACCGCCCTGCTGGAGCGCCGCCTGTTGGTGGGCAAGCGCAGGCTCTCAGAAAAGCTCGACCGGCGTATGAACCGGCGGCGCCTGTGGCCGAGCGCAAAATTCTTTCACGCCAAAGTCCAGGAACAGGACGATCGCCACAGCCGCTACGACAACATCGAGTACGGGCTCGAGCCGAACGTCAAGCACTCGCCTGGCGGGCTGCGCGATCTACACACGGCGCTCTGGATCATGCAGCGCGAGTTTGTCACCCGGGATCCGAACGAGTTGGAAGCCCTCGGCATCCTGACCGCGGTAGAGCGGCAGTGGCTCGACAACGGCCGGCGATTTCTCTGGTGGGTCCGCTTCGGTCTACACATCATGGCGGGGCGCGAACAGGATCACCTGCAGTTCGAATTTCAGCGTCAGCTGGCGGCGCGCAGTGGCTACGTCGATAGCGACGCTAAGCTGGCCGTGGAGCACTTCATGCAGGACTACTACAGTCACGTGCTCGAGCTTCGCGAGGTTAATGACATCCTGCTGCAGCACTTTCGCGAGACGATCGTCGATAACCGCAGGCGACGATCGATCACGGAGATCGATGAGGATTTCTGCCTTCACGGTGACTACCTCGCTTTTAGGGAAGGCGTCAGTCCCAGCGACAAGCCTTCGCTCATGCTGAAGGTTTTCCTCACGCTGGCGCAGGGTGAGCACATTGCCGGCGTGCGCGCCTCAACTATCCGCGTTATCCGCGATAACCTCTATCTGATCGACGATGATTTTCGCAGCAACCCGGAACACGCGAAGCTGTTCATGACCTTGCTGCAGGTACCGAACGCGCTCGTGTCCCAGCTAACGCGAATGCGACGATATGGCGTACTGGGCCGTTACATCCCTCAGTTCGGCGAGATCATCGGCCAGATGCAACACGATCTGTTCCACATCTACACGGTCGACGCGCACACCATGGCCTTGGTGAAGAACCTGCGGCGCTTCTTCTTCAGCGAAAGCGAGGAAGAGTTTCCAGTCGCCTGTCACGCGATCAGGGCTGTCCCAAAGGTGGAGTTGCTCTACATCGCGGGCCTCTTCCACGATATCGGCAAAGGTCGAGGCGGTGATCACTCAGAGCTTGGCGCGCAGTTTGTTGAACCCTTCTGCAAACAGCACGGCCTGTCTGACACGGATACCGCTCTTGTTGTCTGGCTGGTGCGCGAACACCTGACGATGTCGAGCGTCTCCCAACGCAAGGACATCCATGATCCCGACGAGATCTTCGAATTCGCCGGGTTCGTGAAGTCGGAAATGCGCTTGAACTATCTCTACGCGTTGACCGTTGCCGACATCTGCGCGACCAACCCGACACTGTGGAATGCCTGGCGCGCGTCGCTGATGACCTCGCTGTACACGTCAACCCGGCGAGCACTACGTCAGGGGCTCGAAGATGCCGCTGATCGAAAAGAGTCGATCGTGGCGGTGAAAGAACGCGCGACAGAACGACTACTCGACCGAGGCGTTACGCAGGCGCAGATCGACAAGATCTGGGAGATCCCCAGTGCGGATTTCTTCCTGCGCCACAGCGCCCGAGACGTTGCCGACATCACTGCCGCCGTTGCGGACCACGACATAACCGCTGGATCGTTAGTGTTGGTGCGTGATGCGGGTTCCAGGCTCGACGATGACGTGCTGACAGAGGTCTTTCTGTTCGCCCGCGATCAGCCGAAGCTGTTCTCCACCAGCGTCATCGTGCTCGACTCCCTGGAGCTGAGCGTACAGAGCGCCAATGTGTACACGGACGATGACGGGCTATGCTTTAACAGCTACATGGTCATGTCGCGAGACGGCAACCCGGTCGTCAGCGATCAGGGCCGCCGCGAGAAGATTGAAAACGCATTGGCGGGCGCGCTGGCCAAGCTGCCGGAAACACCGGACCTGGTGAGCCGACGAGTACCGCGACAACTGCAGCAGCTATACAGCGCGGCGACGGTCACCATCTCCGCGGGCACCCATCCCGAGACGTCGATGCTGACCATCGAAGCTGCGGATCACCCGGGCGTGTTGGCGCTGATCGGCTCTCTTCTATCCGACAGCAAACTCACGGTTCTATCTGCGAGTATTACAACGCTGGGCGAGCGCATCGAAGACGTGTTCACGGTCACCGACGCGGACGGCAAGCCTCTACCGGACAGCGAAGAGACCCGGGCAATCGAGCGCCAGCTAGCCGCAGCCATTGACGAAGGCCTCGGCGTGACCGACCCACGACGGCAATCGGGTCGAACTGGCGCCGCATCTTGAATCCGCGGCTCGACCTGCTTCAGCCCTACCCGTTTCAACGCATGGCCGTGCTGTTCGACGGTGTGGTGCCCAACCCGGACATGCTGCCCATCGCCCTGTCCATCGGCGAACCGAAGCATTCGGCGCCAGGATTTGTCGTCGAGGCATTGGCGGATCACGACCGTCTGATGCGCGGCCTCGGCACGTACCCGGCCACTCGCGGCAGCGACGAACTGCGCGCCGCATTCAGCCGCTGGGCAGGCCAGCGTTTCAACGCTCCTCTCGACCCGCAAACCCAGGTCCTGCCTGTCTCCGGCACCCGCGAAGCTCTGTTCTCCTTTGCTCAGGCGATGCTCCCCGACGGAAGCAATTGCCTGGTGGGGATGCCTAACCCGGGTTATCAGATCTACGAGGGCGCTGCCCTGTTGGCCGGCGCAACGCCGCTATATCTGCCCTGCACTCGCGACAATGGCTATGCCGTCGACTATTCGGCAATCACCGAGGCCCAGTGGCAACGGCTGTCGCTGATCTACCTGTGTAGCCCCGGCAATCCGACGGGACAAGTTGCCAGCAAAGCCGACCTGAGCGCGCTGATCGAGCTGGCGGACAGACACGACGTCATCCTCGCGAGCGACGAGTGCTACAGCGAGATCTACATTGATGAGAACGAGGCGCCGCCGGGGCTCCTGCAGGTGGCCCGCGAGATGGGCAAGGACGACTACGCCGGCCTGATGATCTTTCACTCGCTATCCAAACGCTCCAATCTGCCCGGCCTTCGATCCGGCTGCGTTGCAGGCGACGCGCGGTTGATCGAACGATATCTCACCTACCGCACCTATCACGGCGCCGCCATGCCAGCCCACGTTCAAGAGGTTTCGGCGCTCGCCTGGAGCGATGAGGCGCACGTTGCCGACAATCGCGAGCTGTATCGAGCAAAATTTGCAGCACGGTTCCCCTGCTTGAACCGCACTGCGACTTCACGACCCCGCAAGCCAGTTTCTACCTGTGGCTGCCCACACCCGAGGCGGATACCGACTTCGCCCGTCGCGCCTACGCCGACTACAACCTGAAGCTGCTGCCGGGCAGCTTCCTGGGCAGGGCGCCCAGCGGCAGAGTCAATCCTGGGGCCGGATACGTACGCATAGCACTGGTTGCACCACCAGCCGACTGCCAGGAAGCGATCGAACGACTTGCCAGCGCATTGAGCTGAGCCCAACGGCCAAGACCCGCGCTCAAACGAAACCGCGGGACAGCACCCCTGCGGCCTGTCGCCCGATGAGTCCAGCGACTACAATCCGCTGATGACACAAGACACACAGCAACCCGTTTCCCTGTTCGCCTTCGCGGTGGGCTTGCCTACGTACAATTCTGCCGGAGAGCTACTTGAAGCCTACTTCCCTGCGCCACGTCACGCGCTCGATCCCACGCTCAGCCAAGCGATAACAGCGGAGTGCCCGGAGACTGAACAGGTGATCGACGCAGCCGTCGCACGACGGCTGTCTGCTGCCGCAGAAAAAGCGGGAGACCATGATCTCGCGAAGATGCTCACGGAGCTTGCCGCTACTGGCCGAGGGTTGCTCGCGATCGCACTGGAGCGGGACGACGCGATTGCCAGCACGGCCGAGGCGTATCTCAAACTGCACTTGCTCTCGCACCGATTGGCGCAACCGAACAGCCTCAACCTCGATGGCATATTTGCCCAATTGAAGAACATCGCCTGGACCAGTGAAGGCGCCATAGATCCCGCGGAGTTGCCCGCACGAATCATCGCTGCGCGCGCCGCTGGCAAACCGCTAACCGTACGCTCTGTCGACAAATTCCCGTGTATGACCGACTACGTCGTACCAACGGGTGTTCGCATCGCCGATGCCAGCCGTATCCGGCTCGGCGCGTACGTCGGTGACGGAACGACGGTCATGCATGAGGGCTTCATCAACTTTAACGCAGGCGCTGTGGGGCCGAACATGGTCGAGGGGCGCATCTCCCAGGGCGTGATTATCGGCGCTAACACCGACCTTGGCGGCGGCGCCAGCACGATGGGCACGCTGTCCGGTGGTGGCAACATGATCATCAGCATCGGCGAGAACTGCCTCATCGGCGCAAATGGTGGCACCGGCATACCGCTGGGCGATCGCTGCACGATCGAAGCGGGTCTCTACATCACCGCTTCAACGCCCGTGATGCTGATTGATGAAGCCGGCACCGAGGCAGGTGTTGTCAAAGCACGGCAGTTAGCGGGAGACGACGACATGTTGTTCATTCGCAACGGCCGCAACGGTCAGGTCGAATGCCGAACCAATCGCAGCGCTATCGCGCTGAACAGCGTCCTGCACGCCCACAATTAGCCCGCAGCCGTAAGCGTAATCCATGCATAACGTGCTAAGCCTTGCCCAGGACCTGATCCGACGACCGTCGGTGACCCCTGAGGATGCTGGCTGCCAGAACCTGATGGCGCAGTTCCTTAGCCAACTCGGTTTTCGCTGCGAACGCATCGATCGGGGCGGCGTCAGCAACCTCGTGGCAAGCATGGGCGACGGAGCGCCGCATATTGCCTTTGCCGGACACACAGACGTCGTACCCGCCGGGCCGATTGATCAATGGTCGAGCGATCCTTTCGCGCCTGAGATTCGCGACGGCTACCTCTACGGTCGCGGCGCCGCAGACATGAAAGCCTCGCTGGCCGCCATGCTCATGGTCGCCCAAGATCTGGCAGGCGATCTAAGCGCCGGTGGCACGCTGTGGTTTCTCATCACTTCGGATGAGGAAGGCCCAGCGACCGACGGGACCAAAGCCATCATGCAGTGGCTCGGCGAGCAGGACATTCAGCTCGACTACTGCATTGTCGGCGAACCCTCGTGCAGCCAGCGTCTGGGTGACGTGGCGCGTTGCGGCCGGCGCGGATCAATCAACGCGGAACTGACCGTTACCGGCATTCAGGGTCACGTGGCTTATCCCGAACAGGTCCGCAATCCGATACACGAGCTGTTGCCGGCCCTTGCGAATGTGAGTCAGCTCGAGTGGCCCAACGCCTACCCCGACTTCCCGCTGACGACGCTTCAGGTCGCCAACGTCAACGCCGGAACCGGAGCGACCAACGTCGTGCCCGGAACCGCATCCGCCCAGTTCAATGTGCGCTTCAATCCCGGCTACAGCGATCAGGAAATCAGGGAGCGCATTGGCGCGCTCTGTTCCGGCGCGCATAGCTGCCTCGAGTGGCATCTGAGCGGGCAACCCTTCTACACACCGCCGGGCCCGTTACGGGAGGCGTTGGCGGGCGCTGTGCTTGCCGAGACGGGCGCGACCATCGAATTCAATACCGGCGGAGGTACATCCGATGGCCGCTTCATCGCGCCAGCCGGAATCGAAGTCGTGGAATTCGGACCCGTAAACGCGACCATTCACAAGATCGACGAGCGCGTCGCCGTGTCCGAGCTCGAACCACTGCGCAGGATCTATCGCGGCGCCGTGAGCGCCCTCCTACGCTCCAATACCAAACTTGGAGCAGAAACGTCATGAAACGGCTTCTTCTGACCGTGTTGATTGGTGGCCTGATCGTGGCTGGCATCGTCATCGCACAGCTACCGGCATCGATTATCAGCGACGCGGTCGGCAAATCCAGCCCAGTCACGGCGACGCTTACCCGGGGCACAATCTGGCGCGGTGAGTCGTTTCTCACAACCCCCGAGTTGGAACTCGGGACTCTGCACTGGACGGTTGCGCCTCTCGGACTCCTGACCGGGCGATTGAACGTCGATTGGCAGTTGTCTGGCGCAGGTCTGTCGCTAACCGGCGACGCCAGCGCGGGACTCGCCAGCACACGTGCAAACCTGCAGGGACGCCTTGAAGCGCCAACGCTCAATTCGTTGCTTGCACCCTACGACATTCGGGTTAGCAATGGCCTCGACATCGCCTCCGCTGACGTCACCATCGAAGAGCAATGGCCCAGCGACCTCAACGGTACAGTACGCTGGGCAGGTGGTGATGTGGTCTACAGATTGTCCGGCCGTAACCAGGCACAACGACTCCCTGAGATGACCGCGATCCTGGATCTCGATACCGCGAACGGTTCCGCCCAGCCGAGGGCGCAGGTCCGAGCCGATGGAGACCCGGTTCTGCTGCTGCGGGCGGCGCTGCAGCGCAACGGCTTCGCGAAAGTCGGCATTACTCGACACTTCACCGAATTGGTTGGCATGCCCTGGCCGGGCAGTGATCCAGATCACGCCATCGTTCTAGAGGTAGAAGAGCAAGTCTTTTAGACTGCAGTTGGGATCAGGTGCAATCCGGCGGGACCCGGAGAACACCCAGGCGGCTACCGACGACAGTTCGGAACGAATGCGGCGCGGCAGCGGTCAAAACGATCAAAATTGACGATGGTTCAATGCCTGGCTTTACCGGACAATACCCGTGTGGATGGTACGCAGAGCCTGCAGACAGTAAGCGAGCGAGTGTAGAGGCTCTTGCGGTCAACGAAAACGAGAACACGACGACCAGGCTAATGACGATCACCGGCAGTAAATCATGACGCTCGAGCAGGCACTCCCCAAAGTTGCGGACGCCGTACGCTGGCTACTCATTGTCGGCATCGCCTGGACGGTCGCTTCCACCATCCTGAGTTTGATCGGTGGGCCGGCCACTACCGCCGATACTCCCGCCAATTCAAACGATTCTACGGATGCGCCTCTCGCAGTTAACGTGCAGGCAATTGCCGCACGCAACCTGTTTGGTGACGCAAGCGGCTTCAGCGCGCCTGCGCAAAAGGTTGAAGCGGCCCGGGAGACGACCCTGGCACTTGTCCTCAACGGCGTTTTCGAGGCTGAGAGCGCGGAGGAATCCGCGGCTATCGTCTCTGAGAAAGGCAAACCCGGAAAGCTGTATCAGATTGGCGAAGAGGTGCAGCGCAACGTCGAGCTGGTGGAGGTTCACAGTGACCATATCGTGCTGTCCAGGGCCGGCAGCCGAGAAATTCTGCGATTCACTGAATCCGCCGCGGCATTCGCCAGCTCTGACGACGAGGTTCAGAGTGACAGCCGCCGTGCGGCAGGCATTGCACAGAACGCCATCGAAGACGACGACGATCTGGAGACGTTTGCAGAGCTTTTAGACAATCAAAGCAGCGACGATTCGGTGGATCTGGAACCAACATCACCGAGAGAATTTCTGGAGGCCAACGCTCAGCTCCTCGAAGAAGATCCGGCATCGGTTCTGTCTGAATACGGCATCGAACCCGTTGCTGATGGCAGCGCCAGTGGCTATCGAGTGTCTGACCAACTGGCGCAGTCGCCCTACCTGAGTCAGGCCGGACTGCAAGCCGGTGACATCATCATGTCGGTCAACGGCCAGCCGGTGGGCAACGTATCGACGGATCGCTCGGAGATCGCGAATGTTATGGCCCAGGGCTCCGCGCGGCTTGAAATTCAGCGCGGAAGCAGACGATTTTTCGTCACCGCTAGCCTGAAAGACTAACTATGATGGCACCACTCAAGCGCACATCAACTGACTCCGACAGCTACTGGATAGACGAACCCTCACATCTTCCACGGTCTGCTTCGCTCACTCGCCAGGATAATCGCGTGAATCAGAAGCTCCGCAAATCATCAGCAGAAGCAACGTTATGAAGACACGATCGCTTTCTATGTCCCTCAAAGCCTGGCTGCTCGGCGCTCTGTTAACTCTAAGCACCGGAGCCAGCGCCCAGGAATGGACGATCAACATCAAAAACGCGGACATCCACGAGTTTGTCCAGCAGGTAGCCGAGATAACGGGGCGCACGTTTGTCATTGACCCTCGCTTGAAAGGCAATGTCACCGTCGTCTCGAAGACGCCGCTTGACAGCGATGGCGTGTATGCCCTGTTTCTGTCCGTACTGCGCGTGCACAACTTCACGGCCACGGAGTCCGGCGGGGTTGTCCGCATTCAGCAGCAAGCGACAGGCAAGCAGTCCCCTGGCGCAAGCGGTTCTCTGGACAGCGTGCCCGCTGAAGAACTTGTGACCCGCGTCATTCCCGCTCAGAACGTACCCTCTGAAGAGCTGGTAAAAATCCTGCGCCCGCTTATCCCGCAGTACGGCCACATCGCGGCGGTCAGCGAGCCGAATGTCGTCATCATCAGCGACCACGCTGACAATATCCTGAGATTGTCTCGCCTCATCCGGCAGATCGACGTCTCCGATGAAAACGAAGTCGTCGTTGTGCAGCTCAAAGAAGCCTGGGTGGGCAACATGGTAGCGATGCTGGAAAAGGTCGCTCCGGAGCAGATCGGCCGCAGTGCGAAAGGCCCCCAGCGCATTCAGATCATTGCTAACGAGCGCAACAATTCAATGGTCGTGCGAGGCAAACCGAGGCCGGTGGCCGAAGTCATGAAGCTTGTTGAGATGCTCGACAAGCCGGCAACGACAACCGGGGCAACCCAGGTTCTGTATCTAAGCCATGCCGACGCGACTTCTGTCGCAGACATTCTCAACGAAATTATCAGCGACAGACCGGCCGGTGACGACGGCACAGGCGGCGAGCCAACCACGATCAAAGCAGACGAGTCACTGAATGCAATTGTCGCGCGAGCCGACCCGGGCACCATGTCCGAGATACTGGATATCGTGGACAAACTCGATGTGCGTCGCACACAGGTGCTTATCGAAGCGGCGATAATCGAAGTGACGATAGACGACACCGAAAAGCTGGGCGTCGAGATTGCCGCCGCAGACGCGCGTGGTGAAACCCTGCCGCTGCTGAGCACTGGCAGCGCTGCCGGACTCGGTAACCTGCTCAACAACGTACTCGGCGAAAACGACACGCTGGATATCATCTCCGCCCTCGCCGGCCTCACCGAGCCAACCATTGCCGCAGCCAAGATCGATCTGAACGCGATCTCTTTCGGTGCGCTGATTACCGCCGTCGCCAACGTAACCGACGCGAACCTGCTCTCCACGCCGAGCATTCTCACGCTCGACAACCAGGAAGCCCAGATTACGGTTGGTCGAACCGTGCCGTTCAGAACCGGTTCCTTCACGACCAATACCGATGGTGCGAGCAACCCATTCACGACTATCCAGCGCGAGGATGTGGGTCTGGAACTCATCGTCACACCCCACGTGCACGACGGCGAGTCGGTTCGGCTGGAAGTCTCGCAGAGCGTGGAAGACGTGATTCCAAGCAATATTGGCGACAGCGGTTTCTCCGACGTGGTGACCAGCAAACGCGAAATCAAGACGACCATCCTCGCTAACGATGGCCAGACGGTTGTCCTGGGCGGGCTCATCAAGGACAACGTCACCGACAGCGTTCGCAAAGTCCCTCTGCTTGGCGACGTCCCGCTACTTGGGCGACTGTTTCGAAGCGACACGCAGACGGTGACCAAGCAGAACCTGCTGGTATTCCTGCGCCCCACCGTCATTCGTGAGCCAGAAGACGCCGATCGCGTCACCGCGCGTAAGTACGCTGGCGTCTACGAGGTCGAGATCAGCAGTGAAGATAGCGCGCGCGAAATCGACGCGTTATTCGAAGGCGTGTTGCCCGCCCGAGCCACCGCCGACAACGAATAACAACCACAAAAACGACTCGCAGGTTCCCTAGGAGCCTGCGCCCCAGGCGGCTACACTTCGCCCCGTGCTCGCCTACCTCCAACACCTCAACTACCGGCTGCTTCGGCGAATCCTCAAGTGGATAATTCGACCGATTGCGCCAACGCCAACCAGTCTTGACGACCGGCATATCTATGTTCTCGAGTACCGGAGCCTCACGGATCTTTTAGTACTCGACATCATCTGTGAACAACTCGAGTTGCCAAACCCGCTTGCTCACTTCGCCGACGATGATCTGCCTGGACAAAGACGCGTTGCGTCGCTATCCAGAGGCCACGGTATGGTGTTCGCGCGTAACACGATGCGAGCGATGTCGCCTGGCCTGACTCGCCTGCTGGATTTCAGCGACACGGCCAGCGAAGAGATTCTGCTGATTCCAACCTCGGTGTTCTGGGGTCGAGCGCCGCGACGTGAAAGCAGCATCTGGAAAGCCTTCGTCAGCGAACAGTGGACGGTAACAGGCCGCTTTCGCCGTATGCTCGGAGTCTTCCTCAACCGAAAAGACATACTCGTTGAATTTGGTGACCCGTTGTCACTAACGGCTATCGGTCAGGAAGCTGAGTTGTCTCCGGACCGCGCGCTGCGTCGTACAGCCCGGCTGCTGCGCGTGCGTTTTCGCAACCAGCGCGTCGCTGCGATGGGCCCTGACTTCTCGCATCGGCGAGTCCTGCTGCACCGCATCGTGAAGAGCCGGGCTGTCCGAGAGGTGATCAATCGAGAGCCGGATGCCAGGAGCCAACGCAAGCTCGAACGGCGCGCCAGACGCTACACCCGAAGAATAGCGTCTCATATGTCCTATCCGACCATTCGGATACTGGAGCGGCTACTGACGTTTTTCTGGAACCGGGTCTATAGCGGTATCGAGGTATCCGGGCTGCCCGAGGTGAAGCGCTTTGCCCAGACGCACACCCTGATCTATCTGCCTTCGCACCGAAGTCACTTCGACTATCTGCTGCTGTCATACCAGCTATTCCACGAGGGCTTGAACATTCCGCATATCGCGGCTGGCGACAATCTGAACATGCCTGTCGTCGGTGGTTTGCTGCGTCGAGGCGGCGCTTTCTTCATGAGGCGTCGGTTTCGCGGCGACCCGCTATACAGCGCAGTGTTCTCGGAATATCTGTACCAGGTGTTTCGTGCAGGCCACAGCGTTGAGTACTTTATCGAAGGCGGCCGTACTCGTACGGGACGTCTGCTACCGGCAAAGACCGGCCTGCTGTCGATGACACTCGAGCATCACCAACGTGGCCTACCTCGCCCGATTGCATTGGTGCCAGTCTACTTCGGCTACGAACGGCTAATGGAAGCGCGAAGCTACTTAGATGAGCTTCGCGGTGCGGCCAAGACCAAGGAGTCACTGTCCGATGTATTGCACTCTCTGCGCCTTCTGAAGGAGAATTTCGGCAAGGTTCAGGTCAACTTTGCTAAGCCGATCGATCTCAGCGAAGCGCTGGAAGCGCTCCCCGAGGGGCCGGCAGCAACGCAGGCGCACCGGCTGGGCAACTACGTGCTTAGCAGCATCAACGCCATCGCGAGCGTCAATCCAATCAACCTGACCGCGCTCGTGACGCTGGCAACACCGCGAACGGCAATCGACTTCAAACGGCTACACAATCAGTTGGGCCGGTACCTGTCCTTGCTGGACGCGCATCAGCAGCATTGGACGATTCGAAAATCCGACAGCGCAGCAAGCCCCGATCAAATTATCGAATACGCTCAATCGCTCGGCATGCTCGACGTTGAAGAACACAGCTTCGGGCGGGTTTACAGTCACGATCCGGTCGATGCCGTTCTAATGACCTGGTTCCGCAACAACGTGCTCCACGTCTTTGCGATTCCGTCGATGATCGCCTGTATGTTCGTTAATCGGCGACGTGGACTTGCGGAGTCTGAACTCACAGCCTTGATTCGTAATGTCTTCCCCTACGTTGGCCGGGAACTCCATGCGAGCGAAGAAATAGCCGCTGCGCTACCCGTCTGGGTGGAACACCTGGTGGATGCGGGCATGCTGCGACGCAACCCTGGCGGTCGCTTGTCAATGCCGGGGCCGGACGATTCGGGCTTTGATGCCATGAGGCTGCTGTCAAGCATCGTCATGCCTATTCTGGAACGGCAGTACATCCTGATCGCTTTGCTCGTTGAGAACCCTATGGGTCGGCAGCCGCTGACCCAGGCCGATCTGCTGGCAGCGTGCCAGCAAGCGGCAAAACGAATCTCCCGCCTGCAGGGCATCAACGCGCCTGAGTTTTTCGATGCTCGACTGTTTCGCGAGTTCTGCAGCGCTCTAACGCGAGACGGACTCATTCACGTCGGTGCGGATGACCATCTCTCACCGGATCCGCTGCTTATCCAGGCAACCCGAGCTGCGCAGTGGGTGCTCGATGCCGGTATCCGCCAATCCGTACTGGCGATGCACGGCCTCGATTATTCCGGCGATGGAAAGGATGCTTCCGAATAACGACGAACACGAGATTGTCCACTTGTCAGGTGAGCGGCGCGTAGATATCGAAGCGTACCGAGCGACCCTTCACGCTGCCGACCGGTGACCCCAGGACAGGGTCTCGAGCGCGCCGCTTGAGCACGGTGCGACGGGTGCACGCTCGCTGGCCAGCCGCGAGCCAGTCAGTGAGGTCCGCGCTGTCCGATGTGTCGCCCGCAAGTGCCACCAGATACTGCAGGCGCTTGTTCGGTAGTGCGCGCTTGTTGCGCTCGGGGAACATCGGATCCAGGTAGACAACATCCCAGCTTCGGGAAAGCTGGTCTCGTCCATCACCGCAAATCGTGTCGAACGTCGGGACGGCCCGCCTGGCGAGGTCATCCAGCAGACAGTAAATGCCAGGGTGGCGCTCAACGGCTGTGACCCGACCGCCGTGATGGGCCATTAACGCGCTGTCGACGCCATACCCAGCCGTCATATCCAACACTGAACTGTCGCGAACGTCACCGACCGCGCGCATGAGGTCCGATCGGCCTCGGCGACGTTGTGCCAGTGCAGACTCGTCGATGCAGACGCCGTGAGCATCCCCAACGTGTAGCAACTCCAGATGTCCGTCCCGGGCGCACAGATAGAGCGAATCCGCGCCATCGCGCGGTTGCTCGTCAACAATGCTCACCAGCGAGCCGTAACGGCTCACCACAGCCGCACTGCGCTCGTTGTCCTGCTCGGCCAACCAGAGCTTCACGAGATACGCTCTGCTGGCCGTAGCGGCGCAAACGGATTCAGGCGAACGTATCGATATGGCGAGGCAAAACTGCCCCGGGAGATGCGCTGTCCTGGTAGACGAGCATGGCGAGCGTGGTGTTGTGCGCCCTCGGTCCCAGGCGATGAACAGAGCCCGGTGCTGGCTCGAAGGCATAGCCGCCAGCGGCGGATGAACCGGCATTGACGCCAGCGCGCGCGGCCTCCGGTGCGACCTCGTTGGTTCTGCCACGAGCGCGCGGAGCTGTCGCTGACGGAAGGACAGCTCGATTTGACGACCATGATGAGGAAAGCGCATCCATGCTTAAAGGAGCCTAGCAAGAGTCGAGCGATGCGCCAGTTGGTCATTGCCCTGCGAATCGCCATGGATGATCGCCGCCATCCGAACCACCCACATAGACCGGTAGCCCGCTGGTTGAACCTGCAGCCTCGAAGTGCGCTGCAAAGCGCGGATCGGCGAACATTCGCACCAACGTTTCGGCAACCGGCGCAGCTCCACAGGCACTGGTATCGACGGACTCGGGGATTTCCCAGGGCCACTCATCGCCAACCAGGCACCAGCGATCAGGAGGCA
>CAYGQC010000011.1:18927-21677 GCA_964351875.1 uncultured Pseudomonadales bacterium
TCGGGGATTTCCCAGGGCCACTCATCGCCAACCAGGCACCAGCGATCAGGAGGCACGCTCCCGGCAATCTCCGAAGCCGGCTCAATGGTCAGCGTTGGCAGCTCGGGAGGGTTGGTCACCAGCCGTGGCGGCAGAAGCTCTTTCGCCAGATCAGCCTCGATGCGATAAGCCGCAAGATAGTACGCGTCCTTGCGAGAACGGCGAAGCGCGAGGAACGAAGCATGCTTGCCGAGCGCGCTACCGCTGCTTGCCTGAGCTGTGAGCGCGAGCAGCGAGTTGACGGAGAACAATTGGGCATCGCTTGCCAGCGCGATGGCCATGGCCGCAGACGCCGCGATGCGCACACCGGTAAAAGAGCCGGGCCCGGCGGAATACAGGACGGTATCGATACGTTTAGGCTCAATTGCGGCTTGTCGGCAAAGCCCATCGATCATCCCGAGCAGGTGCTCGTTGTGCGTGCGCCCAAGGGCCCGTGTATCCTCGATAACCGCACCAGCAACTGCCAGTGCTACAGAACAGGTAGCAGTGCTGGTTTCAATGGCTAGACAGACTGACGGCATGTTCAACTCTCAATGGATAACCCGCATTCGACATTGGGAAACATCAAACGGCTGGACAGGCAAAACCGATGACGGGCAATAACAAACGCGAGCCTTTGCTTCCGATTGAGATAGCCAATGAGCGACTGGCGCAAACGCTCGCTCCCAAAACGACCCAGAGTCGGTTGCCACTGGAGCGATGCCTTGGGCGAGTGTGCGCCAATGATATTCACGCACCCGCTGACGTACCAGCGTTCAACGCATCTGCAATGGATGGCTATGCGGTTCGCACGGCCGATTTGCAGTCGCGCGATACCCTTGTCGTAGCCGGTGCGTCACTCGCTGGCCACCCCTTTCAAGGGTCTATTGCTGCCGGCGAAGCGCTACGAGTATTCACTGGCGCGGTGATCCCTCCCGAGCTCGATACGGTGGTTATTCAGGAGAACGTGACCGCCGTTGATGGTGCAATCAGCACAACTGCGCCACCAAACATCGGCGCGAATATACGCCTTTCGGGCAACGATATCGGCGCCGGGGGTTGTCTCATCCGCGCGGGCCAGAGGCTGACCGCGTTCGATCTCGGCATGGCTCGTAGTTGCGGCTTTACAGAGCTACCTGTGTTCGATGCTGTTCGGGTGGCGATGTTCTCCACTGGCGACGAGCTGCGCTCGCCCCCGGACACGCTACTCCCGGGTCAGATCTTTGATTCGAATCGGTTGATGATCGAACAGCTTCTAGCGTGCTCATCGATCGACTTTACCGACGCAGGCGTCCTACCTGACGAACCTGCCGCGATACGAAAGTCACTGAGTGAGCTGTCACTTGCACACGACGTCATCGTAACGAGTGGCGGCGTGTCTGTCGGAGACGCCGACTTTGTCCGAGGCGCGCTGGAAGCTGTTGGAGAGATCACGTTCTACAGACTCAATCTGAAGCCCGGCAAACCGCTCGCGGTAGGCCGCATATCCCGAGCAGACGGCTCCTTTAGCGAGTTTTTCGGTCTGCCTGGCAATCCGGTTTCGACGCTGGTCACCGCCCTTCTCGTCTTGATGCCTGCCCTGGAGCGGATCTCAGGGGCCAATCCACCGCGGCAGATGATTCCCAGCATAGCTCGAGTGTCCGAGCGCTTCGCTCACCGCCCAGGACGCGAAGAGTTTCAGCGTGGCGTTCTTCGCATGAGCGCTGCTGGCGACCTGACGATCTCGCCCAGCGGGGATCAGGGCTCAAATCGAATTATGAGTTTTGTCCAGGCCAACGCACTCGTGCGGATACCCGCCGACCACGAATCGCTGGAAGTTGGTGATCAGGCGCAGGTCTTCGAGCTGACTGCCCTGGCCAACCGGCTGCGCTAGGCGCGCCTGGCTGATCTCCTTTGGGCTTCTGCGAGCAATAAAAAGCCCGCCTCTTTGGAGGCGGGCTTTTGAAGGCTCGGTACGACTGACCGAGCCATGAGCAGATAAAGGCAGAACTACTTTTTAGCTCTACGCTTTCGCTTCGTGGGTGTTGTCAGGGCCTTGATACGCTTCGCCGCTGTGGTTTCGCGCTTCTTAGCCGTACGTGAGGCCGCTTTCATAAGCTTGCCACGCAGGGCGCTCTCGAACTTCTCGACGGAAGTGGACACTTTCCTTTCCACCGTCGCAGCCGCTTTCGCGTTCGCCGCTTCGAGGCCGCTGCGGATCGATTCGACGCGAGCGTTGAGGGTGACCTCGCGCTCTAGCTGGATGACGCGAGCTTTGGCCGAACGCGCACGTTCACGCACTTTTGCCAGGCGAGCATTGATACGGCTAACCGCCGCGCGCGCCCTCTTAGCAGCCGCCTTGTCACCTTTGGTAGCACTACGCTTAGCCTTGTTACGGGCGATACGAGAGGCTCGTTGGGCCTTCGCCAAGGCTCGACGCTCTGCCGTCAGCTTCGCATCGGAGGTTTTTGCAGCACCTCGAGCGCGATCCAAAGCTGGGGAAGTTGGTGCTTGTGCACCGGCGTCAGCCTTGGCTACGGGCTTTTTTACGGTGCGTTTTCCGGCTGCCTTCTTCTTGGCAGTGGTCTTACGCTTCGCGGGAGCTTTCTTGCTAGCGGTCTTTTTAGCTGCTGCTTTGCGCTTGGCAGGAGCTTTCTTCTTGGCAGCGGCCTTCTTCTTGGCGGGGGCTTTCTTATTGTATGCTGCTTTACGCTTAGCAGGTGCTTACTATGCAGCAGAAGGCTTTGAGGCAG
>CAYGQC010000011.1:21687-37263 GCA_964351875.1 uncultured Pseudomonadales bacterium
TTGCTGGTGCTTTCTTTGCTACTGCTTTCTTTGCTACTGCTTTCTTTGCTACTGCTTTCTTTGCTACTGCTTTCTTCGCAGGTGCTTTGCGCTTGGCTGGTGCCTTACGCTTTGCAGCGGCCTTCTTCTTGGCCGGCGCTTTCTTAGCTTTGCTGGCGGCTCGTGCCATAGGGTTCTCCTCGGCGGTTGATCGATATCAGCAAACGCGAACGTTTAGCTGCTTCATTTTCTTCCGACTGCGTTACCCATCAACCGACATCATCAGGCACTAAGGCGTGAGCCGTGAACGTCACTGAGATCTACGTTTGAGAAGATCATTGCGACGACACTGTGTGTTGAATATCGACACTGCGTTCTGCAACCGGTGTCTAGCGAACGAATAATAGTAGAAAGTTGGGAAATTGTGCAGTTATCTGCTAGTTATTCCACAGACTGCAATGAGGACAAAATGTCAGCCTTCACGGCATCTACGGCCTGTTGGCCGTCGACGCTGACATAGGCTACGCGCTGCTTGCCTGTCGCGTTTTGATAGAAAGAAACCAGGGGCGCAGTCTGTTTGTGGTAAACCGACAAACGATCGCGCACCGTTTCCTCACGATCATCCTCGCGCTGAAGCAGAGCTTCACCGGTCTCATCGTCGTGGCCATCAGTTTTCGGTGGATTGTAAGAAACGTGATAAACACGGCCAGATCCGGGGTGAACTCGGCGGCCGCTCATGCGATCAACAATGATCTCATCAGGCACCTGAATCTCGACAACCGCGTCTATTTCCACGCCTGCATCGACCATTGCGGTTGCCTGAGGAATTGTGCGCGGGAAACCATCAAACAGAAAACCGTTAGCGCAGTCGGCTTCCTGGATACGAGCTTCAACGAGTTCGATGATGATCTCATCACTGACAAGCGCACCCGAGTCCATCACAGCTTTGACGCGCAGGCCAAGCTCGGAACCTGCCTTCACCGCGGCTCGCAGCATGTCACCGGTTGATATCTGAGGAATGCCGTAGGCTTCGCAGACAAACTGGGCCTGGGTGCCTTTGCCCGCTCCGGGCGGGCCGAGAAGTATCAGTCGCACGTTGTCGTCTCACTTGAATAACTTGGTTCGCGCGGCATTCTACGCAACCGACCAGATGGCAACCACAGCTAGATGACGCTGTTTTCAAGGCTTGCAGCGACGCGCTATCCCTGTGACAGGCTACTCAATACAGGCTAGTTGTTATCGACGTTGTCTGCGCTGCAGAAATCGACACGTCCGATCACGCAGAAAACCCGGGTGAACGATCACGCGCGCTCGACTCGCTCGATCATCGACAACTCGAACAGAGCCGAGACGCAGGCGACCAACGCTGCCGCGGAATCCAAGCGCACAGTCATGTTCATCTCCACAACACCTTCAATGGTAGTGGCCTCTGTGCGCACGACCTCTGCACCACTGGCATGCAGCGCCTGGATTACCTCCGACACCAGACCACGACGATCTCGACAAACGATTAGCAGGGTTTCGACGTCGCGTACGGGGTTGTCTGCTTGAACTCTGGATTGCAGCAGCCTGGACAACTCATCGCTGCCTGAAGCTAGCGCCGCGAGCGTGAATTGCGCGCTGTTCTCGCCGCCCTGCCCGCTCTTGCCGCTCAGCCAGTGCTTGACACGGTCTCCGTCGAGACCGAGCGCCTCCGCAATCCGTACAATCTGAGAATCCAGCAACTCAGGATGGCTACTGGCTTCTCGCCAGAACAGATTGATCTTCGCCCGAGCTCGAGCAGTACGTACAAAGCCAGTGTCCGCATCGAGCCAGTTAGGCAGGGGCTGGGCATTCTGGCCGGTCACGATCTCAACAACTTGACCGTTGGCAAGCCGCGTGTTCAATGGCACAGGACGCCCATTGACGAGTGCGCCCCGACATCGGTGACCGACGTCAGTGTGTATGCGATACGCAAAATCAACCGGCGTAGCGCCCGCTTTGAGATCCACTACGTGACCCTTAGGCGTGCGTACGTAGATCCTTTCGGTTTCGAGCGCTACGCGTAGCGACTCGCCTAGCGACTCGAGTCCACCCGCTTCTTCCTGCAGCTCCAATACCTGGCGCAGCCAATTCAGTTTGTCGGTGATGCCGTCATCATCATCGGTGCCAGGGCGCTTGTAGTGCCAGTGCGCACAGACACCCAGCTCTGCCTCTGCGTGCATCTCTGCAGTTCGAATCTGCACCTCTAAAGGCGTTCCCTGCGCCAGCATCACAGCCGTATGCAGCGATTGGTAACCGTTTTCCTTGGGATTCGCTATGTAGTCGTCAAACTCGTGCTCGATGTGCCGCCACTGGCCATGAATGAGGCCCAGCGCGAAATAGCAATCCTTGACGGTGGGCACAACAATCCGGACGGCCTGCACGTCGAGTACGTCGTCAAAATCCACGCCTTTGGACGCCATCTTCCGCCAGATGCTATAGATGTGCTTGGCCCGGCCGGACACCTGTGCATCGATCCCGGATTCCCGGCAAAGCGAATCCAGCCGCTCCACGAGCTGCCGAATCTGCGCCTCTCGCTCTTCCCGACGCCCCGCCAGCCGCTGCGCGATTGCCCGGTATTCATCTTCGTGCAGATAACGTAGCGACAGGTCTTCTAGTGCCCACTTCACCTGAGCCATACCAAGGCGATGGGCTAAGGGCGCAAATATTTGCTGCGCTTCAAGCGCGATTCTGCGTCGGCGATCATCCGTCGCGTGCAGCGCGTTGCGCAATGCCAGCACTCGCTCTGCGAGTTTCAGCACGGCGGCGCGGACATCGTCAATCATCGATATGAGCATGCGGCGAACGTTTGCGGCCTGATCGCGGCGTTGACTGCTCAGCAACTTCGGGTCATCTAGTTCCAGAATGCTCACGCGAGACATATCGATCATGGCGTCCACCAGTGCGCGCACAGCAGGACCAAATTCGCGTTCGATCAGGCGGCTGTCCGCCAGGTTGTCGCGGACTGTGCGATAGCAGAGCCCGGCGATGACGGACTGCGTGTCGAGGTTTAGTTCGGACGCAAATCTGGCCAGAGCGAGCCCTTGATCGAGCGCTTGCTGGCGCACGCCGGAGCGTTGCAGAAAGTCGTAAGCAGCACGGATGCGATCGATCTCCAGGCCGTGCTCAGACTCACGCAGCTCGATCAACCAGGCCGCAATATCGACCGGCTGATCCGCTTTCGTGGAAACCACCGCATTCAACTTGACCATTTGCTCAGTCGCTCCCAGCTAGCCAATCACAGATACGCCAGCACACGGTTGTCGTTGAGGTCCTTTCACCGCGCACTAAATACCGCCAGCGTTTCAACGTGAGTCGTGTGCGGAAACATATCGAAAACGCCGACACTGGCAAGATCAAAACCGTTAGCCTTGAGAACCGCAGCGTCTACTGCGAGTGAGGTTGGATTGCAGGATACATAAACCAGCGTTGACAGATCCCGGCCCAGCCATCGCGCCAGATTTGGCCCCGCACCGGAGCGCGGGGGGTCGAGTAGCAGGCGCTCGCTGGCACGAATACGGCCGAGTTGGGCCTCGTAATCCGGGTTCGGCGCTGAATCTGACGACGTTTCGGTATAGAGGTCACTTACCTCAAAGTCAGCCTCGACAGCGTTGAACCGTGCGTTTTGCCGGGCCTGCTCAATCGCCGCTTGAGAGGCTTCGAGCCCAAGCACATGCGCGCCGCTTCGAGCCAGGGGCAGCGTGAAATTGCCGATCCCGCAAAATAGATCCGTCACTGCAAGCCCAGGCGCCAGATCGAGACTGATCAACGCCTCCCGGACGAGCTTTCGATTGATCGCGAGGTTTACCTGGGTAAACGCGCTGGGATGAAACAACAGGTTCAGGCCAAAGTCCGGATTGGCCAGTGTTAGCAAACCGTCTGAGCGAAAGCCGATCCCGCTGGCAGTCTGCGCCGACGTCGTCAACGGCTCAACTGTGTCCGGCCCCTTCGACTGCAGCCATATGCGAATGGCGTGGCGATGCTCGAACTCACTGAGGCGTTCCCGGTCAGCCGTCGTCAGCGGCGCTAAATGCCGAACAATAATCGCAGCGTTTCCGAACACTGAATCGCCTGCGGCGACTTCGAGCTGAGGCACATCCCCGGCAATAGTAAGAGAGCCGATCAGCTCTGACAGCGCGGGCAGCAAACCCGAGAACGGTTCGGCTAACACAAGACATGCTTGCAGATCGGCAACACGAGACGAAAACGACTCGCGAAAGCCAACGAACACTCGCTCGCCGATCCTGCGAACGCCAAGCCGCGCCTTGGTGCGGTACCCCATGGCTGGGCCACCCACATCTGCGCGCACCCTTGCCGGCTGAACGCCTGCAGCGTCCAGTTCCTGGAGCATCCATTGCCGTTTCATCGCAAGTTGAGCAGAACCGTCGATATGGGCCAGCGTGCAACCGCCGCAGCGCGGGAAATGACCGCATGCCGGATCGATTCGGTCGGTGTTCGCAACTTGCCAGCTCTGCGCTTCGACGAGCGCTTTGCGCCGTTTGACACCAACTGTGCGCACATCGAGCTGTTCACCCGGCAAGCCGTTCTTGATCTGGACCGGACGCCCCTCAAACTCCGCGACCGCCAGCCCATCCTGACCGAGCTCGCCGGCGACGACTGAAAAATGTTGCGGAAACTTATAGCGTGCCATTATCTCGGTCCTAGAAACCTGGGTGTGTTCAGCGGCTTGCCAGCCAGCAATGGTGCCAGCGCGCTACGCAACAAGCGCTTCGCCGCACGGCGACTGTCCAGATCGGGCATATCGCCGTCACTCAGCGCGAGCAGCATAGCTCCGGGATACGTGTCGAGGGATAGCTCACCTTCACCTTCACCTTCACCTTCACCTTCGCCCTTGCTGAGTCGCAATCCCGACAGAGCATCGAAATGATAGTGACACCCAGGCTGAACTGGCTCGCCCGACCCGGTTTCGCGAGTCAGCTCAAGCGCGTAGCCAAGCTCTTCTAATAGTTGCAGCTCGAAGCCGCGCAGCAAGCGCTCAAGCTCCGCGCCACGGGAGTATTCGGTCAGCATTGACACGATCTGCCAGTAGAGTGCGAAGACGCTCGGATGCGCATCCCGTTCCGGTAGCAATCGAATCAACAGCTCGTTGACGTATAGGCCAACCGTTGCCGCATCTCCGGTCAGCCATCGATGCTCAACCAGATCGCACTGACTCATCGTCGCCAGGCTCGAACGGCCAGCCCAGCCAATCTGATAGCCGCTAAACGGCGACGGTGAGCCGGAGCCTTTGCGATGGTTACTGCGGGCGACAACCGCAACCCGGCCGTAGTCGCGCGTGAACCAATCGAGCAGCAGGCTGGATTCGCGATAGCGCCGAGCGTGCAGCAACACGGCTGGCTGCTTCTCAATACGCATTGGGCCTGGCGCTACAGAGCGCTGCCTGCTCAGTCATAACCGTAGCGGCGCAGCGATGCCTCGTCGTTGCTCCATCCGGGCTTTACCTTGACCCAGAGGTTGAGCATGACCTTGGCGTCGATCAACGCCTCGATATCCTGGCGGGCTTCGCTGCCGATGGCTTTGAGTCGGGCTCCTTTCGAGCCGATCACAATGATCTTCTGACCCCGTCGTTCGACGATGATGTTGGCCGCTATTCGCACCAGCGAGCCTTCAACCCGATACTGCTCTACAGTAACGCTGAGGTGATGCGGTAGCTCTTCACCCAGGCGGCGCATGAGCTTCTCCCGGATGATCTCCGCGACCAGAAAACGCATCGGTTTGTCTGTGAGCTGATCGGCTGGAAACAGATGCTCTGCCACTGGTAGCGCCTCGGCGATCTCCGACCGCAAGCCCTCAAGACCGCGCTCTTTCAGTGCAGAGATCGGCAGGTACGCACTGAAATCATGTCGAGAGCGTAGTTGCTCAATGACGGCCAGAACCTGTTCAGGCTGCGCAAAGGTATCCATCTTGTTGATGGCAACCATCGCCGGAGTGCCCGCGCGCTTAACATGCGACAGCACTAGATCGTCATCGCTGACCCACTTGTCAGCATCGACAATCATCACCACCAGATCGACGTCGCTGAGTACGGAAACCGCGCCTCGAACCATGTATCGGTTCATGGCCCGGTCTGTAGCGGTGTGAATGCCCGGAGTATCAACGTAGATCACCTGCACATTGTCCTGGGTATCAACCCCTAACATCGTGTGCCTGGTGGTTTGAGGCTTGCGGGACGTAATCGCCAGTTTCTGACCGAGCAGATGATTCATCAGGGTCGACTTGCCAACGTTCGGCCTGCCAACCAATGCAACGTAGCCGCACTTGGATTCGCCGCTCATGCTTGAGAGTCTCCTCGGGAAGGGTTCGCATCCTCCGCTGCGAGACTGGTCAGCGCCAGCGCCGCTGCGGCCTTCTCCCCGGATCGCCTGGATTTGCCTTCAGCTCGAAACGTGGCCTGGGTGTCGGTCAGTTCACACTGAACGACAAACTGACGTGCATGATCCTTGCCAGTCAGCTCGACAACCGAATATTCAGGCAACGGCCGGCCACAGCCCTGGAGCAATTCCTGCAGTCGCGTCTTGGCATCTTTTAGCTGATCTGGATCAAGCGTCGCAATCGGCTCAGCCAACCAGGACTCGACGAGCGCGGCTGCTTTGTCGATACCGCCATCGAGATGCACGGCGCCGATTACCGCCTCCAGCGCATCAGCGAGAATCGAGGACCGATCGAACCCACCGCTACGGTGCTCACCGCTGCCAAGTCGCAGAAACTGACCGAGACCAAGCCGCCTAGCCACCGACGCCAACGCGTCTTTACGCACGAGTGCTGCCCGCACAACGGTCATGTCGTTCTCCGGTAGTTCCGGCCTACGGCGGTGGAGAAGATCTGCGACCACATAACCCAGCACCGCATCTCCGAGAAACTCCAAGCGTTCATTGTTGTGCGCGCCGTGGCTCTTGTGCGTAAGTGCCTGACGCAGCAGGTCCGCATCGTTGAATCGATAGTCGAGTGCGCGCTCCAGAACGTCGCTTGTCTCGCTCACCAGAGCCTACCGGTATGCAAAACGCTGATCGAACATGACAACCAGATCGATGTTGGCAACCATGTTCTCACGGACCTCGTAGTCGAGCAGGAGAATCGTTTCGCCACGGGAGCGCTCTATGGTCAGCACATCGGTTACTTTCAGATCGCGAATGTTGTTGATCTTGAAGCGCTTGCCTAGCGTGTCGCGAATGTCTTTCTTGGTCATGTTGTGAACCTCGCCTGCAGGCAAGTCTTCGAGCAACCCGACCATCGTTCGAAAATCGATGTAATGAGGTATCAGCCGTAGCGCCAGCGTCAGGACCAGCGCGACCACGGCAAGAATGCAAATCCAGGACAACATGCCCGCCCCGCGCTGGGTGCGCACGCGCCTGGATTTACCGTGCGCAATCGCTGGGCGTTGAATACGTAGATGACTGAGCATGGAGGATAGCCTCGCGTAATGACCGCTTAGACGCCGATTCTAACTGGTTCGAGCGAGAAAACCTGTCGAGTGGTTAACTGCGAACCTCGATAGCACGCCGATCGAAAGAGGCTCAATCTGAGGCTCCGCGCGAGGTTACGACAGAACCCGTCTCCCGCTTCAGCGTTCAACTTTAAGTGCCGCCAGGAACGCATCCTGGGGTATCTCCACCCTGCCAACCTGCTTCATGCGCTTCTTGCCGGCCTTCTGCTTCTCGAGCAGCTTCTTCTTACGCGTGATGTCGCCACCGTAACACTTGGCCGTTACGTTCTTGCGCAGCGCCTTGACGGTTTGCCGGGCGATAATCTGACCGCCGATGGCTGCCTGAATGGCGACGTCGAACATCTGCCGCGGAATCAGTTCTTTCATCTTCTCAGCCAGCGACCTGCCCCTGGATTGGGCTTGATCGCGGTGCACGATCATCGCCAACGCATCGACTCGCTCACCGTTGATGAGGATGTCCAGACGCACCAGCTTCGCGGCCTGAAATCGATCGAAATTGTAGTCCAGTGACGCAAAGCCACGGCTCACGGATTTCAGTCGGTCAAAGAAGTCGAGCACAACCTCACTCATGGGCAGCTCGTAGGTGAGAGAGACCTGGCCCCCTGAGAACTGCATGTTCTTCTGAATGCCGCGGCGTTCTTCACACAGGGCAATCACGGAACCCAGGTAGGTCTGAGGCACCAGTACATTGACCTCGGCGATCGGCTCGCGCATCTCCGCGACGTTGTCCGGGAGGCGCGAAGGGTTGTCGATGGCGACTACTTCACCCGAGGGCGTCTCGATCTCATAGACCACCGTTGGCGCTGACGTAATCAGATCAAGCGAATACTCGCGCTCCAGCCGCTCCTGGACAATCTCCATGTGCAACATGCCGAGGAAACCGCAACGGAATCCGAATCCCAGCGCGTCCGAGGACTCAGGCTCATAAAATAGAGACGCATCATTGAGACAGAGTTTTTCCAAAGCCTCGCGAAAGCTCTCAAAGTCCTCCGAGTTCACCGGAAAGAGCCCTGCGTACACCTGAGGTTTAACCCGTTCGAAACCTGGGAGCGCCGGCACGTCGTCCGCGCCTTTGGTATGCACGAGGGTGTCGCCCACGGGCGCGCCTCGAATCTCTTTAATACCCGCCACGACGTAGCCGACTTCACCGGCATACAGCTCACGACGAGGCTCGCGTTTGGGAGTGAAGACGCCAATCTCGTGCGCGGTGTGCGCGCGCCCTATCGTCTTCGCAACAATTGGATCACCCTTCTTTAGTACGCCACTGACCACGCGTACCAGCGATACGATGCCGAGATAGTTGTCGAACCAGGAATCGATGATCAGTGCCTGAAACGGGGCGTCCCGACGACCTTGAGGGGGCGGTATAGTCGCCACCAACTGTTCGAGAAGATCCGGGATGCCCAACCCGGTTTTGGCACTCACCTTGAGTATGCCGCTGGTGTCCAGACCGATGATGTCCTCGATTTCCTGAGCAACCCGCTCCGGCTCTGCCTGTTGCAGATCGATCTTGTTCAAAACGGGCAGCACTTCCAGTCCCATCTCGATCGCGGTGTAGCAATTGGCAACCGACTGAGCTTCCACGCCTTGCGCCGCATCCACGACCAGTAGCGCCCCTTCGCAGGCAGCCAGTGAGCGAGATACCTCGTAGGAGAAATCCACGTGGCCTGGCGTATCGATAAGATTTAGCTGGTACACCTGACCGTCCACGGCTGTGTAGTCAAGCGTGACGCTTTGAGCCTTGATGGTGATTCCGCGCTCTCGCTCAAGATCCATAGAATCCAGAACCTGTTCGGCCATCTCCCGCTCGCTCAAGCCACCACATAGCTGAATGAGGCGGTCGGCCAACGTCGATTTGCCGTGGTCGATATGGGCAATGATCGAGAAATTTCGAATGCGCGTGATGTCGTGCAAGTGCAGAACACTCTTGAAGTGGTGGCGGCTAACGGCCGGCAGAATGTCTGGCGGTTACGCCAGGGATACGTCCAACGGGCCTGGATTGCTCAGCCGTAGCGGCTTGCAAAGTGGCCGGAAGATCCAATACGGGCGCGATGGCCCGCATGGATGCTGCAGCGAGCCCCTGGGCCGCTGCAGCGCGGCGGCGAGTGTATCAGAACCGACACTCGCGCCGAGTGGATCGCAGCCGCAACTTGGCGGCTAAGGCGCTTTTCGGTGTGCTACTCGCCAGGTACCCGCAGCGGGATAAACGTAGCGTTGCCACCCCGAACGACCAGTACGGCGATCGAACGCCCCCGCGGCAGGGATTCTACGATCTCAGTGAATTGATCAACATTTGCCACCTGACGATTGTTCAGTAGCGTAATGATGTCTCCAGGTTGTATACCGGCAGCAGCGGCAGGACCGGATACGGCTGTCACCTGAACACCCGCTTCTACGTCGAATCGCTCCTGCGCGGCCTGGGGAAGAGGGCCGACGGTCAGGCCGACCAGGTTCGCGCTCGCCTCGCCACTGTCGTTGTTTTGACTGATCTGCCCGCCCGCTCCGGCTAGTTCCCCAACCTCGACGTCAAGCTTGATCGCCCGGCCTTCGCGCACCACGCTCATTACGGCGTCGCTTCCTGCTCGCAGCCGACCAACCATGGCTGGCAGTTCCGAGGAGAGGCCAATCGTTTTGCCGTTGAATGCGGTGATGATGTCGCCTTCTTTAAGGCCCGCTTTATCCGCCGGTCCGCCATCGAACACGCGCACCACCAGCGCGCCCTGGGGCCGATCCAGGCCAAACCCTTCGGCAAGGTCGCGGCTGACCTCCTGAATCACTACGCCGAGCCAGCCGCGGGACACTTCGCCGCTTTCCTTGAGTTGGTCAGCCACGTCCACAGCAACATCGATGGGTATGGCGAAAGACAGACCCATGAAACCGCCTGAGCGGGTGTAAATCTGACTATTTATACCGATGACTTCGCCATCCATGTTGAACAGCGGGCCGCCGGAGTTACCCGGATTGATCGCCACGTCTGTCTGAATGAAGGGTACATAGCTCTGGTTTTCCTGATCCGGCAGGCTGCGTTCCTTAGCGCTGACAATGCCCGCGGTGACCGAATAGTCGAAGCGAAACGGTGAACCGATTGCCATCACCCATTCGCCCACTCGCAGCTTCTCGGAGGAGCCGATTCGCACCTTCGGCAAACCCTTCGCGTCGACTTTGAGCAGCGCCAGATCGGAGCGCGCATCCGTACCGATAACCTCCGCGGTCAGCTCTCGTCGGTCCCACAGATGGACAGTGATCTCTTCCGCTCCATCGATCACATGATTGTTCGTCAGCACATAGCCATCAGCGGAAATGATAAAGCCGGAGCCGAGCGATTGCGGCGCCGGAAACTGTCCTGAACCACCTTCCGGCGGAAAGAAACGACGGAAGAAGTCATCGAATTGCTCGGATCCCTGGGGTCCTCGCTGGGACGAGCGCGGCTGAGCCGCCTGGACCGTGGTGATACTGACAACCGCTGGCGTCAGTTCTTCGACCAGGTCGGCAATCTGCGGCAGGTCTCTGGCGTACGCAGCCGGCGCGGCGCCAAGCAACGAGACCAGCAAAATGATTAGCGCTGTAAGGCCAGTAGACGGTCTTGCGCTCAAACGTAGGGTCATGGGTTAGATCCTGTTTCAAAGTCGTAATTCAGCGTTCGTCGATGCCAGCGAAACTGCGCCGCCGGGTCGATTCACACAAGAAGCCAATCAGGCTATCCACACTTGACGCTGTGCTGCCGAGCGGTCACCCGCCCCAGCGTAGCCAGCGTTCTCCTGGTTGTTCAAAAAGGGCTCAACTCACGCTTCGCGCGCCCACGCATCCATTGCTCGCCAAGCTGCAGGACAAGCCATTCAATAGACGCGCTGGCGGCGTAAAATTAAAGGCGCAAAAGGCGCAAAGGCGTACCCTATCTGGGCACGCCGAACCAAATTTTCAAGGCCGCAAGCGCAAGCCTCGCAATCAGACAGGCTGCGAGCAAGATGGTTCGGTGCTTGATCCAAACCGATACGTCCGAAGCCGGAGTATGCGCGCGAGGCGTGGCTCATCTCGATGGCGATAGCCTCAGCGCTACAGCGCTTTCAATCTGACCCCGACGTCGCGCGATCATTGCGCAGGCGGCACCTACACAAACGCAGGCCACGATTGCACACGCAACGCCTCCCCATGCAAACCAATCACCTATCGCAACGACCGCCAGGAGAACAACCAACAAGCTGCCGAACAGCCCCGTTACAACCCGCGCCAGCTCAGAGGAATCAAGACTGGCTCGCACGGTAACGGGCTCATCCTGCTCAAGGGGCACAGCGCTGTCACGCAGCAGTGCCAATGGCACGCGAGCCGGCGGACGCGGCAACCAGCCGCAACCGGCACAACCAGAGCACGGGGAATTCGAGAACTCCAGCCTAAGCTCATCACCCAGGCGACGAACGGAGAGGGTTTTAGTTAGCGGCATTCAACTGCACTGAGCGTGCGACTTTCCGAGCAGTATCTGCAGGGATCTCGCCGACAACGGTGACTAACTGACGACCCTCGTCTGTCGTGATCAGCTCGCTGACGGCAACCGTAGCGCCAGCGGCGGACTGCGCCGCAGTCGCGCCCCGGTCCGGCAAAGCTTCAACAAAGACCGAGAACGCCGCAAGCCCATCGCTGTACACCAGAGTGTTAACGGCCGACAGCGAACCGGGTGCTCGCCTGACATCGGCGCTTGCCATGGCGAAGCCAACAGGAATCCAGGAAGCGCGCCAGCTTCGCACCGTTTCTTCGTGCCGTATCGCCTCTGGCGTCGCCAGCTTCAGATGGCTGATCACCATCCCCGGGTTTCTTACAGCCTCCAATGCTGAATCCGGCACGTCATCTCCCAGCAGGAGCGTGGCGAACTGAAGAATCTCTAGCGCTTTGCCATCGCGATCCAGAAGCTCTGAACGCAGCAGCAACGCCGTCTCCAGGTCGAGCCACAGACGATAGCCGTAGCGATGCTCATCCGTCGGCGCGATAGCAAGCTGAACCGCCGACCGACCAGCAACGCGGTCTCTCTTGCCCATCAGAACCTGGTAGCCAACTGCCATCCGGTCGTAGTCGCGGACGAATGCTCTCGCAAATGGCCCGCTGGGAATGCTCTGAGCCAGCTCAACGAGACGATCGCCAGGCAGGAAAATGCAGGCAACCTCATCTCCATCACGCAAGATTTCCCGGGGGGCACCATTGAGGTGTACCAGCCGTTCACGTTGCTGCCCATCAACAACCTTATGAACGACACGGAGCGATGTCAGGTCGCGCCCATCGAAATAGCTAAAGGTACCGTCGTAGCTTTGCTCTTCGAAAGCTGCGCTCATTCTGTTCAGCCATTCGCGCGCATCTGCTGATTCGGCGATAGCGTTGCCGCACAACAAGACCACCAGCATGCAGCCGATACATCGAACTGCGCTCGCCGGAGTCTTGGCAATGTTGAGTGATTCGCCCGTCATCGCTGTTAACGATCGTCCAGCGGGGGCGTCACAGAATCCGTGAAGCCTTGCGCGCGATTGCCTGCGCTTCGCTCGACGCGGTCTTGCTCAGCAGCGCCTTGCTCATACGTCGCAACCTTGGCGAAGGAGACAACGCGGCCACGGTTCATCGCAGTCTGCTGAACATGATGTATCAGATACGCTTGCGTGCGCTGGGTATCCTCATCGCGAGTATCACTCGCGAGAGTTGTCGAGGCCGGCGTCGCCAGTTCTAGCGCAGGATTGTCTGCGAGCGTTGGCAGTTCCGAATTGCTTCCGGGATCAACAAATACAACGACCGCCATGGCGACCGCTGCTGCAACCGCCATGCCGAGCACGGGGCCCAAAGCGCCAGAACGTCGGCCCTTGCTGGCTGACTTATCGACAGCTATCACATCGGAGCCAGATACCAGTGACAAGCCTTCGTTTTCGAGCTGTTCTGACTCATCGGACATCGCCTGCAACACCGAGTCTCGCAGGCTGGGGCTCGCTGGCTCTTCTCCACACATGATCGTGCTGATCAGGTGATATCGATGCCAGGTTTCTGTCAGCTCATTGTTCCGCGCTGCTTCGTCAAACACCCGACGCAACTCAAATTCGTCTGCCTCGCCGTCGATCACCGCTGAAAGAGATTCTTTTAACTTGTCAGTCATGACTGCATTTACCGCTGTGTTCGCCATCAAACGCCGAAACCGATTGGCGACGCGTTTGGATTGTCGGATTGTGTTGTCTATCGAGTCTGGCGGTCATGTCGGACTGCCTTCCAGGTATGGGCGCATTCTCAGTTCGATCGCTTCTCGCGCCCGAAAAATTCGCGAGCGCACGGTGCCAACGGGACATTCCATGATCTGCGCAATCTGCTCATAGCTCATACCGTCAAACTCGCGCAGTGTTACGGCGCTGCGCAGATCGTCTGGCAGATCAGCAATCGCGGCATTGATCTCGTCAGCGAGTTGGCTTGTGGTAAGAGCTCGTTCAGGGCTCTCAAGTTCCCGAAGTGGCTCCGATCCATCAAAAAAATCGGCTTCTTCAGGATCGACATCGCTACTGGGCGGCCTTCGAGATCGTGAGACGAGGTGATTCTTGGCCGTATTGATGGCGATCCGGTAGACCCATGTGAAAAACTGGCTATCGCCGCGAAACCGCGGCAGCGCACGGTAGGCCTTGATGAACGCTTCCTGGGTGACGTCTTCGGCCTCCTTCTCATCGGACACATAACGGCGCACCAGCGACAGAATCTTGTGCTGATAGCGGCCAAACAGAAGATCAAAAGCGCGCTTATCGCCCTTTTGCACCCTGCGCACCAGTTCCGAGTCGGTATCTTTTGCCAAAGCCCCCAAGGCCTCTGTCCTCTTGTGCGGTGCATGGTAGCAACGAACGCCCTGGCTTGGCTCGCGCGCTTGGATAGCCGATCCTGTCGTCATTGCGAAACCTCTCATCGCGACCCGACGCGTCCATGCATCGATCGTTTGCCTTGCTTCTTATCTCACCACCGACCGGCCTCGTCAGCCGCATCAGCAGCCGTTCGCGCCAGGGCCGAGCAACGAGGGTTCGGGCGCTGCAAAAGTCGCCCTATGACGATCCGCAGTGACCATTCGACAGCGGCTTGAGAGTAAGATTCCCTGCATGAGTCAAAGATTTGCAACTGACGTTCTCGTAATCGGTGCCGGCGCTGCTGGCCTGACCGCTGCCCTCAACCTCGCGGACGACCACCGAGTCACCGTACTCAGCAAAGGCGATTTTACCACCGGCTCCACACCCTGGGCCCAGGGTGGAATCGCGGCTGTGACCGACCCTGCGGACTCTGAATCGGCCCATGTCAAAGACACACTCATCGCCGGTGCGGGTCTGTGCGATGAAGCTGCTGTGAGTCACACCGTGCGCAACGCGCGCGCTGCGATCGATCAGATCATCGACTGGGGGGTGGAGTTTGACCGGGACGGCGAGGACGCGGGCTATCATTTGACTCGGGAAGGCGGCCACTCCTTCCGCCGAATTCTGCATGTCGCTGACGCCACTGGCGCGGCGCTGGCGAAGACCCTGGCCGAGCGCGCCCTTGATCACCCAGGCATCGACGTGCTTGAACGGCGCGTAGCGATTGACGTGATCAGCTCGCTGGACGACGACGGCAAGCCGTATTGCCACGGCGCCTATGTCTACAACGGTGACCATGGACGGGTGGAAGTTTTCCAGGCCAAGGCGGTCATTCTCGCCACGGGCGGCGCAAGCAAGGTTTATCTGTACACATCGAATCCGGATGGTGCGACAGGCGACGGTATCGCGATGGCCTGGCGCGCGGGCGCGCGCGTGGCGAACATGGAGTTCAACCAGTTCCACCCAACCTGTCTGTTTCATCCCCACGCGAAGTCGTTTCTCATCAGCGAAGCGCTGCGTGGCGAAGGCGCTGTGCTCAAATTGGCCAGTGGCGAGCTCTTCATGAAGCGCTTCGACGAGCGCGGCGAGCTTGCGCCTCGGGACATCGTCGCCCGCGCCATCGACCATGAAATGAAGCGACTCGGTGACGACTGCGTCTATCTCGACATTTCCCACCGGCCGGCCGAGTTCATCAAGAGTCATTTCCCAACGATCGCCCGACAGTGCCTGCAGTTCGGTATCGATATCACCAAGGAGCCTATTCCGGTC
>CAYGQC010000011.1:37273-44837 GCA_964351875.1 uncultured Pseudomonadales bacterium
CGGTTGTACCGGCTGCGCACTATTCCTGTGGCGGAGTGCTGGTGGATGATCATGGAGCTACCGACGTCGCCGGCCTCTACGCCATCGGCGAATCCAGCTGCACCGGTCTGCATGGTGCCAATCGGCTGGCAAGCAATTCCTTGCTTGAATGCCTTGTCTACGCTCGCTCCGCTGCCGCCCACATCCGCGCGCAGCCAAGCACGGGCGACACCAATGCACTCATCCCTCATTGGGATGAGAGCCAGGTGACAGACTCCGACGAAGACGTGGTGCTTTCGCACAACTGGGAAGAACTACGCCGCTTTATGTGGGACTACGTCGGCATCGTGCGAACAGACAAGCGCCTGGAGCGTGCAGCACGCCGGGTCGAGCTGCTCAAGCAAGAGATTCACGACTACTACAGCAACTATCGCGTCGGTAACGATCTGATCGAGCTACGCAATCTCGTCCAGGTTGCGGCCCTCATCGTGCGCTCAGCGCAGCTACGGCAGGAAAGCCGCGGCCTGCATTTTAATCTCGACCACCCAGAGCTGAACGAGTCAGCGCGGGCGACGATCCTGACTCCGTCACGACACGACCCACTAAACGTTCCCCAGAGCGGCTAGAAATCGGCGAGAGATCTAGCTAGACAATGGCGTAGTGCCCGATGACCAGCCTAGTGGCTCGTGCGTTCGCGCATTCGAAGTCGGCGCAGCAGGTGCCGACCAGGCTCCTCAAAGGCACCCTTGATCCAAAGAACGCGATACGCTGTCCGAGATAACCCTGTTCCGGGCGTCTTCGACGCGAGTGTCGAATGCCGTAGCTGTACAAGTAGCAGCGGTCCGCATTGCCACCATCTGCGCACCTGCTCCACCTCGATTGCGTCTGGCCCAGCGCGCCCACTTTCCCCTGAATCCTGGCTTACTGACCTGTGCACGAGAGCTTCTGCGGAACCGACGCGTCGAGCGGATGCTGCCGGAGCAAACGGCAACATTGACAGTAACCCTGCCGCAAGTGCCAGACCGGGTTGCTCTAACAGAATCAGCTGCCAAACCAGCAGCACCGCGAACAGCCAGACACCCAGGCAGACAGGACCAGGCAGCAAGTTGGGACCGACACGAGGCCAGATACGAGACAGGAGATCGACCCACGGCCTTTTTTCTTTACTGACCGACACGCAGGTCGTGATAGCGCCGAACCGCATCGATGACGGAGACGAATTGCTCTGGCGGCTCATCACGACCTGCGATCCAGGCGTAGATCTCCATATCTTCGAAGTCGAGCATTTCGGCGTAGAGCGCCTGATCTGACGCGCCTAGATCGACGTAAGGGCCTTCCGCAAAGGGCACAAGCAGTAGATCCAGCTCGAGCAGGCCGCGTCGGCTGCGCCAGAAAACACGATTGCGTTGTGGCTCATCACTGGACAAGCGATTTCTCCCTACTCAATTTGACCTCGCTGATTCGGCTTTGCTAATTCGGCCGTGCTAACCCGACTGCTTGCCAGCAAGAACGCCCTGAGCAGTGCCATCGTTCCCCTGCCCTGATCATGCTTCAGCGCATCCCCTCGACATCAGGCTCTCTGCAAGAGCGGCCAGAAGCGCTCTGGCTTTGTCGGCCGGTAGCTGTAACCCTGCAGCGAACCGGTGCTCGAATTGTCGAAACCGTCAAAACTGTCAAAACTGTCAAAACTGTCAAAACTGCCGCAGCGTCGAACGCTGCTTGTATCGATTCAGCCTCGACAGGATGACGCATGCCGGTAAGAATCCAGTGTAACTGTTATCGATCCAGGCGATCCATGCCATGCCCAGCCCAAGCGTTATCCCATTGCTATCTCTGCTGCGATTAGAGGGCCCTGATTGCGCCACCTTCCTCCAGGGTTATGTGACCACCGATATCGATAACGCAGACGATTCCTGGTCACTCAGCGCGTTCACCAATCTGAAAGGCCGCGTGGTTGCCACCGTACTGTTGCGCAGGGCTGATCGCGAGCAGATCGAACTGATCGTCTCGACAGACATCGCTGACGGGCTTGCAAGCTTTCTCGCAAAGTACCTGATGTTCGCCAAATGCGAACTGCACGTCGTTGATAGTTCTCTTTGCCTGACCGGAGCGTCTACTGACTCGACGTCAGAGCCGAACCCGAACGCTTTCGCGTTGCCCGAGGGCCTCTGCCACGAAGACTCCGGCGCGACCCATCTGCGTCCTCTTGAAGCCACTTCTGATACAACGGCGGAGCAGAACGACGCCTCGGACCAGTGGTTGGGCATGCTGATCAGCGCAAAGATTGGCTGGGTCGGCGCACAGGCGAGCGAGCAACACCTGCCGCAGATGCTTGGCCTGCTGATGCACGACGCCGTCTCGTTCAGTAAAGGCTGTTATCTGGGTCAGGAGATCGTCGCACGGGTCGAGCACCGAGGCGCTGTGAAACGCCATCTGGTGGCTTTGGACTACACGCTCGAAGGCGACACCCCGGCCCCCACCATCGGAACCGCGCTTCGGTCGGACGGTGATCGAGACGTCGGCAATCTTGTTCTGGTGCGCCCGAGTGCTCGCCAGGCTCTGGCAGTCGTCGCTCTTGATGCGAGCTCATTGAGCAGCGAACAGCCGGCCATACGCTATGCCCCTATTGGGTAGGCCTAAGCCGGGCCGAGGGAAAGGATTGCCATCACCGCGCATGGATCTGACACGCGGCGTTGCCTCCCGACTGATCCTGCGATCAGGCAGGTAGACGGACAGCAGCGCCCTCCTTACTGAGCAGTTTCAGCTCAGCGTTTTCAGCTTCCCAGGAAACCGGTGGTGTTGTCCCGACAACGCCAGCCAGACCCACAAATTACGTTGACTCGCACACTTCATCTTCGATCTGTGACCCAGCGCAAGCTGGCCAGACGTAATGCGAAAAAGATTGCCTCAAAGGCAGGCAAATTCGAAGCGTTACCTATACTCAATCGAACCAACCGAAATTCGTTGAGCACAATTCATGAGTCAAGCTGCCCAGGCGATCCACGACCAGGTCAAATCCGCTATCGCCTCGGATGAGCTGGATCTACCTACGCTGCCCGAAGTCGCGCTGAAAATACGTGAGGTGGCTGAGGACGACGACGTAAGTGCCGCTGCGCTTGTCGAGGTTGTCGCCGGTGACCCGTCGCTATCCGCTCAGTTGGTCAAGCTAGCCAACTCACCCATGTTCCGCGCGACCCGACCCATCGAAGATCTGCACATGGCCATCAGCCGGATCGGCGTGGTCTACGCGGCCAACGTCGCCACGGGACTGGCCATGCAGCAGATGTTCCAGGCTACCTCGGACATGATCGATCGCAAGATGCGCGAGATCTGGAACCATGCAACCCAGGTTGCCGCCATCGCCGGCGTGCTGGCGAAACACTATTCGAATCTGTCTCCCGATCAGGCGACCCTTGGTGGGTTGCTACACAACATCGGAACGCTGCCTATCCTGGCCTGGGCCGAAGAACACGGACGCCTGATACCGGACAGCATGACACTCGATCGCGTCATCGACTCAATGCATGGGTCACTCGGCACAATGATACTTACGAGTTGGGAGTTCCCACTGGAAATCGCGGGCATTCCAAACAACTATCTCAAGTTCGACCGTAACAACAGCGATACCGACTACACCGATATTGTGATCGTCGCGAACATACAGGCGCGCCAAGGATCGGGACATCCGCACGGAGAGATCAATCCGCAAACGGTGCAGGCATTTGCCAACCTCGGGCTGGACAACGAGCAGCCAGAAGAAGAAGCGGAAGATCTGTCCGCCGAGCTGGAAGCTGCGATGGCCGTTTTCAAATAGCGCTGGTTGCGCACCGGCAGTGGCTACTCGCCGACATCAAACCAGTCGATGCGTTCGCGCCCATGTTGTTCGAGGTAGGCGTTAGCCTGGGAAAAATGTCGACAACCGAAGAAGCCTCGATGTGCCGATAGTGGCGACGGGTGCGGCGCTTTGAGCACGCAATGACGATCTGAATCGACAAAGGCCGCCTTCTTTTGCGCGTAGCTCCCCCATAAGGCGAACACTACGTTGCTACAGCGCTCGTTAACCTGGGTGATCACGGCATCTGTAAAGCGTTCCCAACCCTGGCCCTGATGGGACGCTGCCTGGCCGTGGGAAACGGTGAGCACGGAATTCAGTAACAGGACGCCCTGACGCGCCCAGGCGTTGAGGCAGCCATTGCCGTCGCTGAGCCGGTCGTCACCGGCACCGTTACCCAGGTCTTCGCGAATCTCCTTGAAGATGTTCTGCAACGATGGCGGCGGCGATATCCCTGACTGAACGCTGAAGCACAGCCCGTGTGCTTGCCCAGGGCCGTGGTAGGGATCCTGGCCAAGGATGACAACTTTGACGGACGCAAGCGGCGTTGCGTCAAGCGCAGCAAAATACTGGCTGCCTCTGGGATAGATAACCTCGCCAGCCTCCTGGCGTGACACCAAAAACGCGCGCAGCTCCGCCATGTAGGGCTGCTCGAACTCGTCCGCGAGCGCCGCAAGCCAGCTTGCTTCCAATTGCACCATGACGAGGCCCGCCTAGCGCTCGTTCGCCGACAACCCGGATGTGCCGGTTGGACTTTGCCGCGCGGCGCTCTCGATCATGTTGACTCGCTGTCCGACGCCGATGTTGATTCCGCACGCATGTGTGGGAACAGCAGAACGTCGCGAATGGAAGCCGAATTGGTGAGCAACATAACCAGGCGATCGATACCGATCCCCTCGCCTGCTGTCGGCGGCAGGCCCACCTCCAGGGCTCGGATATAGTCGGCATCAAAGTGCATGGCTTCGTTGTCGCCTGCGGAAACCTTCGCAACCTGAGCGGCAAAGCGCTCCGCCTGATCTTCGGGATCATTCAGCTCCGAAAAAGCGTTGGCAACTTCGCGGCCGCCAATGAATAGCTCGAAGCGGTCCGTAACCGCGGGGTTGTTCGAGTTGCGCCGGGCCAGCGGAGAGACTTCCGCGGGATAGTGAGTGACGAAGGTGGGCTGTTGTAGCCCGCCTTCCACCAGCTCTTCAAAAGCTTCGTTGAGCAGCTCGCCAGCGCTCGCGCCGGAAAGGCTCAGGTTGCGTTCGGTCAGCGCAGAGCGAAGTGACTCCAAGTCGTTTGCATCCGACTCATCAATGCCTAACGCCTCAGCCACGGCTGCGGCCATTGTCACGCGCCGAAAACTGCCTGCGAAGCTGATCGCTTCACCCTGATAGTCCAGCTCAGAACCGCCAGTGACAGCCGATACGAGCCCCTGCAACAGCGACTCGGTCAGATCCATCATGTCTTCAAAATCGGCAAACGCCTGGTAGAACTCCAGCATGGTGAACTCAGGATTGTGTCTGGTCGAGAGCCCCTCGTTGCGGAAGCTGCGATTGATCTCAAACACCCGCTCAAAACCACCAACGACGAGCCGTTTGAGGTACAGCTCGGGTGCGATTCGTAGGTACAGATCCATATCGAGAGCATTGTGATGCGTCACGAACGGTCGCGCGGTCGCACCACCGGGGATCGGATGCATCATCGGAGTTTCGACTTCGAGGAAGTCACGCTCGGCAAAGAACTGCCGGATGTAGGCAATGATCTTCGAACGGGTCAGAAACACCTGCCGGGAATCGTCGTTGACGATCAGATCCATATAGCGCTGGCGATACTTCGTTTCGGTATCACTAAGCCCAGCGTGCTTTTCAGGCAAGGGGCGAAGCGCTTTGGTCAGCAGCTCGATACGACTGGCCGCAACGGTCAGCTCGCCTTTGTTCGTGCGCATGACGGTACCTTCAACACCAATGATGTCGCCGATATCGAACAGGTCATTGAACTGCTCGTAGGCTTCATCACCCAGCTCGTCCTTGCGCAGGTAACACTGGATCCGGCCGGACGGGTCGGCAAGCGTCAGAAAACTGGCTTTGCCCATCGCCCGTTTGAGCATGATTCGGCCGGCAATCGTTGCACGAACCGACAGGCTCTCAAGTTCAGCTTTATCGTGTTCGACATGCGCAGCCTCAAGATCAGCAGCCATCTCGCCGCGGCGGAACGTATTGGGGAACGCCTGTCCTGTGGCGCGCCAGCGCGCCAGCTTGTCGCGTCGGCCGCGAATGATGTCGTTTTCTTCTGTCACAGTAATCGGTCTCGTTAGCTTGCTGCGGAATCTGGAAAGCATTCCGCGAGTCGATGAAGGTTTTAGACGTCAGCCTTGAGGCTCGCTTCGATGAATTCGCCGAGGTCGCCATCGAGTACGGCATTAGGATCGCTACGCTCAATACCGGTACGAAGGTCTTTCACGCGGCTCTGATCCAGAACGTAGGATCGGATCTGGCTGCCCCAACCGATATCGGCCTTGGCATCCTCAACTCGCTGCTGCTCCGCCCGGCGGGATTGCAGTTCGAGTTCATAGAGCTTGGCCCTGAGCTGTTTATAGGCGCGGTCTTTGTTCTGATGCTGGGAGCGCTCGCTCTGACACTGTACAACCGTGTCCGTTGGCAAGTGCGTCAGACGCACGGCGGAGTCCGTCCTGTTGACGTGCTGGCCGCCCGCGCCGCTTGCGCGGTAGGTATCGACACGAACATCAGCGGGGTTAATCTCAATCTCGATATCATCGTCAATCTGCGGCGATACGAACGCGGAAGCAAAGGATGTATGACGTCGGTTGCCCGAATCAAAAGGCGATTTTCGCACCAGACGGTGGACACCCGTTTCGGTGCGCAGCCAGCCGTAGGCGTAGTCGCCATTTATCTCGACCGTCGCGCTCTTGATGCCAGCCACGTCACCAGGAGAGAGCTCGGTGACGTCCGCCTCGAAGCCGTGCTTCTCTGCCCAACGCAGATACATGCGCAGCAACATGTCTGCCCAGTCTTGCGCTTCGGTGCCGCCGGAACCGGATTGAATCTCAAGATAGGCGTTTGATTCGTCCAGCTCGCCACGGAACATGCGCCTGAATTCGAGTGCGGCGAGCTTGCTCTCAACGTCGGCAAACTCTGCCTCGATAACCGCAAGGGCTTCAGTGTCGTTGTCCTCGGCGGCCATCTGCAGCAGCTCGCCGCCATCGCTGAGAGCCTCGGAGATGGCGGTCAGTCCGAAGACGACTGTTGCGAGAGAGGAGCGCTCTTTGTTGAGCGCTTGAGCCTTTTCCGGGTTGTCCCAGACGTCCGATTCGGCCAGAGCGAGGTCTACTTCTTCGAGCTTGGCTTTGCGTTCGTCGAAGTCAAAGGTACCCCCGGAGCTCGCCGCAGCGATTGCTCAGGTCACGCAATTGTTCTCGTAGGGCCGTTAGTTCAGCCATCAATCTGTCCGATGTGAGCCGCAATGGGCGACGGCGCGCGAGTCTACCCTGCCGGCTCCATGTGCTCCACCATCAGCTGTAGCGAACGCTGATTGCGGTAGTCGTTCACATCGAGGCGATACACACAGCGCAGTTTGTCACCGGCCTTGATCGAACCGAGTTGCTTGTAGGGAAAGTTAAAGTAGATACCAGCGGCCAGGCGCTCATCGATCTTGAGCGTCAAACGCTCGTGCTTTTCGCCCACCGTCCGCCGATTAACCAGTTCCACGATGTTGTCGAAACACGGTTCCGGGAACTGCTGGCCCCAGGGG
>CAYGQC010000012.1:0-43781 GCA_964351875.1 uncultured Pseudomonadales bacterium
GTCGATCTACACAGATAACTAGAACGCGAAACGATGGTGGCAACAACCGACAAGCGCGAGCGGCCGGCGGAGCGGGCAAGGAGACGTCTGGCCGAGCAGCGTCGCGCCACGGTATTCACTCCCGAGAGCGAACATCTGCGTGACGCACCGAAGCCCGATCCCGCGAGCTCAACTCTCACCGTGCTTGCGGCCACCCTGGGGATCACTCTGCTTGGCGAGCGGCTGATAGACGGCCAAAGCGTGCCAGATGATGCCGATATACCGCTCGCGGAAACGGTTTCGCCGGGCGAGCTACTGGATGCCAGCTCGTTGTACGACCAGGACAGCGACCGGTAGGCAGTTTCACGGTCCGGCGCTGGTAGCATATGCCCTCCCCCAGATTCCTGGGCCCTGTGGAGGAGTGTTCATGGCCGCACCGTTTTCGCTGATGCAGCTCGACCACATCGTGCTGCGGTCCGCCGAACCCGACCGCCTCATCAACTTCTACCGTCAACTTGGCGGCGAGGTTGAACGTGAGGTCGCCGAGGTTGGGCTGGTTCAGCTTCGCATGGGCAATTCCATCCTCGATATCGTCGACACCGCTGGAAAGCTCGGTCGCAGCGGCGGCTCGGCACCGACGCCAGACGACGGCCACAACGTCGATCACTTCGCCTGGCGCATCGAGCCATTCGATGAAGACTCACTGCGAGCACTGGCTGAATCGCTGGGTGTGCCAGCGACATTCCACAGCAAGCTTTACGGCGCCGACGGTTACGGACCGGCGGTCTATCTCCGAGATCCAGACGGTAACCGCGTAGAGCTGAAGGGCCCGCCGATCGAATGAGAATGCTATTCCAGATAGCGGTGCTCGCGATCCTCGCTAACGCCGTAGAGAGGCTGGACGCGGCTAGCCCCAGGTTCAACGCTGGAACCAGCATTGATCGCGCCGCCGCGCTGATCGACGAAGGCCAGTTCACATTCGCGAGAATTCACCTCGAACGCGCCCTGATAGACCCTTCCATAACAGCAGGGCAACGCTCCCGCGGATTCTATCTGCGCGGTTTCAGCTTCTTCGCCCAGGATATGCCCGTCTCTGCCGCCAAGGACTACGGCCGCGCGCTGGAATTCAATAGCGGCAATCGTTCGGCGCTGACCGCACTTGCGTACCTGCATCACGAGGGAGAGGGCGTTCTACGAAATCGTCGTGAGTCGATTCGCCTGTACACAAAAGCGGCTCGCGCCGGTGACACTGCATCCATGGTTGTGCTCGGCCGAGCTCAACTCCTCGGCGAAGATCTGGACAAGGCGCCGAACAAAGCCCGGCATTGGTTAGGCGAGGCTGCCAGCTCAGGGCACTGCGAGGCCATGGAACTGCTCGGCTACAGCTACCGCTCTGCCGTCTCCGAAGAGCCAGACCCAGAACTGGCGCGCGATTGGTACGACAAAGCTATCAAGGCGGGCTGTGACGACACGGTGGTCGCGCTGGGGAAACTGTATCGAAGCGGCGAACTGGGAGAGCCTGATTCCGAGGCTGCGGTTGCCTTGTTTAAGGAAGCCGCTGACCGGGACAACGCCGCCGCCCAGGAAGCCCTGGGCTATGCCTTTCTACACGGCGACGGGATAGCACGGGACTATGGCGCGGCGAGGCGTCATCTGGAGCACGCCGCGCAGGCTGGCAGGAGCGCTGCCAGCCTGGGTCTTTCCTATCTATACAGGGAAGGCCTCGGCGTCGCTCCCAGCAACGCGCGAGCGGAAAGTTGGCTATTAAACGGCGCCCGCGCTGGCAACGTGGACGCCCAGGAAGCGTTGGCGGCCATGCTCGCCGAACAGAAGCGCTTCAGCGAAGTCGGTCATTGGCTGCGCGCCGCCGCAAACGCCGGCAGTCTCAGTGCCCGTGTCAATTACTCACTCTTTCTCAGCCAGGTTCCAGTCACTGAGCTGCAAGATCCAGCCGGTGCGAGACAGTACGCGCAAATAGCCATCGCACAGGATTCGACGTCGATAACCGCGCTCGAAGCACTCGCAGCAGCACACCGCGCGTCAGGCAAACCTCGAGCGGCAATACAGACCCTGGAACGGGCGGTGCAGGTGGCTACCACCCAGAATCTGCCGGAGACGGAACTCAATCGCCTGCAAACCGCCATCGACGCGCTGGTAGAAACAGCCTCTGAGACGCTTTCGGGTTAGCGCCGAGACGACACTTCTGCTAAAAATGCCGCCGCGCTTTACAACGCCCCGACGCCTCGAGGCTAACGGCAACACTGGGCCAAGCCCGGCAGCAGTACAGAGGATCTATTCGATGAGTCTGAACGGACGACGCCTGCAAACCCTGGAAGCCGCTTTTCGTGAGCTGGTTGCCGGCGGCAAAGACGAACTCAAACCAGGCGATTTGGCCGATCACTTCCGCGATACCGCAACCCCCATGGTCTTCTGGCAACTGCGGGCCGATTTTTCCGCGCTAGAAGCCAATGGCGTGATCGCGTTAAACCCACGTACAGGCGGCTACCGCCTGGCGAGATAATCTGCCGCCTGGGCCAGGCTCCTCCGCAGCCTGGCCACCGGCAATCACGCAGACTCTCGGCTCAGCAGCATTAATCTTCCTGGCCGGCAAAAAGTTCTTTCTTTTTCTTATCAGATGGTTACCATGCGCGCCCTCATGCGCTACATGAAGTATCAGCGCTAAGCACACGCCGAACCGAAAAGGACCGTCGGCCATGGTAGATCGAGTAGAGAGCGAGCTGATCCGTAAGGAACAGATCAGCCGTCAGCGCCAGCAGGTTGCTCTAAATCGACAGCGTCTGACCCTCAAGCGCCAGAGGGCAGCGAATGACAAAGACAGCGGCGCGCCGCGAACCCGCGACGCCGGCTGAGCGGAGACGCGAGCCGCCTACCTGGGAGGCAGATCGTCGTATTCAGGCTCTTTGCCCGCCTGTTTAGCCGCAAAGTACTTCGCAATTTCCGGCCCCTGACTAAGCGCGGCCATCCACACCGTCTGATAGTCCAGCGTATCGGCAATGCTGTGTTCTTTGCCGTAGTGCAACAGGTGCTTCGTTGAGGCCGCCGCCAACGGTGACTTCGTCGCGATCTCAGCGGCAATACCCAGCACGCCCTTTAGCATGGAGTCATGATCCGCGAACACCCGGTTCACCAATCCGATGCTCAGCGCTTCGTCTGCGAACAAGCGGCGGCCGGTATAAGCGAGCTCGCGCATCATGCCCTCGGGGATGAGCTTCGGCAGCCGCTGCAACGTTCCGACGTCCGCCGCCATGCCGATATTGATCTCCTGGATGCAGAAGAACGCATCTTCTGTGCAGTAGCGCATATCGCTGGCGGCAATCATGTCGACCCCACCACCGATGCAACCGCCCTGAATGGCCGTGATGACCGGCATACGCACTTGTTCGATAACGCTGAAAGCATCCTGCATACCGGTCAGGTGACGACGCGCGGCTTCAGCTTTGCGGCCGGCATCAAAGTCTTTCTGGGCGGCTCCCGCAGAGCCGAAGGAACTGGTATCCAGGCCCGAGGAAAAGTGTTTGCCGGTGGATGAGACGACCACGGCTCGCACCGTGCCTGAGCTGTCGAGATCCAATAATGCTTCGGGAAACTCTTTCCAGAAGGCGGGCGGCATGCGGTTGTATTCATCCGGCACGCTCAGTTGGATGTGGCCGACTTTGTTGTCGACGGAAACGTTTAGGCGCGAGTAAGACATATGATGCTCCCCTTAGTTTGATGGCTTAAGGGTACTCTACTGCCGGTCGTTGCGAGAAGCTGGGTTGCAGCGCAAAGCAGCGACGGCTACAGAACTTTAGTCATTGCGAGGAGTTGGTTTGCGCAGCAAAGCGGCGACGCGGCAATCTCAGGAGGGTACTGGTATCGCCAACGTGAGGAGATCGCCGCGTTGCTCATCCGCTGCGCGGTTGAGCGCCTCGCGAAGACGGGTAGTTGCGTTGTCGAGCCTCAAACCACTCGTCATTGCGTACTCGCTTGTCGCGGCGCGACGAGCATACGACTGCGCATGGCGAAAGCTGATGCGCGAGAGGGGCCGTGGGCCACGTATGGCAATCTCAGAACCTCGCCACCAACGCCGAGCTGACGAGATCGCCGCGTCTTCCGATTTCTGCGAAATCTTCGTCTCGCGATGACGGGTAGTTGCGTTGTCGAGCCCCAAACCACTCGTCATTGCGTAATCGCTTGTCGCGGGGCGACGAGCATACGACAGCGCATGGCAAAAGCTGATGCGCGAGAGGGACCGCGGGTCACGTACGGCAATCTCAGAATCTCGCCACCAACGCCGAGCTGACGAGATCGCCGCGTCTTCCGATTTCTGCGAAATCTTCGTCTCGCGATGACGGTGAAGTAACGTTGGCTCTCATTGTTCGGCATAGCCGAACAACTGCCGCCCGTCGATTTTCATACGCTGAGTGCGCAGCACTCTGCGTATGAAAGATCGACGTATCAAAAAATCTCGTCGGGTCTTAGCTCAAAACGGCGAACCAGCTCTTCCTGGACGGCACGATACGCCGTGGGGTCTTCACCTCGAAGTATCTCGAGTTCCGCTTTCGTCTGATCGTCAAGGCCTTGATGAATCACAATCTCAACGCGGCGGTTGCGAGCGCGGCCAGCGCCAGTGGAGTTAGCAACCAATGGCCTCGTCTCGCCATAGCCGGCTACGGTGAATCGGTTAGGGCTAAGACCGCCAAGATCGAACAAACCATGCGCTACGCTGACAGCGCGCGCGCTGGACAGCGCCCAATTGGAACGGAATTGCGTGGTAGAAATCGGCACGTTATCCGAATGGCCTTCGACGTAGATTTGCCCTTCCGTATCCAGCAGAACGCCGCGAATGATCTTCAGAACCGGTTTGAAACTCGGCGACAAATCAGCGGTGCCAGACCGAAAGCTACCCTGCTCTTTCACACGCACCACGATGCGACGTCCAGAGGTTTCGACTTCTACAACGCCGGCCGCAATTTCTTTCGCCAGCTCAGTAGCAAGGTCAATGGCATCCTGCTCGGTCTCGCCGACCAGATCACGCACCTTATCGACGACAATGAGTTTCTGAGCGTCGCCCTTCTGACCGACGTTACCCGCACCCATATCCTGGCATGCGACTTCGAGCGAGTTTTTGGATTCGTTCGTCGTCTTCTGCCAGATCTCGTTCAACGGAGTCGGTTGCGGCTTACCAGGCGAAAACTCCTGGGCGATGATGCTTGTACCTTTGGGGATATCATTCACACGCAACTGCTGCTGCACGCCGAACGCCTCGTTCATCGACCCCGCAAGCCGTTTGAATTTGAGCACGTCCATCTCCGAGAACGACAGCAGCAAAACGAAGAAGCACATAAGCAGCGACATAAGATCGGCAAACGTCGCGATCCAACCGGCGCCACCGCCGGCATCACTTTCTTCGGGAATGTCATCATCGTCAGCGGCGTCGCTCATGCCGTGATCAGCCGTCGTCGCCGCGTTTCGATTCCGGGATATACGCTTTCAACATCGCCGCAATCACGCGCGGGTTCTGACCCGCCTGTATCGACAGAAGCGCATCAATCACCATGGACTTGAGACGGCCTTCTTCTTTCCGCCGCATCTCCAGCTTGTCGGCAACGGGCAGCGCAAACATGTTCGCCATCATCGCTCCGTAAAGCGTGGTCAACAGCGCAACCGCCATCGCCGGGCCAATCGATTTCGGATCGTCCATGTTGGCCAGCATCGCCACCAGACCGACAAGCGTTCCGATCATGCCCATCGCGGGACCGACATCACCCATCGCGGTGAAAATCTTGGCTCCCCACTCATGGCGTTCGAGCGTCTGGTTCATGTCTTTCTTCAGCAGCGTCCTAACCACGTCCGCATCATGACCATCCACTAGCAACTGTATGCCCTTGGTCATGAAGTCACTGGAAACCTCTTTGCCTTCCAGCGAGAGCAGCCCCCCCTTGCGAGCCGCGTCAGCCAGTTCAACAACTTCTTCAATCACGTCTTCGGGTTTGGCGAGCTTGAAGCTGAACGCCTTGATGGCGACTTTAATCGCCCCGAGAAACTGGGCCAGCGAGAATTTCATGAGCACGACAAACAGCGAGCCCACCACAACGATGAGCAGCGAAGGTATGTTCACAAACATGTGCGCCGAGCCACCCATGACCATCGCCGAAATGACGATGGCAAAGGAGCCCAAAAGCCCGACCAGAGTAGCCAGGTCCATGGCTGATCCATCTGCTGCAATGACAACTCAAGTCTAGTAAGGATTCCCGGCTTTGCTGGCCAATCAATGACTCTCGATTGACCCCCCGGCAGCGCATCGCTACCGTGCGTTGCATGGATGAGAAGAAGAACAAGAAAACCGCCGGCAAACCCGTTGAATTCGAGAAGACTCTCGAGGAACTGGAAGCTCTGGTTGAGCGCATGGAATCAGGCGAGCTCAGCCTGGCGGACTCGCTAACAGCCTTCGAGCGCGGCGTTGCACTGACACGCGAATGCCAGAACGTCCTGAAAGACGCTGAACTGCGAGTTCGCACGCTAATGGCTGACGGCACCGAGGCCGACGACGGCGCCGATGAGCCGGCCTGAGCCGGCAGATCTGCGGGAGCAGATCGATCGAGCTTTAGCAGGCTACCTCAGCATAGAGACTCTGGAGCCGTCACTCGGCGACGCCATGCGCTACGCAACTCTGGGCGGCGGCAAAAAGCTGCGCCCGCGCCTCGTTTGCTGTGCGTGCCTCGATCTGAGTGGCGATCTAGCAGCGGCTCTGCCTGCAGCCTGCGCTGTCGAGCTGGTGCACGCTTACTCGCTCGCACACGACGACCTGCCTGCCATGGACAACGCTGACACCCGCCACGGCAAAGCCAGCACGCACATCACCCACGGTCACCCGGAGGCCATTCTCGCTGGCGATGCTCTGCAGGCGCTCGCCTTCCAGATCCTCGCTGATGCTACAGCCGTTGATGCCTCAACCCGGCTGCGGATGCTGTCCTCACTGGCCCACGCTATCGGTCCACTGGGTATGGTGGGTGGCCAGAGCGCCGATATGGCGGCCGAAGCCATCGTCATCAGCCAGATGAAGCTCGAAGCGCTACATCGCCAGAAAACAGGCGCTCTACTGACAGCAAGCTTCGAACTGGGCGGCATGGCGGCTGGCGCGAGCGACGAAGACCTTGCCCTGCTTATCGAGGCCGGGCGGCACACCGGTCTGGCCTTTCAAGTGATCGACGACGTTCTCGATGTGACCGGCGACGCCGAATCGATGGGCAAACCCGTGGGGGCTGACGCGGCCAACGCAAAGAACACCTACCCGGCTCTTATGGGGCTACCTGCGGCCCAGCGCTACGCGGATGACCTTATGCACCAGGCCCTCGCGGCACTGGAGCGCCTGGGCTTACGTAACGGCTTACTCGCGGGTCTTGTGGTGCAATCGGTCCAGCGATCTGCCTGACAGAAGGCAGCAACGGCCGCGCTAGTGGGGTCGCAGAACCATCACGCCCTGCGTATTGGTCATCTGAATCTGGTTCAAGTAGGACGTGCCCAACAACACTTCACTGGGATAGTTGCCATCGATGACCGTGGCAGCGACGTTGTAGGCCTTCACACCTCCCACGTTAACCTCCCGCAGCGTGACAAAGTGAGCCTCGGTTCGGCCCTGGGCAGTTTCAACGATGCCTCGCTCCCCCAGCGTGTAGTTCAGGCCAAGCGCCTGCGCCTGCGGCGCGCTCATGGCGACCACCGATGCGCCCGTATCGACGAGAAATGGCACCAGTTGGTTGTTGATCGTCCCGCGCACCCGGTACTGTCCGAGCTCATCCGGGGGAAGCGTGATGCTGACGTGGCTCGGCTCGCGGAACGTGCCGCCGACCCGATCAGTCAGTGACAACACGTATTGGTTGCCTCGGTAGGTGACCGTCGCCGAGTTGGCATCCGCCTTTAGCAACTTGACCCCTTCCGGTGAGGTCTCGCCGAGGCGCACCAGCCGATCGTTACCCTGAACGCGAACGAACACCTTGTCCTTGTAGAGTCCGGTGACCTCAACGGGCGGTCGAGCGCTGGCTGTCTCTGCAAGCGCGAACCCGAAAACCAGAGCAAAAAACAAAAGGCGAGCCATAGCGGCCTCGGAATACTGGAAGTTAGCCTACAGCATAGCCCGCGGGCAGCCAGGCCAACGAGACATGCAGCACAGCCGCGACCACTGCACCGGCTACCAGGTCATCGATCATGACGCCCAAACCACCAGGTACGCGTCGATCCAACCAGCCGATAGGCCCGGGTTTCGTAACGTCAAGCAGGCGAAACAAGCCGAAGGCCAGCAACATCACCGCGAGATTTGCGGGCAACAGGAATAGTGCGAGCCACTGACCCGCCACCTCGTCGATCACTATCGCCGGGTGGTCTTTGACGCCATAGCGGGCACAAACTCGGTGGCTTACCCAAACGCCAATGGCAAACGTGACCGCGATCGTGGCGAGTTGAACCTCTGCCGACAGCGGCGATAGAAAGAACCACCACACCGGCAGCGCCGCCAGACTACCCCAGGTTCCGGGCGCCGGCTTGATGAAACCTACCCCGCCAACCGTCGCGACCAGCACGTCGGTATGCCGAATGTCAGCAAGCTTCATGTGTCTGCCCTGAAGTGGTCAAAACCGCCGCCGGCAGTGGCGCTGCCGTCCCTGATCTGAGCCTGGCCATCAACGGCAACACACGGCCCGGTGTCACCCGCAGCTACCACACGACCAATCGCGGTGCAGTTGTCGATTGCCGTCTGATCGCTGCAGAAGAGAATCTCGTAGTCGTCGCTGCCGGCCAGCACCTGAGCGAGCGTCGCCCCGCGAAAGATCGGTATCGACGCGCAATCAACATCGAGAGCGACCTGGCTTTTCTGAGACAGATGCCCTGCATCCGCCAGCAGGCCATCCGAGATATCGATCGCCGCGCTGGCCAGCCTTCGGCCTGCCAGCTCACGCATCAACGGGCCGCGATTCGGCGGTCGGAAATAGCGAGCGCGCAGATCGGAAGCCACCGACGCACCCATTTCCGAGTCAATGCCCGCAGCAAGCGCCGCCGCAGTCCCTCCGAGCGGCCCCGTTACAAACAACGTATCGCCCACGGATGCACCAGAGCGCAGCAACGCGGTATCCGGCACCGCCCAGCCGTGCACGCTGACGGCAATCGACAGCGGCCCACGAGCGAGGTTGCCGCCAACGATTGGCACGTCGTAGACCCCTGCCGCTTCCGCCATCCCTTCGGCGAGCTGCTCGACAAAAGTAACGCTCGCATCTCTCAGTGTCAGGGCAACGAGGACATAACCGGGCGCAGCGGCCATCGCGCTCAAGTCACTGAGGCTCACCGCGAGGGAGCGGTAGCCAATCTCGCGAGGGTCGGCTCCTACCGGAAAGTGAACACCCGGCAGCAACGTGTCGATCGAGGCAACCGCGTCGCAGCCGGAGAGCGGACGAACAATGGACGAATCATCGCCGGGCCCGCAGATAACCTGAGGGCCCGTCCCAGCCGAGCCTAGCGCCCGGACAATGGCATCAATCAGTTCAAACTCGCCCATCAGTGCTTTTCTCGGCAGCGCGCAGTTGCCCGGCAAGACCATCGAGAATGCTGTTGATGTATTTGTGGCTTTCCTCAGCGCCGAACGTCTTGGCCAGCTCGACCCATTCATTGATGACAACCCGGTACGGCACATCGAGTCGTTCGGACAGCTCCCAGGCGCCCAGCCGCAGAATAGCCCGCTCTACCTGATCCAGCGCCGCAAAATCACGATCAAGCGCTTCGACAAACAACGCGTCAAAAGTTTCGCTACGCAGGGTGACCGCGCGCAGCGCTGCGCTGAAATACTCACTATCAGCGCGCGCCAACGATTTGCCGGAGAGAAACTCATTCTCGATGACCACGGTGTCAGCGCCAGCGAGTTGCCATTGATAGACCGCTTGCACAAGAGCGCGGCGCGCTCGTTTTCGCTCCCAGGCGTTACTCACAACGCGTCAACGGCGTCGAGCATGGCCAAAGTCGCCAGCGCCGTTTCCGCGCAGTCCTCGCCCTTGTTACCGTGCTCACCACCCGCACGAGCTTCGGCCTGCGCGAGGTCGTCCGTTGTGAGCACACCGAATACAACGGGCAGAGACTCATCGAGTGCAACGCGGGTCAGGCCGTCCGTACAGGCGTTACAGACATAGTCGAAGTGGGGGGTGCCGCCACGAATGACCGCCCCCAGCGCGATGACCGCGTCAAACTTGCCGCTGCGTGCAAGCTTCTGCGCAGCGATCGGTAACTCGAAGCAGCCAGGCACGTGAAACACCGTGATGTCTGCGCTGGCCACGCCATGCTCGATCAAGCGCGCCTTCGCTCCGGTCAACAGCTTGCCGACGATATGATCGTTGAACAGGCCAGCGACAATCGCAATCTTGCGGCCACTGCCATCGAGGGAGTCGTAGGTAACGCGATCATCAGACATGGCTTTTCTCTACTAGATCGCAAAGCGACCAAACGGTTATCCCGGCAATTCAGACCGGACGGCGAAAGTGAGCCGCGTATCCTCGCCGATACGCACGGCCTCCAGCAAATCGAACCTCTGGGCCTGGGCGAGTGTGGCAACGCTGCCGCTGAGCATCGGCGCCCCGGTTGCACCCAGTATGACCGGCGCTTGATAGACCACCAGCTCATCAACCAGGCCACTCGAGACGAAAAGCTGGGCTATCGTCGCGCCGGCCTCGACGAGCACCTCGTTCGCCTCCAGCTCGGCGAGCAGCGTCAGAAGCGAAGCGACGCTGCCATCCCACACGCGTTTGTTGTCGTGGCTATGCGGTGGCGCATCCGGGCTGTGCAGAAGCAGACAGTCACCCAGCAGGATCTGCGCGTCCTCAGGGGTTCGCAGGCGTCGATCGAGCACGACCCGCAGCGGCTGGCGAGTAGCGCCGCCATCAAGGGCAAAACGCTCATCCCGCACAGTCATTCGAGGATCGTCCGCCAACACCGTTCCGACGCCGGTGACCACTGCGCAACTCTCGGCGCGCAGTCGTTGCACGTCGGCGCGAGCATCCGCGCCGGTAATCCACTGACTCTCGCCGGAGGCCATGGCGGTACGACCGTCCAGCGACGCTGCAATCTTGACTCGAACCCACGGGCGACCGCGCGTCTGACGGCTGCGAAAGCCGCGATTAATCAGTGTGACCGGGTCATAAGGCAACTGTTCAACCTCGACGCCCGCGCGCTGCAGCATGCGCAGGCCTTCACCCTGAACATCCGGGTGGGGATCGATCTCCGCGACGACAACCCGCGCAACACCAGCGTCGAGCAATGCCTCGGTACAAGGCGGCGTGCGGCCATGGAAGCAGCAAGGCTCAAGCGTGACGTATGCGGTTGCGCCGCGGGCTCTACCACCCGCATCGCGAATGGCATTGACCTCGGCATGGGGACCGCCAGCCGGCGCAGTGAAACCCCGGCCGATGACTTCGCTGCCGCGCACAAGGACACAACCGACCGACGGGTTGGGCGAGGTGCTATAGATACCCTGTCGAGCCTGCTCCAGCGCGACTGCCAGAAACGCTCGATCCGCCTCAATCATGGTCGAGCTTGATATTCAGCCGATCGATCTCAGCTTGAAACTCGCTGATATCCTGAAAATCCCGATAGACCGATGCAAAGCGAACGTAGGCCACGGGGTCCATATCCCGCAGCTCACGCATGACCTCACCGCCTACCTGTCGGGATGGCAACTCGCGCTCACCGGTAGATCGCAATCGATGCTTGATCCGGCTGACGGCCGCATCGATGTCTTCGATGCTGACGGGCCGCTTCTCCAGCGCGCGCTGCATGCCGGCGCGTAGCTTGGCCTCATCGAACGGCTCCCGATTGCCGTTGCTCTTGACGATTCGCGGCATCACAAGCTCGGCAATTTCGAACGTGGTGAATCGCTCGGCACAGGTAATGCACTCCCGACGCCGACGCACGGAAGTGCCGTCGGTCACCAGACGAGAGTCGATAACCTTGGTATCGTCGGCGTTGCAGAAAGGACAATGCACTCGAATCGCTCCAGCGAAGTTACTGCTTCGCTGTCAGGGTCATTGCGCGCTGGCGTAGACCGGGAAGCGGCGGCACAGCTCAACCACCTTGTGCTGAACGGCGCTGATCATGTTGTCGTTATCGATGTCATCGAGCACGTCGCACATCCAGCCGGTCAGCTCCGAAAACTCATCAACACCGAATCCGCGCCTGGTTCCCGCCGGCGAGCCAATGCGCAGGCCGCTCGTCACAAACGGTGATTTGGGATCATTAGGCACAGCGTTCTTGTTCACCGTGATGTTGGCACGGCCCAGCGCCGCATCCGCGGCCTTTCCGGTGATGCCTTTGTCGATCAGATCGAGCAGAAACAGATGGTTGTCCGTACCGCCTGATACGACGTTGTAGCCACGCTCCTGAAATCCAGTCGCCATGGCCTGGGCGCCAGCAATCACGCGCTGTTGATAGGTCTTGAACTCGGGCTCCATCGCTTCCTTGAAACAGACCGCCTTGGCAGCGATCACGTGCATCAGCGGACCGCCCTGGGAGCCAGGAAAGAGGGCCGAGTTAAGCTTCTTCTCAATCTCCGGATTGCTGCGCGCGAGAATGATGCCGCCGCGCGGGCCACCCAGGGTCTTGTGGGTCGTGGACGTCGTGACATCCGCGATCTGTACCGGGTTCGGATACAGACCCGCGGCGACAAGGCCTGCCACGTGCGCCATATCGACGAGCAGGTAAGCACCCACCTCGTCCGCGATGTCCCGGAACTTCTGCCAGTCGAGCGTACGGGAATAGGCTGAGAACCCAGCAACGATGAGCTTGGGTTTGTGCTCACGCGCGAGCCGGGCCACCTCCTCATAGTCCACTTCGCCGGTCTCGACGTTCAAACCGTACTGAACGGCGTTATACATCCGGCCGGAGAAATTCACCGACGCACCGTGGGTCAGGTGGCCACCGGCATCCAGGCTCATGCCAAGTACCGTGTCTCCGGCTTCCAGCAAGGCGAGGTAAACGGCTGCGTTCGCCTGCGATCCGGAATGTGGCTGCACGTTCGCGTAGTCCGCACCAAACAGCGCTTTCGCCCGGTCTATCGCGAGCACTTCCACCTGGTCAACGTATTCGCAGCCGCCGTAGTAGCGCTTGTGCGGATAGCCCTCTGCGTACTTATTGGTGAGTACCGAGCCCTGGGCAGCCATCGTCAGCGCACTGGCGTAATTCTCCGACGCGATCAGCTCGACATGATCTTCCTGGCGGCGGCGCTCAAGCTCGATGGCAGCGGCAATGTCAGGGTCAAACTGTTCCAGGGTGCGATTATTGTTAAGCATGGGCGTATCCGGTTACTAAAATGGTCGTCACTTTGTCACCACAACGGGCGAGGAGAAGGACGAGCTGAAAAAGGGCTGCGTTGAAGGCTGCGCATTGTACCCAGTTGCCAACGCCTCGGGGTGGCCGGCGGTTCAGAATCAACGTGAGGCCAACTCATTCATAGCGCGCCCTGGAGACCTCGCTACCAGCCGCCGTCATCAAGCTGAAGTGGCTGAAGACCGGCGAACGCTCTCAGCTCTTCAATGGAGGCGAGAAACGCCTCGACGCCCCGAGCGGCCGAGGCATCGGTGCCGAGCCCAACGGCATCACCGGCGAGCCCGGGCGAGTAAGCATCCGGGTTCGCCCGCTCATCGCCCAGCCTCGCTGCAACCGCCTCTAAAACGGCACGACGCTGTACCTGGCTGGGGTCATCCGAAGCGATGTCGTCATAGTGCCCATACGCGAGTTCAAGCAACGGCCCGGGTTTGCCTGACAACGCAACCGCCGCGAGGTAATTCTCCAGCCGGGAGCCGTCATCGATAGAGCGACGAGCGAGTACGAGAGCAGCCACCGGATCGCTATAGCGAATCTCTTCGAGGCTAGCGTCGCTGGCGCTGAAATAGATATGTTCCGGATCCCGACGAATCACTTCGCAGTCGCCAGGCTCGGAGCAATCTCGACTGACAACGGGGTTCCAGGGCAGGATGTGCAGCGCGTTGTACTGCCCAATTTGCGCCTCGCTCGGCGCGCTCAGCCTGGCCGTGACCATATCCGCCACGCTGACGGGCACTGGCTCAGGCTGCGCTGGATCAAGCGGCACAGGGGCCACCTCAGTTGGGCGTGCTCCGTCGAACGATATCGGGCCTACGTCGCTCACCAACGAGGATGATTGCTTGGGCCCCGGCCACGACAGCCAGAGCGCCATCCCGACGCCAACAGCGATCGCCATCAGTACTGTCAGCCCTCGTCGCAAGCAAGCTCTCCTCGTTTAGCTCATTAGCATCGTCAGCGCGCAGTTAACGAGCAGTTGTCTTGTCTGACCGCAACGCGTCGGGTAGCGTTGCCGCCCTGTTGAAGCAAGCGGAAAACCAGCGTGGCGCAATACGTCTACACCATGAACTCGGTCAGCAAGACCGTGCCTCCGAAACGCACGATTCTGTCGAACATCTCGCTGTCGTTCTTTCCAGGCGCGAAGATCGGCGTGCTGGGACTGAACGGCTCAGGCAAGTCATCCCTGCTGCGTATCATGGCCGGCGAAGATACAGAAATCGACGGCGAAGCCCGCCCCCAGAAAGATCTCAAGATCGGCTATCTGCCGCAGGAACCCCGGCTCGATGACGAGACCGACGTTCGTGCCAACGTCGAGAAGGGCGTGAGTGAGATCGTCGGACTCCTCAACGAGTACAACGCGATTTCCGACAAGTTCGCCGAGCCCATGAGCGACGACGAGATGAACACGCTGCTCGAACGCCAGGGCGAACTGCAGGGACAGATTGACGCGGCCGATGCCTGGGATCTCGATCGAACGCTGGATATCGCCGCTGACGCGCTGCGTCTGCCGCCCTGGGACAAGCCGGTCAAGAACCTCTCCGGCGGCGAACGCCGCCGCGTCGCGCTTTGCTCGCTGCTTCTGTCGAAGCCGGACGTGCTGCTGCTGGACGAACCGACCAACCACCTGGACGCTGAGTCCGTCGCGTGGCTCGAACGCTTCCTCGACGAGTTTCCTGGCACCGTAGTCGCGGTGACCCACGATCGCTACTTCCTCGACAACGTCGCTAGCTGGATTCTCGAGTTAGACAGAGGCCGAGGCATTCCCTGGGAAGGCAACTACAGCACCTGGCTGGAACAGAAAGACGCCCGCCTGTCCCAGGAATCCTCCCAGGAGCAGGGTCGCCAACGCGCGATCAAGGCGGAGCTGGAATGGGTGCGATCAAATCCGAAAGGCCGGCAGGCGAAGAGCAAGTCTCGGCTCGCGCGCTTCGATGAGCTCGTGGCCCAGCAGACAACCGCGCGAATGGAAACCACCGATCTGTTCATCCCCACGGCCGAGCGCCTGGGCGAGAAAGTGATCGACATCAACGGCGTCTCAAAGAGTTTTGGCGACCAGCTATTGATCGACGATCTCACCGCATCGATTCCGCGCGGCGCGATCGTCGGCATCATTGGTGGCAACGGCGCCGGTAAGTCGACGCTGTTCAAGATGATCATGGGCGACGAGACGCCAGACAGCGGCGAGATTGTCATCGGCGAAACGGTGCAACTGGCGTGCGTGGACCAGAGCCGGGACTCGCTCGACGACAAGAAAACCGTTTGGGAAGAAGTGTCCGACGGGCAGGACATTATCCAGATCGGCAAAGTGGAAATCGCATCGCGAAGCTACGTCGGGCGATTCAATTTCAAAGGCTCTGACCAACAGAAATACGTTGGCCAACTGTCCGGTGGCGAGCGCAACCGCGTGCACCTGGCGAAGCTGTTGCGCAGTGGCGGCAACGTCCTGCTGCTCGATGAGCCGACCAACGATCTGGATGTCGAAACCCTGCGGGCATTGGAAGACGCGTTACTCGACTATGCCGGCACAGTCCTGGTCATCAGTCACGATCGCTGGTTCCTGGATCGACTGGCTACACACATACTGGCCTACGAGGGCGACTCTCACGTTGAGTGGTTTGCTGGCAACTACAGCGAGTACGAAGCCGACCACAAGAAGCGCACCGGCAGCGACGCGAAACCGAGTCGTATCAAGTACAAGCCTGTGGTTCGTTAAGCAACTGACTGCTACCGGCTGCTGAGAACGGCTGCGATCAACGGCGCCAGTTCAGAAACGTCGCGAGCAAACGACACGGCGCCGGCGTTTTTGAGTTCGTCGTCTCCACCGTAGCCGTAAACAGCGCCAATGCACGGCAGCCCATTCGCCTGCGCGCCAATGACGTCGTGCCGGCGATCGCCCACCATGACGCTATTGTCCGCAGAGGCGGACGTCGACTGCAGCGCGTGCGCGAGCAATTCAGCCTTGTCGGTCAGGCGCCCGTCTAACTCTGCACCGAACTGCTCTTCGAAATAGTCACTCAGCTCGAAACGCTCGGTTATCCGGCGAACGAAAACCAAGGGCTTGCTCGACGCGACAAACAAACGAGCGCCGCTGTCCCGCACTCGATCGAGCATCTGGTGCACACCCGCATAGGGCTCATTCTCGAACAACCCGATATCCGCGAAACGCTCGCGATACAACGCCAACGCTCTGTCCGCGCGCGACTCTCCAACTAGTGTCGCAAGGCTTGCGCGCAACGGTGGGCCGATGCACCAGCCCAAATCATCGGCGGGCGGCGGCACTTCACCCAAGGCTTCCATGGCAAAGGCGATGCAACGGGTGATGCCGAGTTTTGGGTCGGTCAACGTGCCATCGAGATCAAAGAACACGGACTGCCTCATCGCTTGCTCTCGCCTAAAACATCCAGCAGCGTCAACAGCTCGGTGATTTCACCACGCTCAAGGCTGGCGTCTGCCTTGCCTGGGCAGTAATGCACAACCTGCATGCCGGCTCGTCGGCCGGCTTCGAGACCCACGGGGCTGTCTTCGACGACGAGGCAGTCCGCAGCAGCAACGCCGAGCCGTTCGGCGGCGTGCAGAAACAGATGCGGCTCGGGCTTCCAGTGGCCAACGTCGTAGGCGCTGTAGGTGTGCTCGCCAAAGTAATCGGCAAGCTGAGTGAGCCTTAGCGATCGTGCAATTTTCTCGGGCGGGCCGCTGCTCGCGATGCAAACCGGATGCGTTAGCTGAGTCAGCAACTCACAGGCACCCGGCATCGCTTCCAGATCGGATTCAAACAACTGCGCGACTCGGGCTCGGTAGCGAACCGTGAAGTCCTCCGGATCGCCGATAGCGCCGGGGCCTAGCCGAGCGCAGAGATCATCGACGCAGTCAGCCAGTTTCAATCCCAGATAACGCTGCGTTACCTCTGCAAGGGAATCGGTGAGCGCGGGCAGCAGATCCAGGAACGCCTGATTACACAGAGGCTCACTGTCGACGAGCGTGCCATCCAGATCGAATATGATTGCGGATACGGGCATGGCTCGATAATCGCAACGAATACTGGGAAGGGCCAGCTTTGCCTGCAGCGGCGGCGACGTCCAGCGGCTGACGTTCAGCGACAAACCGACTACTATGCGTGCGCTAACTGGTTGAAACATGTGGTGCGCTATGGACCTGGCTAATCCCTACTACCTTATCTCCGCGACAGAGCTCGCCGATCGCATGACCGATGAGTCGCTGCGGATCTTCGACGTCACAACGTTCCTCAAGCCTTCCGCCTCGGGTTACGCGGTGGTGTCCGGACGAGAGACCTACGAGCAGGGTCACATCCCTAACGCTGCGTTCATCGACATCCAGGACGATCTGTCCGACGGCAGCAACCCCCTGCGTTTCAGCCATCTGCCCGCGCCTGAGCTGGCCAAGGCGTTCGCAGAGCACGGCGTTAACCAGGATAGCGAGGTGATCTTCTACAGCACCGAGCATGTGATGTGGGCCACCCGAGCATGGTGGCTACTGCACTATTGCGGACACCGGAACGTCCGCGTACTCGACGGCGGATTGCAGGCCTGGTCAGACGCGCGGCAACTGATCGCCACCAGGACAAGCACCTATCCTGCAGGCGACTTCAGCACCCAACACGGCGAGGAATCATTGTGGGCAGACGGCGATGCCGTTCGCGCTGCTGTTGGCAGTGGCAACGTTTGCACGGTGAACTCCCTGCCGGAGGCGATTTACACCGGTGAAGCGGATATCAGCTACGGCCGGCCGGGACATATCAGCGGCTCAAGCAATCTCCCTTACAGCCGGGTGCTCACCAACGGCTTGTTCACCGATGCAGACATTCTGCACGAGGTGCTAAGCGATGCTGGGTTACTGAGCGACGCAAAGGTCATTACGTACTGCGGCGGCGGAATCGCTGCGACCACAACCGGCTTCGCACTGAAACTGTTTGGCAAAGACAACGTAGCGGTCTACGACGGCTCGATGCAGGACTGGGCCAGCGATGAGGCTAACCCCATTACCCGCGGAGTAACCCCTTAAGGAGCCCTTAACGAGCCCCTAGCAAGCCCGCGGTAGCTCAGCAAACACCGCCTGACACGGCGCGAGCGCCACCGAACCGCCAACGATCTGTCCGGAGAATCCAAACTCGGCGCCAAGCTGCACAGCAGAGCCTGATATGCCGTGCTCTGCCAGTTCGATGGAAACCGATTCGCTCGACAAGTTAAACGCAGCCAGCAAAACCTGCTGCTCTGAGCGCCGAACGACGGCCAGCATCGCTCCGGTATCTTCCAGCACCTCCAGCTCGCCGTCGCGAAGCGCCGGTTGATCGCCTCGCCACGCGATGAAACGGCGCACCTGATTCAGCACGCTATCGCTAGCGTTTTCCTGGCTCGCGACACACATCGGCAGGTGCCGTGAATCGATGGGTAGCCAGGACTCAATATCCTCACCCTCCGAAAAGCCCGCGCCGGGCGATTCGCGCCAGACCATCGGCGTTCGACAGCCATCTCGGCCTTTGAAATCCGGCCAGAACGTTTTGCCAAATGGATCCTGAAGGCGCTCAAAGGGAACGTCTGCTTCGATGAGGCCCAGCTCGTCTCCCTGGTACAGGCAAACGCTGCCTCGCAGCGACAGCAACAGTGCCATTGCGACCGGCGCGAATACTTCGGGTGCGTGATCACGACCCCACCGGGAGCAGACTCGCATGACATCGTGATTGGACAGCGACCAGCACGGCCAGCCGTCAGCCAACGTCTGATTGACGACGCGCAAGACACCGCGCAGATAATCCGCATCACTGCGGCCGCGCAGCAAATCGAACGTGTACGCCATATGCAGCTTGTCGCCGCCGCTGGTGTAACGCGCCATGTCGCCAAGCGGATCACTGGAGCCGATCTCGCCGACGGTCGTACGGCCCGGGTATTCGTTCAGCAGCGCGCGCAGATCACGCAGAAAATCGAGATTCTCTGGTTGGGACACATCATATCGATGCTCCTGCCAGCCATAGGGATTGCTGGCTGATACGGCTGCACCACCGGTCCCCCGATTTGCGGGCGGGTTGTCTGGCAGATCTTTGTGATGGAAGAAGTAGTTGACGACGTCCAGGCGAAAACCATCGACGCCAAGATCCAGCCAGAAACGCAGGTTGTCGAGCTGAGCCTCACGAACCTTCGGGTTGTGGAAATTCAGGTCCGGCTGAGAGGTCAGGAAGTTATGAAGATAGTATTGCTGGCGTCGAGCTTCCCAGGTCCACGCTACTCCGCCAAAAACCGACAGCCAGTTGTTCGGCGGTGAGCCATCGGGCTTTGGCTCCGCCCAGACGTACCAATCCGCCTTAGCGTTGTCTCTATCAACCCGGCTCTGTGCAAACCACTCGTGTTGATCGGAGGAGTGGCTGAGCACCTGATCGATCAGCACTTTCAGTCCGAGCTCATGGGCACGTCTGAGTAGCGCTTTGAAATCGTCGATGCTACCGAACATCGGATCAACGCCCCGGTAGTCACTGATGTCGTAGCCGAAATCATCCATGGGCGAGGTGAAAAACGGAGAGATCCAGATCGCATCGACGCCCAGGCTCGCGACATAGTCGAGCTTGCCCGTTATGCCCGGCAGGTCGCCAATGCCGTCGCCGTTGCTGTCGCAGAAACTGCGCGGATAGATCTGATAGATCACCGCGCCACGCCACCACTGCTCATCCATCATTACTGACTCACTGGGCACGAGGTGTGCCCGTTTGCTATCGAGACTTGATAGCCTACGGTAATCCCAGCAACAGACGAACCATGATGAGCCAACCATTCAGCCTCACCGGCAAAACTGCCATCGTTTCCGCTGCCGGCCGCGGCATCGGTAAAGGCATCGCCATCGCGCTGGCCAACGCCGGCGCTAACGTCGTCGTGAACTCCTGGAGCCCGGATAAAGTCGCAGAGACTGTCGCCGCATGCGAGGCGGCAGGCGCTAAGGCCATCGGCTTTCCGGGTGACATCACCGCACCCGACGTCATGCTCGCGTGCCTGGAAGCCGGCGAGAAGGCCTTCGGTCAGATCGATATCTTGGTGAACAACGTGGGCGCTGGGCCGAAAACGGCCACCGAGCCGCCACCAGGGCCGCTGGGGCCGATCGCGGCTCTTTGGGATGCGATGTACGAGCAGAACCTGAAGCCCGCCGTGCTGTTTTCCGAAGCCGTCTCCGCACGCATGAAGAAACAAGGTGGTGGCCGCATCATCAATATCTCCTCCATTGCCGGAAAGCGCGGCATGTCTCCGGAGATGTTGACCGTCTTCGCGCCTGCCGCCTACGGCGCGGTGAAAGCAGCGCTGTCGCACTACACCCAGAACCTGGCCGAGCAGCTTGGCCAGTACGGCATTACAGCGAACGCCGTGTGTCCCGGCATCGTCTGGACGGACGCGTGGCTTGGCAACGCCGAACGCGCGGTCAAGCATCTGCCCCAGTTCAAGGGCCAGGACCCGCGAGAGTGGTTCGAGGGCATCGCCGAGGGAAAATACCCGGAGATTTTTGATCGCACGCCAACCGGCAAAGAACAAACAGTAGAAGACATTGGTAACGCGGTCGTTTTCCTCGCCAGCGATGCAGCCAGCAGCATCACCGGTCAGAACCTGATGGTCGACGGCGGTATGGTCATGCTTTAGCCAGCCATTGATTTGACAGGCTATCGAGCACGGCATACAACAAGACAAGATTTTTGGGCAACAACGGACTTAGCGCGAGTTTGTCGCGCGTCCGGGAAATAAGGGGAGCATTCGATGTCAGAACACAAGGTAGTCCAGGTGTACCTGGTTGCAGGTGGGGACTTTCACGATTTCGACTACGCTCGGCTGGAGCTACTCAAGCTTCTCGCTGAGCGCGAGAAGATCCGCGTTACCTGCGCCGGTAACTACCACGACATTGAGGGGATCAATGCGAGCGATGTGCTGATTACGTATACCTGCAACCTGATACCGACCGAGGACGAGCAGAAAGCTCTGCGCGACTATGTCGCCTCCGGCAAACGCTGGTACGCGCTGCACGGTACCAACTCAATCCTTAAGTTTCTCGACGACGGCCGGGTCGACGCACCCGAGGAAGCCCCCATCTTCATGGAAACGCTGGGCAGTCAGTTTGTCGCGCACCCACCGATCATGCCGTTCAAAGTGACGGTAGCTGACAACGAACACGAGCTAGTCAAAGACATCGGGGAATTCGAAACCGACGACGAGCTCTATCTGTGCAAGTTCCACGGCGACGTGCACACGCTGCTGGAAACCCGCTTCACCGGTGAGGCGACCGGTTTTGTCGCCGATCAGTGGCCCGACGACGAGCCACGCCCGGTCTACTACATCCATAAGGTCGGCGCTGGAGAAGTGCTGTACTTCAATCTCGGCCACTGCCGAAGCCACTACGACATGCAGCCGCGGGTTGAATACTACCCGGTGCTTGAGCGCGGCAGCTGGCAGCTTGAGCAGTACTACGAACTGCTGCGTCGCGGCATCAAATACTGCACGGAGAACGTGTAATGGGTTTCCTCAAAGGCCTGCTGAAGCTGGTTGTCTTTATCGCGGTGCTGCTTGGCATCACCGCGTTCGTCGCCCGCTTCATGGACGGTCCGCTGATCATGTTGCCTGGTGGGCCGCTGGTGTCGGGAGAGATGGTTACTGATCCGGACGTCGACTGGGCACAGTTCAAGGATGTCGAGGAAATCGAGCTCGAGAGCGACGGGCGCTCACGCATCACCTGGATTCTGGTCAAAGACGATACGGCCTACATTCCAGCGAGCCTGGCTTTCCCGCCGGGGAAAACCTGGCATGAGCAGATTCTCATCGACCCGACGGCAACGTTGCGCATCAACGGCAAACGCTACCCGGTCACACTGACCCGGGTTGACGACGAGGCCGAGAAAACCGCGATCCAAGCTGCAAATCTCGGCAAGTACCAGGCGCCTCCGGGTAGCGACGCGAGCAATGTCTGGTTGTTCGAAATCTCCGAGAGAGTCTGAGCCGAAGGCCGCCGATGAGCCTCAGGCCACTTTGACCGGGGGCTCGCTCGGCACCGAGTGAAGCACCGCCTCATCCGGGGCCGCAAGAATCGCCGCGTAACGCTCGGGCGGGTAATTCATATGCGGGCCTGGCGCGTCGACACCTGGGTTTGGCACGGTGCCGCCCGAGTCCGCGAACGCAGCCGTCTTCTTGAAACCCGCTAACTCGTCAGCGGTGATGCCAAGCAGATCGACAACCTCCGGATCAATCCAGGCGTTGTTGTCGATCGGCTCGTTCGAGTACGACAGCTCAAGCGTCATATTCTCCAAACCGGCAAAGTAGATTGACCGGCACATGCCGTGTTCAATCGGCCCCATCACCGGCACGCCTTTGCTGCGCAGTCGATCGCGCATGGCCATCAGCTCCTCATCATTCTTCACTTTGAACGCCAGATGCTGCATCGCACCCGGTGCGCACTTCGCGCCTGCGTTGCCGCTGTGAGTGACGCCGATCTCGGATTCAACCTTGGCGATATCAGGGTTGTGAACAAACGCAATCGAGCTTTCGTCATTGAAACGAAGAAACGCGTGAAACGTGTTTTCGACCCCATGCATCCAGTAGAGCGCTTGCAGCTCCATGCCGAGTTTGTCGGTGAAGTACTCAATCTGAGCTTTCATGTCCGCTGTTGCGATGGCCAGGTGGTGCAGACCCTCAACCTTGTTACTCATAGCGTTTCTCCGAATGCGTAAGACCTCGACAATACGATGATCAGGACCGAACGGACAATACGCACCGACGTTGGTTGCGTCAGTTCAACGCGGTCAGCGGGTCGTAGCGGAACAGTTTGTCCAGTCGATCACCGGACGCTTTGCCCGCGGCCAGGTTACGCAGCCTGGCTTTGATCCCGCGCATGTGAAAAACACTGGCGTTGCGGCGCGAACCCAACTGCACCCCGGCCGTACGCGCCATTCTGAGATTCTCATAGCGCTGCAGGGCTGATTCGACGCCAGCCACCGAGCGCAAACAGCGCGCCAGAACGGCGCCGTCTTCTATCGCCATCGCCGCACCCTGAGCCATAAAGGGAAGGGTCGGGTGGCAGGCATCCCCCAGTAGCGTCACTCGGCCTTTGCTCCAGGCCCGCATCGGCGGCCGATCAAACAGCGCCCACTTGAACAGCGACGTCTCGTCGACATTGTCTATCAGCTCTTTGATATCAGGGTGCCAGCCCGCGAAGTCACGCCTTAGCTCGTCGATATCGCCTGGCTCTGTCCAGGATTCAACCTCCCAGCCGTCCTTTTCCACCACACACACGCAGTTAACCAACTCTCCGCAGCGCACGTAGTAATGCACAAAGTGCTTGCCAGGCCCCCACCAGGCGGTCGCCATCGGGCGAATCAGCTCGCGAGGCAATCTCGATGCAGGAACCAGTGCGCGCCAGGCTACGTTGCCGGTGAACACGGGTTCCGCCGGGCCAAACAGATGCTCGCGAACCACGGATCGAATACCGTCAGCGCCGATGAGTACATCGCCATCGAACAACCCGGCACCTGTGTCGATTCGAACACCATCCGCGCGTTCATCCACCTCGGCTACGCCGGCATGGGTATGTAGCTCGACGCTACCGCTGTCTCTGGCCGCCGCTGCGAGCACACCGATGAGATCTGCTCGGTGCACATGAAAGTAGGGGTAGCCGTAGCGCTCGACAACATGCTCACCAAACGCGTTGGCAACAATGACACGACCGCTCTTCCAATCCCGCATCTCACCACCGTCGGGGACGAAGGCAATCTCACGCAGCGCCGCTTCTAGGCCCACATCAAACAGCGCCATCAGCCACTACCGACTTAGCTCCAAGCCCGCGCCGACCTCCGAAAAGTCCCCCGCCTGCTCGAAAACGCTGACATCGAACCCCTGTTTGGCGAGCGCAAGCGCGGCGGCGAGCCCGCCGATCCCGCCACCGGCGACCAGGACCCGTTGCGGCCCGTAATCATTCAACTCAACGTTCGACATGACCTTTCGGCGTCCTGGGTTCTTAAGTGATGCGAACATAGTTGGCGGTTTTGCCAGTCGCTGCAACACATGCGAGTTTGCCGAACCTTTGCGGGCCGCAATTTTTTCACCTGGCCTGATTTGACGCTAAGCTATTGAGCTTCAACCATCAGACAAGCTGTGGAACGCCGATGGATCTCTACGACGTCATGCGCACAACCTTTGCCGCTCGAGAATTCACCGACGAGCCGGTCGAGGATTCAACGCTTTATCGAATCCTGGATAACGCGCGATTCGCGCCCTCCGGCGGTAATCGCCAGGGCTGGAAGGTAGTCGCTGTAAGAGAGACAGCCATCCGTGAAGCATTAAAGCCGATGCTGGTTCCTGGTATGCAGCGCTACTTTGCCCAGATGGCCGCCGGCGAATCACCGTGGAACACGGTCAACCCAACGAGCCTCAGCGATGAGCAGATTGCCTCCAGCCAACTACCAACTGGCTGGATCGACAAGCTGATTGCAGCGCCGGTTTTACTATTTGTATTCGTCGATCTATCGCTGGTGGCATCGTTTGATCAGAACCTCGATCGTGTCGGCGTGATCTCCGGTGCGTCGATCTACCCATTCGTCTGGAACATTCTGCTGGCCGCTCGTAACGAGGGTTTGGGCGGCGTGCCGACAACGTTTATTGCGCCGGCCGAGGCCGATCTGCAGGCATTGCTTGGCGCACCCTCCCACTACGCCTTCAGCGCCATGATCCCGATGGGGAAACCGGTTAAGCAGCTAACGAAGCTACGGCGCAAGCCAGTCTCCGACTTTGCTGTACTCGAGCGCTTTGACGGGCCGGTCTTAAGTGGTTAACGCGCGTGCGAGTGCGCGCAGATCCGCCAGAGAACTCACATTGGCCGTCAAGCGCGGCGCGGTGACCGTGGGCACATCGAGCAGCGTGCTGGCTCGATCGACTTCCATGTGATCCGCCTGGGCAACCGATGCCCAACGCTGATGACACAGCTCAAGCCGACTGCGAAACCCCGGGTCATCTACCTCAGAGATTGCTTCGAGGACCAACGTTGGCTCTTTGAACCCCTCGTCGAGCACCTGGTTGACGATCAAGGCCGCCACTCGCATCTTTTCCAGATGCAGCCGCTCAACATATCTGACACTGGCATCGACTAACGCGGTTTCCGGCCGCAGGACCATTACAAACGCCGTCGAATCACTACGCAGGGTCGCCTGTAGCTTCTTCGCTCGCTCGCGAAACGTATCGATGATTTCCGAGAAGCCGCGGAAGAAGGCATTCAGATCACCAACGACCTTGTAGCCGGTGAGCATTTCGATGAAGCGGGCAAACTGATCCTGACTGCGGCCAAGCAACCCGAAGCTGAGTCTGTTCGCGACGTTAGTGGCCCGCATGATCAGTCCAAGACCGGAGCCATCGAGCAATTCGATGAGACGACGCGGCGAATCGATGAAGTCCAGCGCGTTCTGCGTGGGCGGCGTATCGACGATCAGCAAATCAAAACGCTCATCCCCCAGCAACTGCTGAAGCTTCTCCATCGCCATGAATTCGCGACTGCCGGCAACCGTTGCGGAGATCTGCTGGTAGTAGGGGTTTTGCAAGATCGACTGTCCAGCTTCCTCATTCTTTGCAAAGCGAGTGATCAGCCCATCAAACGTGTCGCCGGCGTCGAGCATCATCGCTGACAAACCAGCAACCCCGGGTACGGCCTGCGGCTCAGCCGTCAGCGACGCAAGACCCATCGCGTCGGCTAGACGCCGGGCCGGGTCGATGGTCATAACCAACGTTCGCTGGCCAGCCTCAGCGGCAACGATTCCCAACGCTGCGGCGCTGGTAGTCTTGCCGACACCCCCACTACCACCACACAACACGACTCGATGTCTGAGGAGGATGTCGATCAACGCGCTCACAGCTCACGAACCAGTTGCTCAAGGACAGCATCGGGACTTCGAGACTCGCACTCACTGACACGCCGAACATCGATATCAGCCGATTCGAAGCGACGGAGCTGATCTGTCTGTTGATCCGCGATCGCCTCATTCAGCAAAGCTGACGATCGGATGGCGGACTCAGGCAGGGCGTCGATTCTGCGGCGCTCTCCAGCGTCAAACAACGGCTCGATGCACCGGTTAACGATGACCCGATCACAACGAATTGCCAATTCGTCCCGGGCGCTGTCGATCAGCTCAAGCGCTTCGCGCACCGGCGTCTCTTCCGGCAGCGCCGCCACCACCAGCTCACATCGCTTGGGGTCTCTCAGCAGCGAGAGGATTTTGCCTGCGCTATCAAAAATGGGGCCGGCTTTGAGCGTATCGACGGCCACCGATGGCACGCTCAGCAGCAGCCTGGCGTGGCCTGTTGCCGGCGCGTCGAACACCACTCGCGTAAACGGCGACGCAGAACCTGTGACGTGATCATAAAGCTTGCCCAACGCCATCAACTCATCGAACAGCGGCAATGCGTCGAGAAACTTCTGCACAGCGCTGTTCTCGAGCAGGCCTCGATAGGCAAACGAGAACGCCATCTTGCGTTTCACGTACTCCCTGACCGATTCGCGCGCGTCCAGCCTGGCGATGTGCAGATTGCTGGCTACGCGCTTCGGGACATAGTCGGGTGCAACACCAAGCACGCCGGCGGGCGCGCGGGCTTCGGACAGATCGATGAGCAACGTCGGCTCGCCCGCGGCTGCAAACTGCTTTGCCAGAGCGGTGGCGATCAGCGTCTTACCGACACCGCCTTTGCCCGAAACGATGGACAACCGAGCGCTCATGACGTGCTCCGAACATCACGCCGGCACGGCATGCCCAGCCGGCTTGAGGTGATGGAATGACGATGCGGCAACATAGCGGCGCTAGTTACACCATGGGCAGGCTGCACACAAGCGCTGCGTCATTGCTGGCGGCACGATTGCAGCTCGTGTAGCTTGCCTTGCCGCAATCCGTAGCTGCTATAGCAATCAAACAGGAAGCCTCCCTATGTCTATTTCGTTCTTTGGTCTCACCGTTGGTTCATACGTCCAGATCGTAGAAGCCTCGGTTGCCCTGCTCGCCAAAGGCCGCACGTATTGCGAAGACAACGGAATTGATCTGGCAAGCGTGGTGGATGCCCGAATACACCCCGACATGGCGAGCTTCCACTTCCAGGTGGTCTGCATCACACACCACTCTCTCGAAGCCTTAAAGGGCATCAAGAGCGGCGAGTTCACCCCGCCGAACTATCCAGATACCGACTACGCCGGCCTGCAGGCAATGACGGAGAACACACTCGCCGAGCTGAAGGCGATGAGCGAAGAAGAGGTTAACTCGCTCTCGGGGAAGTCACTGGTCTTCAAACTCGGCAGCAACAGCATTCCCTTCACCGCCGAGAACTTCGTGCTGTCGTTCTCACTGCCCAACTTCCACTTCCACGCCACCACCGCGTACGACATTCTGCGGGCCCAGGGCGCACCGATCGGCAAGCGCGACTATCTCGGTGCGCTCAAGATGGGGGCCTAGGCCTACTCCAGCTTGAGACTTACGACCCAGCGTTAACAATACCGTCTGGACGGTACAGTTAAGTAAGACTAGTCTTGGCCTATGAAAACGGCCAAGACCACTCGATCGAACAACGCTCGCGAGTTGATTCTCGATGCGGCTATCCGCGTCGTCGGAAGCGACGGCGCCGGCCACCTCACCATCGACGCTGTCGCCGCTGAAGCTGGCCGCTCAAAGGGCGGCGTGCTGTACCACTTCCCGAACAAGCGCGCTCTGCTGAGCGGCATGCTCGAACGCATGATCGAGCGCGAATTGACGTCACTCGACACGGCGCCCGGCAACTCGCCAATCGAGCGCCATCTGTATTCCGTGCGTAATCTGGGCGGCGATGACAAAGCAGCATCTCTCGCCCTGCTGGCAGCAGCGGCTGAAGACCCGGAGATGCTCGGCGTCATGCGCGATGCGTACAAGCAGCTATTCAGTCAGGCGCGCGTCGGCTCGAAGAATCCGGTAGAAACCAACGCGTTGCTGGTCGCCGCTGAGGGGCTTCGCATCCTGTCGGTGCTGGGGGTACTGCCTCTCAGCCAGAACGATCAAAAGGCGGTGCACAAACACCTGGCCGAACGGGCAGCCAAGCTGTGAGGGCGTCGCTAGGGACGCTCGCCATCGCGCTGCAGATCGGCATCTTGGCTGGCTGCGAACCGCCCGCGCCGCCGGAACCGGTTCCCCAGGACATACGCCCGGCCCGTATCCACGTGGTCGAGCCTGGCGATACGGACAAAGCCTATCGCTTTGCTGGCGAAGTTCAGGCAACCACCAGCATCGACGCAGCGTTTGAAGTTGGTGGAGCGCTGAATAAACTCTCCGTGCGCGAAGGCGAAACGGTCGCCGCCGGGACTATCGTCGCTCAACTCGATCCGACCAATTTCCTTCTGGCAGTGCGCGAAGCTGAAGCGCAACTCAAGCTGGTGCGCCAGGACTATGTCCGAAAGCGCGACATCCTCGGACGCGGTGGCATCGCACGCTCGGCCGTAGACGACGCCGCCGCACAGGTGGAGCTCGCTCGTGTACATCTGGCACAGGCTCAGAAACGGTTTCGAGATACTCGGCTTGAAGCACCTTTCGACGCGCAGATTACCCAGCGCTTTGTCGACAACTTCACCAAAGTACAGCCGGGAGAGCCGATCGTCCGCCAGTCCAGCCTGTCCGAACTCGTGATCGCAGCGGCGGTGCCCGAAGCACTGCTGGCGACCCTCGATGCCGATGCCATCGAAAGCATTGAAGCCCGGTTTGCGTTCGCGCCGGATCGCACGTTCCCACTGACGTTTCGGGAGAACCGCGGCGAAGCTGACCCGCTAGCGCAGACGTTCGAGATCACGCTGACAATGGCACAGCCCGAGGGCCTGAACATCCTGCCCGGCATGACCGCAGAAGTGAGCCTGCGTGTGACCGGCGCCGATGTCGGCAACCTGTTTTCGATTCCGACCGCGGCCCTCGTCAGCAGCGCCGACGGCCGATTTTTCGTTTGGGTTGTGCCCGCAGATGGCGGTCCAGTCGAGCAACGGTTCGTCAGCACGACGACACCGACGTCCAATGGCGTGACTATCTCCGGCGGCCTGCGCGCCGGCGAAGCCATCGTCAGCAGTGGCGCCGCCTACCTGCAGCACGGTATGCGGGTGCGGCCGCTCGGCCGGATCTAGGCGATCAACGTGTCCATCGCACGCTTTGCCATCGAACGTCCCCTCTATTCCTGGGTCCTGATTCTCACTTGCCTTATTGGCGGGCTGATCGGTATCGATTCGGTTGGCCGCCTGGAAGACCCGCCGTTTCCCATCAAATTCTCCATGATCGTGACCCAATACCCCGGCGCATCCGCGGAGGAAGTCGAACAGGAAGTCACAGACCTGCTTGAGGCAGCTATTCAGGAGCTGCCCTACGTTGACCAGATAACGTCCAAATCCGTTGTCGGCCGATCGGAGATTCAGGTCGAGCTGCTCGAGCAATACGGCGATGCAGAAACCCCGCAGATCTATGATGAGCTGAGACGACGCATCATAGATGTCGCCGATCGCCTGCCGCCCGGTGCGGCAACCCCGATCGTTGAAGACGACTTCGGCGACGTGTTCGGGATCATGCTGGCCGTCAGCACGCCCGACTACAGCCCGGCAGAAACCCACGACATCGCCAAACGCATGAGCACCGCACTGAAAACCGTGGCTGGTGTTGCCAAGATTCAGACCGTCGGTCTGCCCCAGGAAGCCGTGTTCGTTGAGATCGAGCGCAGCCGGCTCGCTCGATTGGGTTTGCCGCTCGATGCACTGCTCGGCAGCATCGGCGTCGCCAATCAGGTGACCCCCGCGGGTTCCGTGGTGGTCGATGGCCGGCGTATGCGCATTGCGATCGACAACGCGTACGACAGCGTCGAAGCAGTCGCGGACCTGCGCATCGGCGGCGCCGGTGAAGCCATCATCCGGCTTGGTGACATCGCTAACGTCGTGCGCGAGCCCGTCGAGACGCCGTTCTCGATTATTCGCCATAACCGTGAAGACGTCTTCGCGCTGGGTTTGTCCATCGACCCAAGCCGCAATGTGGTTGAGGTAGGGGAACAGGTCGATCTGGTACTTGCCGAGGTGCTCAAGCAGATGCCTCTGGGGGTGCACGCCGAGGCGATCTACGCACAGCACACCGTTGTAGACGAGTCAGTGAACACGTTCCTGCGCAACCTGGCTCTCTCCGTGCTCACGGTGTTTGTGGCGTTATTCCTGTTTATGGGCTGGCGCGCGGGAACCGTGGTCGGGTCCGTTCTGCTGTTCACCGTAATGGGCACGCTGATGTTCATGGCGGTCTTCGACATACCGCTTCAGCGTATCTCTCTGGGTGCGCTCATGATTGCCATGGGTATGTTGGTCGACAACGGCATCGTCGTTGCCGAGGGCATGTTGATCGGCACGCGCAAAGGCCTGTCGCCGACGGAAGCCGCCGAAACAACCGTACGCCGCACGATGTGGCCGCTACTTGGCGCAACCTTCATTGGCGTGCTCGCCTTCGCACCACTGAGTCTTACCGACACCAACAACGGCCACTTTCTGCGCTCACTGTTCCAGGTCATCGCCATCTCTCTGACGCTGAGCTGGATACTCGCCGTTACTGTGGTTCCAATGCTCGGCAGCCGGCTGCTACGCGCCGACACCAATGCCATTGAAGAAGCGGACGTCTATCGCGGCTGGGCCTACGCGCCGTACCGGGTTCTCATGAGTTTCGGCTTGCGCCGGGCATGGACGACGACGCTCTTGATCCTCCTGGTTGTCGGCGGTTGCCTGTGGTTATTCCAGTTCGTGAAGCAGGGCTTCTTCCCGAACACCAACACGCCGCTGATCTATGTCGACTTCCGACTGCCGGAAGGCACCGACATCAACAAGACTTCCAGCGAAGTCGCGCGCATCGAAGAACGCCTGAGCGCAATCGGACCCATCACCGACGTCACGAGCTTCATCGGCCACGGCGCGTTGCGCTTCACCACGATCATGCGTCCCGAACAACCGAACCCGGCTTATGCCCAGCTTGTGGTGAGGCTGCCGGACATCTCCCAAATGAATGCGACCATCGATCAGATTCGCGATGATCTGGAGTCGCACTGGCCCGACGCCGCCGTTGGCGTCAACCGCGCAACGTTCACGCCCGGTGGCAGCTCGACATTCGAAGTGCGTTACACCGGCCCGGATCCCGCAGAGCTCAGACGCCTCGCGGAGGAAACGCTCGCGGTGTATCTGAAGCACGATTTGATCGAGCGTAAAACCGATTGGCGCCAGCCTGTTCTCGAGCTGCGGCCTGTGTTCAACGACGCCCGCGCCAGAGAAGCCGGGCTGTCCCGCACGGACCTCGCTCGAGCCATCAGTTTCGCGACCCTGGGCCAGACCGTGGGCCTGTTCCGAGACGGCGACAAGCTGATCCCTATCGTCGCGCGCGCGCCTGCGAATGAGCGGCGAGACATCGAGGGCTTTGACTCTCGACTCATCTGGAGCCCGGCGAGGCAGACCCAGGTTCCGATATCTCAAGTGATCGATGGCGTGGAGCTTGTCAGCGAGAACGCGACGATCTTCAGGATCGATCGACAGCGCACCATTCGTGTCCAGGCCAACCAACCCACAGGCCACAATTTCACGCGCGTGTTTAATCGGGTACGGCCGGAACTCGATGCCATCCCATTGCCACCTGGCTACAGCCGCGAATACGGCGGTGAGTTCGAGGCGAGTGATGAGGCCAACCGGGCGCTGGGATCCGCACTGCCGATGGCTTTCGGGCTGATGTTCATCGTGATGCTGCTCATGTTCGGCCAGCTCAAACAGCCGATCATCATCTGGATAACAATACCGATGTCCGTATGCGGCGTCGGTATCGGGCTGCTCGCCACCGATATGTCGTTCACCTTTCCCGGTTTTCTGGGCCTGCTCAGCGTGTCGGGCATGCTGCTGAAAAACTGCATCGTGCTGGTGGACGAGATCGACAAGCGAATGCAGGAGTCCGGCAAATCGCTACAGGTGATGCGCGAGGCTGCGGTCAGCAGGTTAAGACCCGTGGTGTTGGCAACCGCAACCACCGTTGCTGGCATGGCGCCGCTTTTGTCCGATGTGTTCTTTGCCCCGATGGCCGTGGTGATCATGAGCGGGCTGACGTTCGCGACCCTGATTACATTGATTGCGGTGCCGGTCTTCTACCGCTTGGCACTTGGGCGGCACATCGACAACCTGTAAAGCGTTGCGCCTACTTTTTCCTACGTCGGACAGGCCGAAGTTCAGTCTTTGCGGGCATACCCATAGGGGGTATATCATGCCGCGATGCCCAAGCACTCTGATTCTCCGTCACGGCGCCAGTTTATCGCCCGATCTGCGTTCGTCTCCGGCGCCCTCGCCTTGAACAGCACCCTGCCCGCCTGGGCGCGCAGTGGATCCGCCAGCAGCAACGCGGGTATTACCGAACTCAGCGGCACCGAGTTCAATCTCACTATCACCCAGGCCAGCAGTTCTATCGACGGCCAGTTGTCCCGCTCTATCCTGGTTAACGGCCACCTGCCAGCGCCGCTATTGCGTTGGCGCGAGGGCGACGACATCACGCTGAACGTAACGAACCATCTTGCGGTTGATACGTCCATTCACTGGCACGGCATTCTCCTGCCGTTCCAGATGGACGGCGTTCCCGGCGTTACCTTCCCGGGAATCAAGCCCGGTGAGACGTTCACTTACAAATTTCCGCTGCTCCAGGCCGGCACCTACTGGTATCACAGCCATTCGGGGTTGCAGGAACAGCTTGGCCACTACGGCCCAATCGTCATTCAGCCGAAGGCTGCAGATCCCACGGCGTTCGATCGCGAGTACGTGATTCTGTTGTCCGATTGGACATTTGAAGATCCACACGACGTGTTCGCCCAGCTCAAAAAAGTGAGCCACACGTACAACCGACAACATCGAACTGTTGGCGATTTTATCGACGACGTGCAGACAACGGGGCTCAAGGCCGCGTGGTCAGAGCGGGCGATGTGGGGCGCAATGCGCATGGACCCGACCGACCTTGCCGACGTGACCGGTACAACCTACACCTATCTGATCAATGGCCATGGCCCGCTGGACAACTGGACGGGCCTATTCAAGCCGGACGAGCGCGTTCGCCTGAGGTTTATCAACGCATCGGCCATGAGCATCTTCAACGTTCGCATCCCGGAGCTGCCAATGACGGTGGTGCAAGCGGACGGGCTCGATGTAAAGCCAGTAGATACGGATGAGTTTCAGATTGGGGTTGCCGAAACGTTCGATGTGATTGTGAAACCGGATGCCTCCCAGGCTTACACGATCATGGCAGAAAGCAATGATCGCAGCGGTTTCGCCCGAGCGACGCTTACGCCATTCATCGGCCAGGTCGCTGCAGTACCGCCTTTGCGAGGAAGACCGACGCTGTCAATGCAAGATATGGCCATGGACCACGGCGGCATGGATCACAGCACCATGGATCACAGCAAAATGAACCACGCTGCGATGAGCCCAAAACCCATGGATCACAGCACCATGGACCACTCCGCCATGGGGCACGCGGTGCCAGCGACCAACAGCTCGCAAACACACAACCACCCTACGGGGCCCGGCGTCGTCGGTTTGGCGATGAATCCAAGCAACCGGCTCGGGGAACGACCGCTGGGTCTTGAGAACGAGCCACACCGGGTTCTGGTCTATACGGACCTGCTCAGCCTGGAGCCCAATCCCGATACTCGAGCACCCGAGCGCGAACTCGAGTTGCATCTGACGAGCAACATGGAACGCTACATGTGGTCGTTTGACGGCTTGAAGTTCTCCGAAGTCGACGGCCCGATACTGTTTTACAAGGACGAACGGCTACGGCTCACACTCGTCAACGATACGATGATGCCGCACCCCATTCACCTGCACGGCATGTTCTTCGATGTGGTCACCGCGGAGCATGATCACAAACCGCGCAAGCACACGATCGTCGTCAAACCGGGCGAGAAGATGTCGGTCGACATCACCGCTGATGCAGTAGGCGACTGGGCCTTTCACTGCCACCTGCTCTATCACATGCACGCGGGCATGATGCAGGTGGTCTCTATCGTCGATGAAGTGGCGCCAGCATGACGCTATCCAGGACGTTACTCTGGGCTTTCTGTTTCTGCTCGAGCGCACCGTCTCTGGCCCAGAACGCGGCTGACGCGTATTTCGATCCGGACGAGATGGCAGCCGCTCGAATGGCCTTGAAACACGGCCATGGCAATCACATCGGCACGTTTTTCATGGCGGAGCGCTTCGAGGCGCAGTCAAACGACGGCGATGCCGCGCTCGCCCTGGACGCACAGGGGTGGCTCGGCGGTGACATCCAGAAGCTGTGGCTTAAGCTCGACGCCGAGTACGACGCGAATGGGTCTGCACTGGAAGAACTGGAAGTGCAGGGTTTATACAGCCGTGCAATCAGCCCGTTCTGGGATTTGCAGGTGGGAGTCCGGCAAGACATTCAGCCGGGACCGTCCAGAACACATGCCGTGCTGGGCTTGCAGGGTGTTGCGCCCTACTGGTTCGAAATCGACAGCGCGTTGTTCGTGAGCGAGAAAGGCGACGTCTCCATCCGCTTCGAAGCGGAGTACGAATTCCGTCTCACCCAGCGCTTGTTGCTGCAACCACGAGTCGAGCTCAATACCGCGTTTTCCGACGACGCAGAGACTGGGGTGGAATCCGGGCAGGTCCTGATCGACAGCGGTTTAAGGCTGCGCATGGAAATCACCCGACACATCGCACCGTACCTCGGAGTTAGCTGGCAGGGCGCACTCGGCGGCGACCGCGAATCCGAAGATCCGTTTTCACTGGTTGCGGGCGTTAGGTTCTGGTTCTAGCGGGGCGCCGAGGAACGGCGCTGTTGTGCCGCCGCTTATTTCAGATTCAAGAACTCAACCCAATTGCCGTCCGGATCTTCGACCATGGAGATGATCACGCCGGGGCGCGCCTCCATGACCGGCACCACAACCTTATAGCCTGCATCAGCAACCGCTGTGGTAAGCGCGTCGATGTTGGATACCGAGATGGTGAAGTAGCGAATGCCCCGGGCAGCCGCCGGAGGGCCGGGCGGGCGCTGCGCATCGCCCACCTCGTTCGGCGCGACAATCTTGATCAGCGACTCACCGCACCAAAGGCGGTGCATGACGCCGCCGGCGGGCGCGGGAAAGGGTGTGTCGGGTTCCTGGCGAAACCCGAGCACATCGCGATAGAAAACGACCATCGGCTCAGGGTTCGCAGTGACGATGCCAAGATCAACACCGTTCGACGTGAGTTCTACACCCATACATCTCTCCCCTTCGGCCAATGTGTCGTGAAGCCTAACCCAGAGCGCTGTTCCACTGTGCTACGCGATCCGCGTTAGCCTCAAGAATGGCGCTCGTGTCGCCTTCGATGGTGATCGCATTGATCGAATCGCCCGACGCTACTGCGTTCACGATCGCCTGATCGTCATCGCCCTGAACCGCGCCGAAGATCGAGTGCGCGTCATCGAGCCAGGGCGTTGGCACATGGGTGATGAAGAACTGCGAGCCGTTCGTGCCCGGGCCTGCATTCGCCATGGACAGCTTGCCTGGAGCATCGTGACGCAGAGACGCATCAAACTCGTCTTCGAAGCGATAGCCGGGGCCACCGGTACCCGTGCCCTGCGGGCAGCCGCCCTGAATCATGAAATCCGGAATCACGCGGTGAAAACCGAGGCCGTTGTAGAACCCCTTCTCCACCAGGTTGACGAAGTTGGCGACGGTGACCGGCGCTTTATCGGCAAACAGATCAACGCGGATGTTGCCTTTGCTGGTATCGAATACGGCGACGAGGGACATAGAGGCTCCAATTGCTGTGAATCGCGGCCGCGAAGCATGTCAGATCATCAGCAAAAGGGACAGTCGCAGCCCGCCTATGTGCTCCAGGCGCGCTTTAGGAGAAGGCGGCATCCAATGCGCCTTCAAGCGTAGTAACGCCATGCACGGTCATGCCTGGCGGCAGCTTCTTAGGCACATTGGCCTTGGGCGCGATCGCAATCTTGAAACCGTGCTTTGCAGCCTCGGCAATCCGTTCGTTGCCCTGGGGAACCGGGCGGATTTCTCCCGTCAGGCCAATCTCGCCGAAGACGATGAGGTTCTGCGGCAGGATTCGATTCCTGAAGCTCGACAACACCGCCATGAGCGATGCGAGATCAGCGCCTGTCTCACCAGTGCGCACGCCGCCAACGAGGTTCGCAAACACATCCTGATCCGACAGGGCAATGCCGCAGTGCCGATGCAATACAGCCAGGTGCATGCCAAGGCGCTGGCTGTCGAGGCCAACCGCCACCCGCTTCGGATGGCCACCCTGGGCAGAGTCCACCAGCGCCTGCAGCTCGACCAGCAGCGGCCGAGTACCTTCCCACAACACCGTGGCAACGCTGCCCGGAGATGGCACCTCGGCGCGCTGCAGGAAGATCGCGGAGGGATTGCTCACTTCACGCATACCGCGATCAGACATAGCAAACACGCCCAGCTCATTAACCGCGCCAAAGCGATTTTTGACACCCCGAAGCGTGCGATAGCGGCTGCCCGCCGGGGCATCGAGCATGACGGAGCAATCGATCATGTGTTCGAGCACCTTCGGGCCGGCCAGGTTGCCTTCTTTGGTCACATGACCAACGAGAACAATCACGGTATCGGTCTGCTTCGCGAGCCGAGTGAAGAACGCCGCGGTCTCACGAACCTGGCTAACGCTTCCCGGCACGCTGTCTGAGCTGGCCGTGTGCATGACCTGCACAGAATCGATCACAACCAGCTTCGGCGCTTTCTGGGCGATCAGATCAGCAATGCTCTCAACGCGAGTTTCCGCCGCCACATCCAGTGCATCCATGGGCAACTCCAGACGCCGCGCACGCAGCGCGAGCTGATGCAGGGATTCCTCGCCAGTGACGTAGAGCGCCGGATTGCTCTGGGCCATTTGCGTGGCAACCTGCAGCAACAGCGTGCTCTTGCCTGCCCCCGGATCGCCGCCGATCAACACAGCCGAGCCCGGCACGAAGCCGCCGCCGAGCACGCGATCAAACTCGGACAACGTCGTTGCCAGTCGCGGCCGCTCTTCCGGCGATACGTCGGACAAGCGCCGGACCTCGGCAATGCCGCCGGAATAACCCACGCTGCGGGATTCTTTGACTGGTCCGATACTGACGCGCGATAGCGTGTTCCACTCACTGCACTCGTTGCACTGACCCTGCCACTTGCTGTGTTCCGCACCACAGTCACCGCAAACGTAGGCTGTCTTCGGTTTTGCCATCAGTGCGGTTCCCCACCGCCGGGCGGCATCATCTGTCTGTAGCGGTCAGGCGCGAGGTTTTCAAACTTCGTTAAGTTGCCGATGAACGACAGCCGGATGAACCCGATGGGGCCATTACGCTGCTTGCCGATAATGATCTCCGCCGTGCCGGCCTCATCGGATTCCGGGTGGTAGACCTCATCGCGGTAGATAAACAGAATCACATCAGCGTCCTGCTCGATAGCGCCCGATTCACGCAGATCGGACATGAGCGGCCGCTTGTCCGTGCGCTGCTCAAGCGAACGGTTAAGCTGGGACAGCGCGACAACAGGACATTTAAATTCTTTCGCGATCGCCTTTAGCGAGCGGGAGATCTCGGAGATCTCGTTGGTTCGGTTGTCCGCCGCGCCGCTGCCGCGCATGAGCTGCAGGTAGTCGACCATGATCATGCGCAGGCCACCGGCCTCCCGGGCAACACGGCGAGCGCGGTTGCGCATGTCGTTGGGTGAGATCGCGGGCGTGTCGTCGATATACAGCGCTTTGTCCCGCACCTGGCTGACGGCTGCGGTAAAGCGCGGCCAGTCATCCTCTTTCATGTCGCCGGTTCGCATCCGCGTCTGATCGATGCGGCCGAGGGATGACAACAGGCGCATGACAAGCTGCTCGGCGGGCATCTCCAGAGAAAATACCAGCACACCCCCCTCACCCGGCGTCATGATCGCGTGTTCAACGAGGTTCAACGCGAACGCCGTCTTGCCCATAGACGGCCGACCGGCAACGATGACCAGATCCGAGTCCTGCATGCCCGCGGTTTTCCTGTCCAGATCGTCAAAGCCCGTAGACAGGCCCGTGATCGGATTACCCGTTTCGTACAGCTTCTCGATGCGCTGCACCGCAGCCTGCAACAGCGGCACCAGCTTCTGGGGCCCGCCACCGCGCTGAACGCGATTCTCCGCAATCTCGAATACTTCGTGCTCCGCCAGATCGAGCAGCTCGTCGCTGGTTCGGCCATCCGGCATGAACGAGCGCTCGGCAATTCGATTGGCGGCAGCCAGCAGCTCTCTCAGGACCGAGCGCTCACGCACGATGTTCGCGTAGGCAACAACGTTCGACGTGCCCGGCGTGGACTCCACCAGCTCACCGAGATAGGCCACACCGCCGACCTTGTCGAGCAAGCCTTTGCCCGACAGTTTCTCCGACACCGTCACCGCATCCAACGGCTCATCAAGACCGGCAAGATCAGCCATCGTCTCAAACAGAATCTGGTGCGCCGGGCGGAAAAAGTCTTTAGCCCGGACGATCTCACTGACCTTCATCCACGCTTCTTCGTCCAGCATGAGACCGCCGAGAACCGACTGCTCGGCTTCCAGTGAGTGCGGCGGCGTTTTCAGCGCTGAGGTGGTGAGAGTCGGGTTGTTAGCTGCGGAATCAGACATGGCGAGGGAGGTATCGGACGGCCGGTAAGACTCCGGGTTTTAGCGCTCGCGCGCAAGGGATAAGCCTGGGGATATGAGCGGTTTCGAGCCTTTTCACAGGCCAACCGAAGCCCGACGCTGCGTGAGCAAACATCCGCACAGGAAACGGGAGAGCCAGACACAACAACGGGCGGTAAACCGCCCGTTGTGCTCGTCAGTATTACGACGCTCCCACGTGTTTCACGCAGGCAGCGCGACGTGAGGGTTTTACTCCTCGACGACGTTGACCTGTACCTGGGCGGACACGTCGCTGTGCAACTGGATCGCAACTTCATACGAGCCCAGTGAGCGAATCACGCCTTCCGGCATCATCACTTCGGCCTTGTGCACTTCCTGCCCCATGGCAGTCAGGCCATCAGCGACTTCCTGGGTGCCAACGCTGCCGTACAGCTTGCCTTCTTCGCCAGCTTTTACGATCAGGGTCAGTACCTGGCCATTCAGTCCCGCGGCACGGCCTTCAGCGCCGCCGAGTTCCGCTTTGGCCACGGCTTCAAGCTCAGCGCGACGGGTCTCAAAGACTTCGCGGTTAGCGTCAGTGGCACGTACTGCTTTGCCCTGCGGGAAGAGAAAGTTGCGAGCGTAGCCAGATTTTACGCTGACTACTTCGCCGAGATCGCCCAGATTGGCCAGGCGAGCCATCAATATTACGTCCATGGCAATCGCTCCTTACTTGTGCGCGTCGCTGTACGGCAGCAGTGCCAGGTAGCGCGCGCGTTTTACCGCGGTGGCCAACTGACGCTGATAACGTGCGCTGGTGCCGGTGATTCGGCTGGGCACGATCTTGCCCGTTTCGGTGATGTACTGGCGCAGCAAGTCCAGATCTTTGTAGTCGATCTCCTTGATGCCTTCTGCGGTGAATTTGCAGAACTTCTTGCGTCGAAATCCTCGAGCCATGACTTACTCTCCTTCTTCTGGAGCGGCAACCGGTGCCGGCTCGTCGCTGGTGCTGTCAGTTTGATCTCGGTCATCTCGATCGTCACGGTCGTCGCGACGGCTCGCCCGATCGGCCGCTTCGGCTTCCCGACGCTTGTCGCGCTCTTTCTCTTTCTCTTTCTCGCGCAGCTCTTCCTCGTAAATCTTAGAGGAGCCGGTTTCAGCAGCTTTGCGGGAGATGATCATATTGCGCAGAACGGCGTCGTTAAAACGGAATGCGCTTTCGAGTTCGGTCAGTTCCGCACCGCCAACCTCAATGTTGAGCAGGATGTAGTGGGCTTTGTGGATCTTGTTGATCGGGTAAGCGAGCTGACGTCGGCCCCAGTCTTCAACGCGATGTACTTTGCCGTCACCTTTCTCGATGAGCTGGCTGTAGCGTTCAATCATGCCGGGGACCTGATCAGACTGATCAGGATGAACGAGGAATACGACTTCATAATGTCGCATAGGATCTCCCTTTGGGTTAATGCCCCCGTCTCGATGCCCTGGATCGGGCTGCTACGGACGTAGAGCAGGAAGGCTCGGCTGATTGCGATCTGGCCGAGCGTCTAAATTGTCGCCCGCAAGGCCTTCCCTGCGGGCCGCGCATTCTAGGGAGCTGGCGGACTGGATGCAAGGCGTGGCTTGCGGCCACTGGCCCAAGCCTGGCCGCGCTGGCGCACCGCTTCGAACAACATGATGCCGGCGGCAACCGACACGTTAAGGCTGCTTACCGCGCCTGCCATGGGCAGGCTCACCGTAAAGTCACAGGCTTCCCGGGTCAGGCGGCGCATGCCTTTGCCTTCGCTGCCGAGTATGACGGCCACCGGTCCGGTCATATCAACCTGATGCCAGGCCTGCTCTGCGTCGCCCTCGGTGCCCACCAGCCAGACGCCCTGCTCCTTAAGCCACGCAAGCCGGCGCGCGAGGTTCGTCACCTGCACCAGAAAGACGGTGGACTCCGCGCCGCTCGCCGCCTTCGCTGCCGCCTCGGTCAGCGGCGCTGAGCGCCGTTCGGGAACCAGGACTGCGTCCACGCCCGCTGCATCGGCGCTGCGAAGGCAGGCACCCAGGTTGCGCGGATCCTCGATCTCATCGAGCACGAGAATGAGAGGTTTATCGAAGCTGGCGAAACGAGACTCAAACTCAGCCTCATCGGCGAGTTTGCGCTGCTGTACCTGGGCAACAATGCCCTGATGATTGCCCTCCGACATGCGATCAAGACGAGTTCGGTCGGCGAAGTCCACACGGATGTCGAGGGATCGCGCGAGCTCGATAAGATCCTGTAGACGCTCGCTGGCGCGCCCTTTCTGAACGAGCAGCCCGCGCACCCGATCGGGTTCGCGCTGCAGCAGTTCCGTAACCGCATGACGCCCACTGACGACGGAGCCGCTCACTAGCGACGCTTCCTGCTTGAGTTAGCTGGGTTGGACGACGCGGCAGCCGAATTCTTACCTTTCGCGCCTTTGCTGTTCGCCTTCTTCGCCTTGGTCCCGCCTTTCGTCTTGTTCTTACTTTTCACTTTGGCGGTTTTGCCGCCTGCCTTGCTCCCGGTTTTCTTCCCGGCGTTCTCGCTGGGCTGCGGCTGAGTATCGCCAGCCACTTTTTCGGCGCGAGCCGAGCGAGACTCGTTTCTCCCGCGCTCGGACCTGCCTCTGCCACCCTTGCGAGGTGCACCCCCACCTCGAGAATTGCGCCCGCCTCTCCCACTGCGCGCGCTGTCTCGCTCCAGGGTTTCAACCGGCATCAGGTCGATCTTGCCAACTTCAGGCTCGACAGACGTTAAAACCACATCGATGCGATCACCCAGGGCAAAGCGCCGGCCGCTGCGCTCACCCACGAGCGTCTGATTCTCCGGCTGATACGAAAAGTAGTCGCTGCCGAGGTTGGAGATGTGTACCAGGCCTTGCAGATAGAACGTGTCCAGCTCGACGAACAATCCAAAGCTGGTAACCGCCATCACCATGCCGTCGAACTGCTCACCCAGGTGGTGTGACAGGTACTCGCATTTGAGCCAGGAAGTGACGCCGCGCTCCACATCCTCCGCGCGCCGCTCCGTCATGGAGCATTGCTCACCGGCGGCGGCCAGGCCTTCGCCCGAGAGCGAAGGCTGCTTGCCATGGCACAGGGCTTTGATTGCGCGATGCACCACCAAGTCCGGATAGCGCCTGATGGGCGAGGTGAAGTGGGCGTAGTGCGTGAGGCCAAGGCCGAAGTGGCCCTTGTTGTCCGGGGTGTAGTTCGCCTGCATCAGACTACGCAAAATCAGCACGTCGAACAGGGCTTTGTCTTCCCGGTCAGAAAGCGCCGCCATCGCGGCGGCCAGGGATTTCGGCGTGAGGTTTGTCACATCGAACGGCACGCCCGCGAACTCGAACGCCGTCTTGAGCTGCGCCCACTTCTCATCGGACGGCGGCTCGTGGTTGCGATACAGCGCGCCCGCTTCGTTGTCTTCGAGGTACATCGCCGCGCAGACATTCGCTGCGATCATCGCCTCTTCAACCAGCATATGGGCATCGTTTCGCAGTACCGGATGCAGGGCGACGACGCGTCCCTCGTGCAGCTCCAGCTTGACCTCGTTGCTATCGAAATCGAGGCCGCCGCGCCGCTCCCGCGCCTTGCGCAGCGCCTTGAAGGCTCTATGCAGTTGTCGCAGCGAGCCGATCACGGGTTTGCTGACAGGTAAGTGCGCGCCCTGGAGGAACGCGCCAACATCCGTATAGGTCAGCCGCGCCCATGACCGTATCACCGCCTCGAAGAACTCAAAGCTGCGGACAGCGCCCCGCGGCCCCAGCAACATTTTGCAGACCAGGGTCATGCGCCGTTCTTCCGGTCGCAGCGAGCACAGATCGTTGGAGAGGGCTTCGGGCAGCATCGGAACAACCCTGTCTGGCAGGTAAACCGAGTTGCCGCGCGACAGCGCCTCCACATCCAGGGCGCTACCCGGCTTCACGTAGTGGCCGACATCGGCGATGGCCACCCAGAGCTCAAATCCGTCATCACTCGCACTGCAATAAAGCGCGTCATCAAAATCACGGGCGTCTTCACCATCGATGGTGACGAAGGGTAAGTCGCTCAGATCTCGCCGACTCTTTGTACCGCCTACCCGTTTGGAGAGCTTGCTCGCCGCATCGATAACCGCCTGGGGAAACTCGGTTGGCACGCCGTGGCTGGCCAGCAGCGTAGCCGACGCACGATCTGCCTCGCCGTCCGCAACAACCAGGCGCACCAGCCGACCAACCAGGCCGCGGCCGTCGTCTTCGTCTACTTCGACCTCAACGGTGTCGCCATCAGACAATGCAGGATCATCGTTAGTGAGCATGACCCGGCCGCGAAAGCCCGGTGTCATCGAATCAACAAAATTCGTGTGCCGGGAGCGGCGCAGCAGACCCACCACCGGTGCGGTCGATCGTTCCAGGACATCGGTTATCTGAACACCGGCGTCCGTCGTAATCGCACTGACTCGATCACCCGGGCGCAGCCGAGCCCGATCATCAGGTACCTGCGCATCACCGAGGTACAACCGGCCCTTGATTAGCCTGAGTACGCCCGTACTGACCTGCGACTCTGACGGCAACGAGTACAACCCTCTCGCGGACAGCTCTATATTGTCGTCGGCCAACATGGCCTTAAGAATCCCGCGCAGAGCCTTTGCCGCGCGCCGATCAACCCCAAGCGCCGACAGCAGATCGACCTGATTCAACGGCCGGCCGGACTCCGACAGCACGCGACGGACGTCTGACTCGAGCAGATACGGCGATTGTGCTTGGCTGTGCTTCGAATTTTTGGGCATAGACTCGTTGATCTTAGGGGTAAGGCCGCCGCGGCTTGGGCTCG
>CAYGQC010000013.1:0-32856 GCA_964351875.1 uncultured Pseudomonadales bacterium
TCCATATCCAGCTCAGTGAAGCGGGTGAGGATCGCTGACACTGCCTCCTGCGCTTCTACGCGCGCCAGCGGCGCGCCTAGGCAGAAGTGTCGTCCGCCGCCGAATGATTGGTGTGTGACGTCCGAACGCGTGATGTCGAATTCGTCGGGTCGCTCATAGACGAGTGGGTCGCGGTTGGCGGCGGCCAGTGACACGCTGACCGAGCCGCCCTGGTGAATCGGGCAGCCAGCGATGTCCATGTCCTCATTGGCGATACGGCCCGATTGAGTAACAGGCGAGTCGAAGCGCAGCATCTCCTCCACGGCGTTCGCCAGCAGGTCAGGACTCTCGCGCAGCAGCTTCAGTTGTCCGGGGTGCTCCATCAGCGCTTTCAGTCCGTTGCCGATGAGATCGGTGGTCGTGACGTTGCCAGCGACTAGGAGCAGGTTGCACTGGGAGACGATCTCATCATCTGTGAGCGTGTCGTCACCGTCCCGTGCCAGCACCATGGCCGAGGTGAGGTCCGTGCCGGGATTCGAGCGGCGAAGCTTGATCTGCTCTCGGAACAGCGCGTCCAGATTGGCGCCGGCCTGGGCAGCTTCCGCGAGATCGTCTTCGCTGCGAAACGGGTTGAAGAATGTTGCTGTCGTGGTATCAGACCAGGCTTTGAATTGACCGATGTTCGCTTCTTCGATACCCAGCATCTCGGCGATCACGATAGCCGGCAATGGCGCCGCGACGTGAGCGACGATGTCGAAAGGGTTGGAATCGATCTCTCGCACCAGCCTGTCGGCTATCTCGCGTACGCGTGGTCGGAGCTTTTCGACCGCCGCTGGAGTAAAAGCCTTGTTTACGAGGTTGCGCAGGCGTTTGTGCTGGGGATCGTCGAGAAACAGCATCGACGGCTCCCGTTGCTCCTCGTTTCGATCTGGCCGAAACATCCTGCTGAACGAGTCCTCTGTTGCTTTGCGCGGATCCGACCACATGCCGCGATCTCGAAGGACTCGTTTCACCTCCACGTGGTCGGTTACAAACACTCGACGGAACTCGCTATCGAAGTAGCTCCGATTGCCTGACTGTGCACGCCGCAGTACCGCGTAGGGGTCTGCCTGATAACTCTCATCGAAAGGCGTTAGAGCTATACCCATCGGCAGTTCGCTATCCGGTGTGGGCGAGTTCGCGCTGGCTTTCGATGTTGATGACGTGGTTTTGCTTTCGTTCACGCTTTCTTTCATGGGGCGGGCCTCGGGACGGACGCGGAATTCGTCACTATATCGCGAGCGACACTCACGCCAAGCGAGTATCTGTCGAAATCCATGGTGCGGCGCACAACAGAATAGACGCTGGAAAGTTCGCGCGGTTTAAGTATGATGCCGCGTCTATTTTTGCACCGCCTGTTGTCGTGCCATTGATGCAGCCGGCACAAATCGGTGGGTTCCATTCGCGAACATGACCAATACGGGTACTACGATGGCTGACAAGAAGACGCCGGCCAAAGGCAAAGCAAAGCCGGCCGCCAAGAAGGCCGCGACGAAAGCTAAGAAAGCGCCTGCCAAGCCTGCGGCAAAGAAAGCCCCTGCCAAGAAGAAAGCGACGAGCAGCGCAGCAGCTAAGGGCGCTGTGAAGGCGAAAGCCGCCGTTAGCAAAGCGACCAAAGCTAAAGCGCCTGCGGCTGAAAAAGCCCCGGCCAAGAAAGCTTCTGCTAAAAAAGCTGGGGCTAAAACGACAACGGCCAAGAAGAAGGCAGCCGCAAAGAAAGCAGCCGAGAAGGCAGCGCCCAGGAAGTTGCCGTCGAAGAAGGCGGCCGCCAAGCGAGCAGCAGCCCGACAGGCACCGAAGCCGTCGCCGCTAGTTCGTCGACCCAGCGGTGACGTTATGGCGGGGCCGGTCCATGGCGTCGAACCCTATGAGGCGGGTAAGAACGAAGAGTACATGGGTGAGGAACAGCTCGCGCACTTCCGCACAATTCTGTTGAACTGGAAGCGCGAGTTGATGGAAGAGGTTGATCGCACGATCAACCACCTCAAAGACGAGGTTTCCAACTTCCCTGATCCGAACGACCGGGCCACCCAGGAAAGCGAGTTCGGTCTGGAGCTCAAGGCGCGTGATCGCGAGCGCAAACTTCTGCGCAAGATCGACGCGGCGCTCGCCCGAGTCGACAATGGCGAGTACGGGTTTTGTGAGGAGACAGGCGAAGAAATCGGCCTGAAACGACTCGAAGCTCGTCCGATAGCGACGCTTTGCCTGGAGGCCCAGGAACGACACGAGATGTCGGAACGGCACTTCAGCGACCGAGACTGACCAGCTATCAAACCTGCCGGCTGTAGTGCCGGCGGGGCAGGCGGCCGCCATTTGGTGCTACTTCCTTGCTACCAGGCCGATGAGCCTGGCACGCCCTTGATCGGGCCTGCGAGATTGCTGGTCACCCAGCCGCCGTAAAAGCCGCCGGGTTGCGCTCGCACCTTTTCGTCAGCAACGAAGCAATCCAGCTTTCCCGGATAGAATGACGGCCATAGATGTAGCTGAGCGAACGCTGCAAACATGTGGACGTATCGCCAACCTGCGCCGGGCACACCGCGCAGGTTCAGCGTTTGAGCAGCCCCTTTCCATTCACATACAGATGTCACCTCGCCGTAGTTGATTAGCGCCTCATCGACGTCTTCGGGAGGTAGATAGTAGGTGGGCGCTCCGGCGGTTTCTTCCACTCGGACGGCGCGCGTGCTCCGAGCGATGACTCGCGACCGATGCTCCACTCGAATCGTCTCGTCGCACCGGACAATCCTCGGTGGCCGGGGGAAGTCCCACACCGATTGCTGGCCTCGCCCGGGCGCGACCGCAAAGTCAGGGCGCTTCTGTCCGTTGTAGCGCCAGTGGCTGCGTGCGGAGCGAATTCGGCTGTCCTCTTCGAGTAACGGCACGGATCGCGGCAGCTCGGATTTGCCCATCGTCAGCTCCACTAGCGCACGGGCTCGCGGTGATTCGTCGAGCCTGCTCAAGATGAGCCCTAGCCTGAGCTGGCGGGTGTGAACTCAATGTGCAATTGCTTCAGGGAGCGCAGCAGATAGTGTGGATGGTAGGTAAAGTCGTTTTTGCCCTCGGCAAATCTCAGCTCGTCCATCTTTTCCGTGATGGCTGTAAAGCTCCAGAGCAGCTCCCGCCGCGCCAGTGGCGCACCAAGGCAGTGATGTACGCCTGAGCCGAAGGCCATGTGACCACCGGCGCCCTTACGCTCCAGGTCGATCACGTCGGGATTATCGAATTTGCGGTCGTCGCGGTTGGCCGCTGCGTAACGCACATTGATCAGCGAGTTGGCCGGGATGACGGTGCCGGCTATCTCGACGTCGACGGCGGTGGCTCGCATAAGGCTCTGTACAGGAGACTCAAGGCGGAGTACCTCCTCGCAAAAGTTCTTCATGAAGCGATCAGGGTCGCTTTTCAGCTTGTCCCAGACGTTCGGATTTTCGATGAGCAGTTTGACGCCGGCTGATAATGCGTTTGTGCTGGTTTCGCTGCCGCCAACGAAGGTGTCCGCCATCATTTCGGCGTGTAGCTCGTTGTCGTTCAGCGGTCGGCCCCACTCCTCGATAACCGAGTTCACCAGCTCACTCAGCAAGGTGTCGTTCGGCTCTTGCCGCAGGCGCTCGAAGATCGGCTGAAAGTAGTGCTGCGCCTCGATTTCCTTGCGCACCGTGCCCAGTTCATCCTCCTCGGCCAGCATCATGGAAATGCGGTGGAAGAACGCGTTGGTCCAATCTTTGATCTTCCAGATGTCTTTGGGGTCCGCGCCCATCTGGCGGCCTATGATGACCAGAGGCAGCGGCACGGCAAACTGACTGACAAACTCGCAATGACCATCGTCGATGAAGTCGTCGATAAGACTGTAAGCGAGGTCGCGCACTTCCGGATCCATGGCCTGGATCTTTTTCGGCCGGAAGGCTTCATTGAACATTGCGCGCATTTGCTTGTGGTTAGGGTCGTCCCGTCCCGCGAGGGTAGGCGCGGGTAACCAACCTTCCTGTTTGAATAGATCGTTGACCTTCTGCTGCCTCTCGCTCGGCTTGGCGTTCGCGTTCAGGCGCGCGGTCTGATTGGTGAAGGTCACGGGGTCCGTCAGCACGCGTTTCACGTCGTCAAATCGCGATATCACATACATTCCGGAGGCGGGGCACTGGTACACCGGCGCTTCGTCCCGCAAGACCCGGTAGGCATCAAAGGGACATTGCTGTAGCTCAGGATCGAATAGATTTACTTCTTCAATGGATAGTGGTGTGTCATTCGTGCTTGCCATCTTGGTTCTCTCCCGTGAAACCGGCATAGTCAAAACAAGCTATGTTGATGGTTTTGTTCTGTCAACGACCACGATCGATCGGGAGCAGTGAATGTCGGCAATTCAAGTTCTGGTGGTGTGCAAGGGCCACGCGTTTGCCCATGACTCCTTTCAGGAGATGCTGGGCGCACTGGACGGTGTGCAGACGACGCTCGTAGAGCATCCTGCGGCTCAGTCTGTCCTCGCCGCAGCGGACGCGGCGCGCTGGGATACCGTGCTGTTTTACGACATGTGCGGTATCCCAGGTATCGGCGCGGTGCACGACCTGGCGGATGAGCGGGGCGCACCCACGGCCGAGTATGCAGCGGCGATCGAAGCACTGCTGGAACGCGGCACCGGCATCGTGCTGCTCAACCACGGCACCGTGCAGTGGCCTTTCTGGCCGCTCTGGCGGCAAATCAGTGGCAGCTCGTTCCAGCTCACCGACACCGTTGTCGACGGTGAGCTGGTTCCAGGCTCCGGCTATCGAGGTGGCCATGGACCGTTTCCAAATGCCACCGTGCAACTTACGCCGCAGACGCAACACGCGGTGCTCGACGGGCTCTCGGATGGCTTCGAGGTTACCGATGAGCTGTATCTGAAGACCGCCGGATATGAATCAGACGTAGTGCCTCTGTTGCGGGCTGAGTACGACTTTGTGCAGGAAAATTTCTCGCCACCGCCGCTCGCGCCAGCGGAGCAGCAGGCGAACTGGAAGCACGCGCCAGGAAGCGACCTGGTGGCCTGGGCGAACGCCGCGAGGCGTTCTCCGGTCATTGCCTCTGATATCGGTGACGGGCCGTCGACCTATGCGTCAGAGGAATTTCGCCGTTTTCTGGCTAACTCGCTCGTCTGGGTTGCTTCCGAATCTGCGCGCGATTGGGCGCGCGCCAGAACAAGCGCTTAGGCGAGACTTTCGCCGGTTGGCTCGAAGGCGTCCCGTCGTTTCTCGACCTCGGCGAGCTCTTCGGCTGTCAAAACCATAGGCGGAGCGATTGGTTCGCGCGTCACCGGATGGAAAAACGGTGAGCGACGGCCCGCCCCCCGTAGCAAGCCCAGCAGATTCATCTTGGCGAAACGATAGAGCATGCCGAAAGGCGCCTGAAAGCGTTTCGGCAAGTTGCTGGTGTCGCCCCGGGCCTTGTCCGCGAATACCCTACCGCTACACTCGCCGGCGAAGACTTCCAGCGGTTGCCCCGTCACCGTGTGATTCAGGCACGCGGTAATCATGCCGACGAGCGGCACGCGAGGGTGCGGCGTGTTCGCGAGAGGTGTGTTACAGCAACTGGCGTACCAGCGCATCAGACCGCCCGGACGCAGGCGCACGCAGGCAACGTCGTCCATGCCACTGCGCAGGTGCAAGCGCCTGGGAGACACCTGCACGATGTGTGTACCGGCGTTTGCGTCGAGGAAGATTGGTGGCTCTTGGAGAAAGTGCGCAAACGACTGGCAGTCGTTGCAGTAGCAAATGCCGTGGTTCGCCTTCGATGGGCGAATGCCTTTGACGACGCCGCTGACGTTGCCACACGAGCACTTTAGGGGGAGATCCATCTCCGGAGGGTGCCAGTGTGGCGCCTTGGCGTCTACTCTTGGATGTTACTCATCGGCTAAAACGATGAGTGCGTTTGGCCGCTAGTTAACACTTGTTTTATAGGGGTTTCGGCTATCCTGACGGTTGCACCCGCTTGCGCATCCGCTCTCGGTCGTAGAGCAAATCATTGGGCTTGCGCTGGCCGACTATCATGTCGCTGCCTTCAAACCATGCATCCGCCGCGGGGCCTTCGCGAACCCAGTCAACGAGTTCAGCGCGATAGCTGATTCGCCACAGGCCGTCGCGGCGCTCGTAGCGATCAATGTACCGTCCAGCGATATACAGGTCGCGAGGCTCGCCGTCGTCGTTGTCCAGCCGGTGGTAGGCCTGGTAGTAGACCTCACCCCAGGCCTCATCACCGTCCAGCTCAATCTGAATCTGCCCGAGCATGTGCTGGTTGGCCTTGTGGGTCGCGAGAGCCGTTTGGCAGTACTCGACGAAGCTGTGTGCGCCGCCTTCATAGATTCCGTAGTCGAGGTAGGCGTCGGGCCAGAAGACAGTAGCCTGGGTCTCGCCATCGAGACGGTCCAGCCCGCGCATATAGGTGGCAGAGAGATCCATAATCTCCAACTTGTCGGCAGCCTGTTCAAGGCGCTGACGGCTGGCTTCGGAAGACACGACTTCTGGCATGTTCTGCTCCTGCGATGGGCCTGAAATGGTGTCTAACACAACACTCGAAAACAAGCACAACTGACGGTATTCTCCGCGGTTCGGTTTGGTCTGTGCCGGACTGCGCGCTGTTTGCTGCGGTCAATATTCGTAGCTAAGGGCATATCCAGGGGAGATTTCATGCAGCGAATTGTTGGGGCCGTCCCGAATGCGGCGGAGATTGCCGATCGACTGGCGATTGCCGATGTGCTCGCTGTGCATTGTCAGGGAGTTGACCGGGCGGACGAGGTGGCACTCAAAGCCTGCTACTGGCCGGACGCGACCGTCGCCTATGGTGGGTTTAACGGCGCCGCGCACGAGTTCTGCGCATCTCTGCCCGCCGGTATCCGCGCCTATCGCTACACCCAGCATAAGATCGGCAACACCAGTTTTGTTTTCGACGCTGATCGAGCCTGGGTTGAGACCTACGTAACCGCTTACCACTACCGCGCGATTGCCGATGGCCCAGATCAGGAGATGACTTATATCGGCCGATATCTTGATCGCTTTGAGAAGCGCGGCGATGTGTGGAAAATGGCGCACCGTCAGGTGGTTATGGATTGGAACCAGAACGCCGCGAGTACGGCGGTTCTAGAGGGGCCCCCTTTCACTGGGCTGGCTCGCGGAGACCGGCACGAATCTGATCCACTGACCGAAATGATGGCGGAAGTTGGCGGAGTCGAGTTGCGATGAGATTTGCGATGGCCGACGCCTGAGTTTCACAGAACAATTTTTATGGTCGAGGCTCGCCTCGATCAATTAGGTGGCAGCGGGTGTTTCGCTCGTTGCTGTGGAGAGAATCCGGTTTTAGGCCGGAAATAACGGGGATTTCAGATGAGAGACTGTTTCGTCAAGCTGGCAGCTAGCCTGCTTGTTCTGTCGATTGTCGCTATCGATGCGACGCCTCTACACGCCGCACCGGCGATTGAAGAGGTTGTGGTAACCGCCCGTAAGCGGGAAGAATCTGCACAGGACGTTCCTGTGGCCATCCAAGCGTTTGATACTGAGTCCATCGAACGCTATGGCGCGACTAATTTGAATGAGATCGCAGACCTGGCAACTCAGGTTGCTATGTACCCAGGCTCATCCGGCAACGGCGCAAACTTTGTCGTGCGCGGTTACGGCTCAACGAGTCTCGATCCGGGCATTGAGTCCAGTGTTGGCGTCAACATCGACGGCGTTCAGGTCGACCGCGGTCACATCGTGCGTCAGGCCTTCTTCGACTTGGGTACTGTGGAGGTTCTCAAAGGACCGCAGGCTCTTTTCTTTGGTAAGAACAGTCCGGCAGGCGTGATCTCTACAACGAGCGCGATGCCGACTGAAGAATTCGAAACCAAGCTTTCCTTTGGTTACGAAACCGAAGCTCAGGAAACGATTATCGAAGGCATGGTTTCAGGTGCTCTGTCTGAGACGCTGAATGCGCGTCTCGCTTTCCGTCTGGCGGATGCCGAAGGCTGGTTGAAGAACAACGCTGGCTTCATCGAGAACAGCGCAGGTGAAGTCAACGCGGCGGAGCCTTTTGACTATCCAGGTGGCGCGGAAGACCTCGGCTCCGAGCGCACGGCTGCTGCTCGACTGACCCTCGACTGGAACCCAACCGACCGCTTGCAAGTGACGCTCAAGTACCTGCTGACGCGGCTCGATACGGATAGTTTCCAAACCAACGAGAACAACAGCTGTTCCGGCCCTCTGCCAGTCAGTAACGGCCTCGCTGACCCGTTTGGCGATTGCAAACTCGATGGCAACGCGTCTAACGGTGCGCTGCCGCGTGAACTCGCAGCGGCCTACAGCCGTGACATCGGTAACGGTGACCCAACGGGTGAGTTCGATAGCAAGCTGGCGACGCTCAACATCGAGTACGACCTTGATTGGGGTACTTTGACTTCGGTTACGGGTTTCATGGACTACGACTACTTCCGTTTCGATAACTTCGACGGCACGGTCTACAACAATCTGTTGGGTGCTCAGTGGGAAGACCAGAAGTCGCTGTCTCAGGAATTCCGGGTTCTGACTCAGTTCGACTCTCCGGTTAACTACATGGTCGGCGCATTCTACGAAACGTTCGAGCGCAACTCAGACAACGCCGGCAAGATTGCCGCCCTTGGCTTTGATCCGATCACCGGTTTCAGCAACACGTGGGAAGGCGTATCAAGCATAGAGAGTGACTCCTACTCTGTGTATGGCCAGGCAATCTGGAACATCAACGAGCAGTGGGAACTGACTGCTGGTGCTCGATACACCGACGACCAGAAAGAAGCGACCCAGTCGAACACATATGTTCACTTCATATTCGGCCCGGTCTTGAACATTCTGTCTCCGGAAGGCGTTGTTCTGGCGAGTGATTTCGATGACACCGAGGTCTCTCCGGAAGTCACCCTCACGTGGCGTCCGAATGACGACATGACCATCTGGGGCGCATACAAGACGGGATACAAGTCTGGTGGTTTCTCAACCAACACGGTGATCAGCTCCTCCTCGACGGGTGAGTCTCTGGTATTCCAGCCGGAAGATGCTGAAGGCTTCGAGTTTGGTATCAAGAGCACACTCGCAGACGGCCGTGTACGCCTGAATGCCACCGCGTATCGCTACGAGTTCAACGATATCCAGATCAGTGTGTTTGATTCTGCAACCACCTCTTTCTCAGTAGATAACGCGGCAACCGCGACCACTACCGGCCTAGAGATTGAAACCATCTACGCAGCGACTGACGGTCTCACACTGCGCGGCCAGATTGGCTTCAACGAAGGCGAATACGACAGCTTCCCGGGTGCAGCCTGTAGCGTGCCGGTTGATCCTCAGTGTGACCCGCTGACGGGCACGCGTGATCTGAGCGGCGAGCCGCTGACACGAGCGCCTGAGATTCAGGGCTCACTGGGCTTTGACTACTTCCGTGAGCTGAACGATGCATGGGCGTTGTCTGTTGCGGCTGAGGCCATCTATTCGGATGAGTATCAGACCAACACCAACAACAACCCGTTGGCTATCCAGGACAGCTTCTGGCGTTACAACGCCCGAGTGGCCCTCGGCACCACCGACGGTACTTGGGACTTCTCGGTTGTTGGTCGAAACCTGTCGAACGAGTACTACCAGGGTGGTCAGGCTGACAAGCCCGGCGGCAACGATGGCCGTGACCTGTTCGGCGGCGTTGTTCGACCGCGTCAGGTGATCTTCACCGCTACTTACCGGTTGTAACTATTCAGCTGAATGCTCGCCGCACCTGCGGCGGGCTTGCTCAAAAGGGTCGGCTATGCCGGCCCTTTTTTTTAACGTCGACTCTTTCATAGGCCGAGTGCAATGCACTCGGCCTATGAAAAATCGACGCGCTTAGAACCCCGGAACAGCGGCAGTGCATTATTCAGATCGCGAAGCGATCGAAAAATGCTCGAGAGCGGATGTGTTGCCCCTCATCGCCGTTTTCCCCGTCTTCGCGAGGAGAAGCGTAGCTTCGACGCGGCGATCTTCGGGTGGGGTGGTGAGATAGAAGAGCGACTGCGGGTATTGGCGGCGGACTCTTTACCCGCGCTGCGCACGTCCTAGTGCTTGCGCTCTTCTACGACCGGCGTGGCTCTCATTGATTGCTTCGCAATCAACTGCCGCCCGCCGATTGTTGAACAATCGGCGCTAGCCATCCGCCGGCGGGGCCGCACATCCCTGTGCGGCAGACTCGCGACGCTCACTGGGGTGCCGGCATCCCTGCCGGCAATCCCCGACGGGTTACCCGGTTGTTTGGCATCCCCTCCCTACCCGTCTTCGCGAGGCGTGGCGAAGCCACGACGCGGCGATCTCCTTGGTTTTGAGTCGCCTTGTTTAGGCGGATACCGGGGTTGGGCACTTGCTCTTTACCCGCTTGTTCGCCCGTCCGGGGCTCACGCTCTTCTACGACCGGCGGAGTCATCCGCCGGCGGGGCCGCACATCCGTGTGCGGCCAGACTCGCGACGCTCACTGGGGTGCCGGCAACCCAGCCGGCAATCCCCGACGGGTTACCCGGTTGTTTGGGCATCCCCTCCCCAGCCGTCTTCGCGAGGCGTGGCGAAGCCACAACGCGGCGATCTCCGTGGTTTGGCATGTTGTTTCCAGTCGGACTCCGAGGTTGGGCATGACCTTGTTGAGCGGATACCGGGGTTAGGAGTCTGCTCTCTACCTAGACCGATTGCTTGCGCAATCAGTCTAGGTAGAGAGCAGGGCCCAAACCACGGAGCTCAATCAGCAACGGCGTGTTTCAGCCGCGCGCGCTCTCGCGAGTTCGCAGCGCGAACCGCTGCCGGGTGACCGATTGCTTGCGCAATCGGTCTAGGTAGAGAGCGGATTTCTAACCTCGGAATTCGTTTAGCAAGGCGACACCAAGCTCCGGAGATCGCCGCGTTGTGGCTTCGCCACGCCTCGCGAAGACGGCTGGGGAGGGCATGCCAGAACAACCGCGTGATCTATCAGCGATTCGCCGGCATGGATGCCGGCGCCACGACTAGGAACTTCAGAAATCCGGCACATGGATGTGCCGGATCGCCGGCGGATGACTCCGCCGGTCGTAGAAGAGCGTGAGCCCTGGACGGGCGAACAGCGGGTAAAGAGCAGGGTCCAAACCCCGGAACACATTAAGCGACGACATCCATCAGCCGCACGCCCTCTCGAGCATTGGCTGCGCCAATGCCCTGCCGGGTAACCGATTGCTTGCGCAATCGGTCTAGGTAAAGAGCAAGTGCCCAACCTCGGAACCCGTTTAACAAGGCGATACCAAACTCCGGAGATCGCCACTGTCGTCCTTCGGACTCAATCGCGATGACGACCCTCTGGCCTCAAGCTACCGCGCCAAATACTCATCCAGCGTCTGGTGCATATGCCGGATCCGCACTTCCTGGTAGTTGCCCAAGGTCTGGCCAGCCTTCGCTGATGCCTTGATGCCCAGGCTCTGACGCTTGAAGTTCTCGGTGTCCTGGTCGAGCACCATGGCGAGCTCAAAACCAGGAACCTGGGTGTAGGAGTCGTCGATACCGAGCACGTGCGGTTCGGCGGGCGCTGGCCGCTCACCATTCTCAGGAACGGGTTGCAGCAGCAAGATCTCGTGGATGGTGTGATCCACATCGACTGGCCGGAACCGATAGACCAGGCGAATTCGCAGGCCAGGAAAGAAGCAGGCGCTGGGAAAGAGGTAGTACTCAATCGAATCGAGCGTTTGGCTGTCTGAATAGCCTGACAGATCCGTACCCCACTCCTGGCTGTATTCTTCGCGCACCAGACGTGCGTGTTCGCTTCGGGCGCTGGCCCCTCGGGGCAGATCCTCGCGTTTCCGGCCGAGGCGTTCAAACAGATCTTCCTGGCTCATCTCACGCGGATAGTGGGGGCTGGGATAGCCCGTTAGGTGCATGAAGCGGTTAACGTGTTTGCCGAATACGTCGTATTGCGCGTTCGCATCCCCGGCGGTGGGTACACCCTCCGGGTGTGTCGCGAGTACGTGATACGCCTCAAGGAAGGCTTCGATCACGGTCTTCCAGTTTGCGGGTAGCAGTTTCTGCGTATGCAGCGCGACGTAGCGATTCTCCAGGCCGCCCAGCTCTTGATAGTGCTCAGGCAAAACTTCCAGGTAATCGACCAGCGGTTCTGCGTTCGCGTCGAAGTTTACAAAGACAAATCCACCCCAGGTGTCCGTGGGGATTTCGGTCAGGGCGAAGTTGTCTTCGTCAACGTGCGGGAAGTCCCAGCGGCAGGGAATCTCGCGCAGCGATCCGTCAAGGTGCCAACTCATGCCGTGGTAGGGGCAGCGAATGAACTGTTTGCCTTTGCCGCTCGAGCCCGGGTCGGCGAACATCATGGCTCGGTGCGGACAGGCGTTGATGTACGCCTTGATCTGGTTGTCCGTGGTTCTCACAACCATCGCGGAGTACGGGCCCACATCGTAGACGTAGTAGTCGCCTTTGTTGGGGATGTGCTCTTCGCGGCACGCCCACTGCCAGGTTTTGCCCCAGACCTTGTCGATCTCCGCTTCGAAAAAATCCTTGTCCGTGAAACGACTGTAGGGAATGTCTGCATCGCCCAGAAACTCGTAGGACTCCGCCTTCAGAGCCTCCGGTGTCGGCGTGGCGTCGGTTGCGATGACCTCCTGCATTGAAGGACCCGGGCACCGAGCCTCGCCCGGCGAAAGCGATGGGTCGGAAGGAGACGTCAGATCGAGTTTCGGTTTTAGGTTAGACATGTGGAGTCACCTGCAATTGGCAAGTAGTCGCCGGCGTTAGCCGGCTTTAGTGAAGTCTACGTTGAGTGAGTACAGGCCCATCATGATGCCTGGTTGATACTCAAAATCGTTCTCGGCCGCGTAGCTGAGCGAATCGAGTCTCGGCAGCAACCGCTCCCACGCGATCGCCTGTTCGAGCCGGGAGATGCCATTGCCAGGACAGGTGCGCGGGCCTTGGGAGAAAGTCAGGTGCCGGGTAATGGGTTTGCGCTCGAGATCGATCTGGCGTGGGCACTCGAACGTCTCTGGATCCAGGTTGGCAGCACCCCAGCGCAAATGCAGGAGTGACCCGGCGGGCACCTGAACCCCCTGAAAAACCTCGTCCTGGCTGGTCATCCGAGTAGACAGGCCCTGGGTTGGTGCGCGTAGACGCAGAACTTCTTCATTGAACAGCTTGATCTTGTCCGGGTTTGCTTTCAGATCGGCGAAGACCTGTGGGTTTTCGCATAGCAGACGTGCTTGCTCGGCGATGGCGTACTGGGTGGTTTCAAGGCCGCCTAGCTGCATGGCATACACGATACCGACGATCTCGATATCGGTGAGCTTGCGGTCCAACGCTTTGTAGGTCACCTGGGTCAGCCAGGAAATCATGTCTTCTTTCGGATTGGCTCGCTTGGCCTTCACGTGGTCGAGCACGTAATCGGCAAACTCGCTGAGCACCTGCACTTGCTCGGCTTCTTCTGCAGCGGTGAGCAGGTTGCGATGACCGTGGCCGTGTACGTAGCGCCGTACCTGCTCGCTACCCCAGGCGGCGAGCTGTGGGATGTCCTCAACAGGGAAGCCAAGGTTCGTCGTCATGACGATCTGCGGCAGCGGCCGGGAGAAACGCTCGACGAAATCGATGCTGCCCTTTTCGTCGATCCATTCGTCGATCAAACCGTCCACAGTGTCGGTAACCATTTTGGTGTGGCGGCTTGCGCCGGCGCCTACCCAGGGGTCGGTTAGCTCGCGCTTGTGGCTCTTCCACAGATCCATGTTCGGGCGTAGCGATGCCATCGATACCTGCATGGCGTTCATCTGTGGTGAGAACACAATGTCTTTCATGGCGGAGCCGTCGCTGTCGTCTCCTTCAAGTTTGGGCGCGACGGTGTAGCGCGGTGGAGGAAAGCGGGCGGGATCACGAACAACCTGGGCGATGTCTTCGTACTTACTCAGGATGAACGCATCGGCACCTGGCGCCAGTCCCTCTCCGGGAATCCGATGAACAGGGGCCTCGTTGTGCAGGAATTTGTACGACTCATGCCAGGTTGGCTGGGAGCCGGGCACGAACAGATTCACCTCATCGAGGCTCATCGGACATTTCTGCTCGTTCTGGGCGTGCATCTCGATCTGTGCGTCGTCGCGCTGATTGTCTGTCTGTTCGCTCATGGTTACCTCGTCAGCCAAGCCGGCTGTCTTCAATGGGGTAGGCGGCGGATTCCTCCACCTCGCAGTAGAGTTGCTGGAATTTCCAGTTGCCGTCAAGCCGGACGTAGCGTTCCCGGTACCAGCCGATGATTCTCTGATATTGCACGCCACCGTCTGGAGTATTGCCGGTGTACAGCATGATCAGGCGCCAGTGTCCTGTGGCGTGGTCGCCCTGGACATCGATGTCGGGATTGATGGCGTGGTGAGCCGAATTTCGGATACGGCCTGAAGTGCCCATGCCTTCGAAGAAAGCTCGAATCTCGTCATGGCCTTCCGCGCGCGCTATCCCGCTGGCCTCCCACACGGCGTCTTCGGCGAAGAGCGCCGTGAGCGTATCCGGATTGTGGTCATCGTCGCAGCCCGCACAGTAGCGGGCTTTCAGTTGCCGGATAGCCTCGATGTCTTCCAGACGCGCAATGCGCTCTTCAAGGCTGTGCTTTGAATATTCCCCGACCGTTGAGCTCATTGCGCAGCCTCCGCTTGATTACGCGCGACCGCTGCAGCCAGGGGCTTGAGTGACAGCGCGAGGCAGATCGCGGCGATGGCGTAGTTAATGATTGCCAGCGACGCCATGGATAGATCGATCGCCGACTCCCTTTGGAACACGTAATCGTTCATCACAGCAATGATGGTCGGTGCTATCAGGTAGGAGAGAAAGGATACACAGATCAGGTAGATGGCGATGAGTTGCCCGCGCATCCGATTGGGCGCGATCGCCTGGAGCGCGGCGCTCGACAGCCCAGTCGGCATGGCCATGCAAAAGGTTATGGGGATGACCATAAGCATCGCGACGAAGCCGTCATTCTGTAGCGGCATGATTGTGGCGATGGGAGCTAGCCCTAGCGTTCCCCACAAGCAGACCCTCATGGGCGCGTCCGGGCGTTTCGCGGCGATCATTTTGCCGGCGAGGAAGCCGGCGAAGATGCCACCCATGATCCCGGCAATAATGGCAATCAATCCGTAGCTGATACCGATGTCAGTTCGGGTCCATTCGTACTTGCGGACGAATAGCTCAACGATCCAGGTCAGAAACGCAAAACCCTGCAGCGACAGACACAGGTACGCGGTGAAGTGGAGACTCAGGTAGTGTCGGCGCGATTTAACGAACGCCCAGACAGCGCTCAGCGGGTAACCTTCTGTTTTGTCAGCGCCCGCGCCTCGGCGGGCGGGCTCGCGAACGGTGAACATGAGTGCCGCCAGCAGGATTCCTGGCAGACCGACTAGGATGAGAACCATCTGCCAGGAATAGACTTCGCCGAAAAGCGGGATAACCTGGTTGGGTTGTGATTCGAGGTAGTCGATCAGCGGGCCGCCGACCAGGTTAGCCAGGCCGGTGCCGATAAAAGGCGCCGTACCGACGATGCCGTAGGCGAGAGGCAGCTTGGCGTCTTCATAGATGTCGGCCAGAAAGGAAGTCGTTGCTGGGCCAAGGCCTGCCTCACCGACCCCCACACCCATACGCGCCAGAAATAGCTGGAAGAAGTTGCCCGCCAGCCCCGCCAGCGATGTAGCCATACTCCAGAAGAAGATGCAGCCCGCCATGATGTTGCGGCGATTGTAGCGGTCGGCGAGGCGCGCGAGCGGGAAGGTCGAGAGCGAGTAGACGAGAGAGAAAGCGAGTCCGATGATCAGGGAGATCTCGGTATCGCTGAGGCCACCAAGATCACGCTTCACCGGCCCGATCATGACATTGAGGATCTGTCGATCGATGAACGACAGCGTGGAGGCCAGGGTCAACAGGATGACCGTCCAGCCGAAAGCATGGTGGGGCTTGTTGCTCACTTAAGCTCGATCAAGCGCTACATCGAGCAAGGCAGCCGTTGCGGGCTGCCTTGCTGATTGCGCTGATTTAGCGGGGGTCGAGACCGCGCTCAGCGCGCAGCTTCGCCATTCGAACTTTGTCCGATTCCAACCGCTCACCCAACTCCTCCTCGGAGATCGTGCCAGCCATGTGGCGGCCCGCGGTGTTCGAGTTGTACATGATCTTCTTGACCGGTGTCACTTCGAGGATCGTGCGCAGCGGCGTGTCGAGCAGCTTGTTGAAGAACGCTTCGCCGTCGTCACTGTTCGGATTGGTCTTCTTGGAGAGCGCCTTGTAGAACCAGTCTTTGGTCGCGTCGTCGTTATGAAACTCGCCGGTACCTTTGATGGTAATAGCGCCTGTCGGCAGTGACGGGTCGTGGTCCGGCCAGTAGCTCGCACTGGAGACGTTGACGGATACCTTGTTGTTGCGGCGGATGGCGGCAGCGCGATGGCGGTGCTCGGCAAACGTTATCCAGATCTTGCCGTCTTTCCAGACGTACGCGTGGGTTACGCCCACTGGCCAGCTATCTTTGGTTGCCCACATGAGAACGGCTTCGTTCGCATGAGTCATGAACTGGTCGACTTCTTCGTCGGTGAACGGGTAAATCGATACGATTTCGTGGTCGTCAGTCTTCGCCATTGTTGCTCTCCCCCCGGAATAGCATTGTTTTTGGAATCTCGCTTGCGGCTTGGCCGCTCGTCGAGTTGATCGTTCGATTGTCGGGAACTGTTCCCATAGAACCGTCAGACCTGATTGTTTTGTATCGTGGCCTGCAACGGGACAAACATCAAGACGGGATTTGCCGGGCCTTAGACCAGTTTTGTGTGTTTAGAGACCGCCCTGCAAGATCAGATCCGCTTGCGGCAAGCGTTGCCGTTGCCCCTGCTGGCGAGCGGCAAACTGTTCATCCACAACCCCGTCTGCGCCGAGGTAGCCGATAGCCAACGCGGTCAACGGCTCGAAGGTGTCATCGAGCTCGAATTCGCGGCTGATCGCCCCTGGATCGATGCCGATCATTTGATGCACGGACAGACCCCGCGCAGTTGCCTCGACAGTCAGCATGGCTGATGCAGCACCGAGGTCGTGTGCATAGGCTTTGTTGAGTTTGCCGTTGTGCTCGAAATTTGGTGCGGCTAGACCGACAGCCAGTACGGGAGCGTTGACCGCCCACGGCTGATTGCCTGGCACTAGGCAATCGTGGATCTGTTGCCAGATATTTGGTCGGCGACTTTTCGCAGCCACGATGTAGCGCCAGGGCTGGGCGTTATAGCTGGACATAGTCCATCGAGCCGCCTCGAATAGACTGGCCAGATCGTTCTCGCTCACATCCCGCGCGGGATCGATCGCATACGGGCTCCAGCGCTGGGCAAGCAGGTCGTGTATTGGGTGATCGGTGTTGGCAGTTCGGTTCATTATCGGTTCCTGGATCTTTTTATCATTAGCGGGGTTTATCCGCGGGTTAGTCGTCGCCGGGAAAGGGGATACGCTCGTCGTCTCCGGGCACTAGGTCGTAACGGCCTTGGCGCCAGTCTTCTCTGGCTTGCGCGATGCGCTCATCGGTAAGCGCAACAAAATTCCAGGCGAGCTTACGCGCGCCCATAGGCTCTCCGCCTATCAACATGGCGTGTGCGTCCTGCGTTGCTCGAACCGAAATCTCGGAGCTGTTGTTCAACACGGCCATTTCGCCAGCACCGACGCTCTCAGCTCCAATCTGGATGGAGCCGTCGACAACGTAGATCGCTAGCTCTTCGGCGTTTGAGGGCAACGTTAGATCGCAACCCGCGGGCATCCTGAGCTCCGCGTACACCATGTCCGCTCGAGTCTCGACGGGGCTCGAAAGCCCCCATGCGGTGCCGACGATGACGGAGACATGGCTTCCATCGATTGTTGTCGTGGGTATTGTTTGCGCAGGGTAGTGGCGAAATTCGGGCTCACACTCTTGTTGGCCCTCGGGCAGCGCCATCCAGGATTGAATGCCGTGCAGGCGCACGTGTTTGTCGAGATCGTTATTTTCCCGCTCTGAATGCACGATGCCGCGCCCGGCTGTCATGAGGTTCACAGCGCCTGGCTCGATGGACTGAACGTACCCAAGGCTGTCGCGATGCAGAATGCCGCCTTCGAACAAGTAAGTAATGGTTGCCAGGCCGATATGCGGGTGTGGTCGGACTTTGATGCCGGTGCCGGGCGGAAAATCGGCAGGCCCCATGTGATCAAAAAAGATGAACGGGCCAACCATCTGGCGCTCACGTGCCGGTAGCACTCGGCGAACGGTCATCTCTCCGAGATCTTTCTCTCTAGGCCTGATGATCAGCGCAACCGCGCCGTCGCAATCCCTGCAGTCCGCCTCAATGGCGTCGTGATAACTCATGGTTAACCCCCGTTGAACCGGCGTTTGGTTAGTCTCCGATATGCTCCAGCCGATCGCGTTCGAACATCTCTTCCAGCTCGCGCGCGGCTTCCTTTGCCAGATCCTGCATCTTCTCGTCGTCGGTATGCAGATCTCTATGCTCGTACAGTCGGTGTTCGTCGTGTTCACGGAATCGGCGAATCGAGCGTGCGGCCTGTTCCGGCTCGTAGCCCAGCCCAACGAGAACTCGCTCGGTGATGTCCAGCGCAGACAAAAGCGTGTCACGTTGTATGTGTTGCACGCCCCGGTCCATCAGCTCGTAGGCGTGGTGGCGATCTCGAGCGCGGGCGTAAACGGTGATGTTCGGGAAATGCTCGGCTACCAACGCGGCGGTAAGGAGTGACTGCTCTTCGTTGTCTACTGCGAGGATCAGTATCTTCGCTTCCTTCGCGCCGGCGGCTTCCAGCAAATCGAGCCGCGCCGAATCTCCGTAGTAGACCTTGTTGCCATAGCGCGAGACGAAGTCGATCTGTTCGTGATTCTTGTCGACGGCGGTGAAAGGGATGTTTTTGGCGCGCAGCACGCGTGCAGCAATTTGACCGAACCGTCCGAAGCCGGCGATCAACACCGGAACGGTTTCTGCGGCGTCTTTGGGTATGGGCTCGTGAGGTTCATCGTCTGAAGCTTCTTTTCTGCTGAGCCTGTCAGCCATGGCAAGCAACAGAGGCGTCGTTACCATCGATAGGGACACGACGACAATGAGGGTGGCAGTGAGGCCTGGGTCGAGCGCGCCCGCTGTCACGGCGATGCCAAACAGAACAAAGGCGAACTCGCCACCCTGGGACAGTACGAGGCCGAGTTTGCTCGCGGAGCCGTTGTCCAAGCCAACAAATTTCGCCAGGCCAAATAACACAGCGAACTTCACGCTAACCAACACAACAACCGCCGCAGCAATCACGCCGGGCTGGCTGCCCAGCAACCCAAGGTTCAGGGTCATGCCAACCGCAATGAAGAACAGGCCCAGGAGCAAGCCTTTGAATGGCTCGATGTCGGCTTCAAGCTGATGTCGAAATTCCGAGTCTGCCAGCAGCACGCCAGCCATGAACGCCCCGAGTGCCATCGACAAGCCGGCGTATTCGACGAGTACAGCGGTGCCGAGAACCGTGAGTAGGGCGGTTGCCGTTAGCACTTCGCGGACGCCGCTGCGGGCGACCGCGCTGAGTACGAAGCGCAGCAGATAGTGGCCGCCGAAGATGACAGCCAGAACCACAGCGATAGCCTGTAGTGCTTGAGCGCCGGCTGAACTGCCGTCATCGACGGCGGTGCCCAGCAACGGAATGAGCGCGAGGAGCGGGACCACCGCGATGTCCTGGAATAGCAGCGTCGCGAATGAACTTCGGCCGTAGTGCGTGCTCATCTCGCCCCGCTCAGCGATGAGTTGAAGGGCAAACGCCGTTGACGACAGAGCGAGAACAAGCCCAACGATCAATGCGGGTTTGGCTTCGATGCCCCACAGCCATGCCGTTCCTGCCAGGACGGCGGCGGTGATGGTCAGCTGTGCGCCGCCGAAGCCGAAGATGGACCGGCGCAGTGCCCATAGCCGGCTCGGTCTGAGTTCCAGGCCGATGATGAACAGCAGAAAGACCACACCGAGTTCCCCGAAGTGCAGGATTTCCTCGCCGTCTTCACCACCAATCAGTCCGAACCCGTACGGACCGATGGCTACGCCTGCAGCGAGGTATCCGAGCACAGCGCCCAGACCGAGCTTCTTGAAGATCGGTACTGCAATGACGGCGGCTGCCAGGAAGATGATGGTTTCAGTAATCACGGCAAAATGTCGTTCGTTGCGCTCGAGGAGCGGATGTATCGAGTGTAGGAGTCCCTGAGTAGTGTGGACACTGTCAAAGACTCCTTTGGCGAAGCGTCAGTCCAGATCGAATAGCAGTACATGGGCTTCGGCATCTTCTGCTCGCACAGCGAGTGTGCGGTCAACGCTGATTGCTTCTAGCCCTAACCCATCTCCGGCGCTAAGGCGTCGACCTGCAATCTCGACATTGCCGTCGACTACTTGCAGCCATGCGCGTCGTCCAGGAGCAAGCGCATAGCTACTCACCTTGCCTTGCTCGGGTCGGGTGGCCAGCATGCGAACACCTCGGTTGATGCCAACGATGCCTTCCTCATTGAACCCACTGACCAACAGCTGCCAGCCTTGCTGAGCGGGCTGTTTGGGAAAGGTTTTCTGTTCGTAGGATGGCGTAAGACCCCTCTGATCGGGCTCGATCCAGATCTGTAAAAACCTGACCTCGTCGCTGTCCGACGCGTTGAACTCGCTGTGCTCTACGCCATAGCCTGCGCTCATTCGCTGCACGTCCTGTGGGCGAATCTCGGAGCCTGTTCCGAGGCTGTCTTTATGCGCCAGCGCGCCTGACAGCACGTAGGAGATAATCTCCATGTCGCGATGGCCGTGTCGGCCGAAGCCGGCGCCTGCATCCACCCGATCGTCGTTGATCACCCGCAATGGGCCAAACCCCATCCAATTCGAGTCGACGTGGCTGCCGAACGAGAACGTGTGACGGCTCTTTAACCAGCCGAAGTCGGAGGCGAAGCGCTCACTCGCTTTGCGAAACCGGTCCGTTGCCGGTATCTCGGCCTGCGCGCTGGTTGCTATCGTCATGGCGTTCTCCCGTTGCTTGACTGAGGTCCAATTCTGATTGATTTCTATTGAAAGACAATTGGTGTAAAACGAAACTTAATGTTTCCAATATGAGAACAATCGCCGATGGATCAGCTGACTGGCATTCGCGCCTTTCTGCGCGTGGTGGATGAGGGTGGCTTTGCGGCTGCGGCGCGTTCCCTCGGCGTTACGCGCTCGGTTATCAACAAACGCGTGAACTATCTGGAAGGGGAGTTGGGCATCGCTCTGCTGACGCGTAGCACTCGCCATGTAGCAACTACCGATGCCGGCTACGCGTTTTACCAACGCGCGCGAGATCTGGTGACAGAGTTCGATGACGCGATGACGCTGGCGTCAGATGCGGCGAGCGAGCCGTCCGGCACGTTACGCGTGAACGCGCCGATGTCCTATGGTCAGCTCTGCGTTTTGCCCGTGGTTGCGCGGCTAATTGCGGCTAGCCCGAAATTACGTATCGAACTGGTGCTCAACGATCGGCGGGTGGACCCGCTGGAAGAAGGGTTTGATGTCACGGTGCGAGTGGGTGTGCAAGAACACCTGACCTCGCTGGTCAGCGTCGAGCTTGGTTTCGCTCGGCGTATGATCGTGGCCGCGCCCTCTTATCTAGAGCAGTCAGGCATGCCGACGGAACCGAAGGATCTGCGGCAACACGCTTGCCTCCATTACGGGTATCAGCAGTCCGGTAGTGCGTGGCCTGTGACCACGCAGGGTGGTGAGCAGAGCATTGCTATCAACTGTGTATTATCTTCAAACAATGGTGACGTGTTGCGCGATGCTGCCATTGCGGGTGCAGGAATAGCGTTGCTGCCGGATTTCATTGTAGAAGCGGCAGTGGCTGACGGATCACTGACACCCGTGTTGCATGACTTTGCGCCGGCCCCGCTCGCTATTACTGCGTTGCACCCGAGGCACCGGCATATCTCCGGCGCTCAGCGGGCGTTTCTCGCGGAGCTTGCGAGGCCAGGCTCCTAACCCATCCGCATATCTCGGCGTACCAACTGGTGATGGGCAATTTTCCACTCGCCGTCGATGCGTTTCATTTGGGTCTTGTAGGTGGCCCATAGCGTGAGATTCGGCTTTTCCGAATCTTTGAAGCAATGCAAAGCCTGCACGTCGGTGCGAGTCTCCGCGATGTCGCCGTCGATCGTTGCGAAGGTTGGACCGAGCATGTGCTGGGTATCGCGATAGTCTTTGAGCGCGCCAATCACATATTTCACCCAATCTTCCGCGCCGTGGGTCGGCTCGGGGCCGAAGTCCACCACTTCGACGTCATCGGCGAAAACGCTTCGATACAGCTCGAAATCCAGCTCATCCACGCCAGCGGCGTAGCGCAGCATGACGTCACTGATAGCGATTCGATCGGCCGTGTATTGCGTTAGTGAATCCGACATTCTCTTTTCCTCCCAAAGTCAGCGATGTTGGTATCTAACCAGATTGCGGCCGACCTAGCCTTCCCAATCGATGTCGACCCCGACGGGACAATGATCTGAGCCAAGCATGTCCGGCCAGATGAAGGCATTATTTACGCGTTTCGCACCACCGTTCGACGCCAGCACATAATCAATGCGCCAGCCGACATTGTCGGCCCGGGCGTTACCCCACTGCCGCCACCAGGTGTAGTGGCCTGGCTGGCCGGGATGCTGGTCTCTGAACACGTCAGACCAGCCAGCGGCGAGCCATCGGCTCATCTCTTCGCGCTCCTCTGGAAGGAACCCGCTCGACTTGGTGTTGGTCTTGGGCCTCGCCAGATCGATCTCAAAGTGTGCGGTGTTGTAGTCGCCCACGACAAAGACCGGGCCACGTTTCCGGGCGGCGGTGAGTTTGGCCTCAACGGCCCTGTAGAAGTCGAGTTTGTAGGGCACGCGGGAGTTGTCGCGATCTTTGCCGCTGCCTTTTGGGAAGTAAACGCTGGCAACGCTGAGGCGGCCGAAGCGAGCCAATAAAAAGCGACCTTCGCTATTGAAGCGCTCTTCGCCGAGGTCGCTCTCGACAGCGCTGGCAGGCTGCCGTGAGTAGATCGCAACGCCGCTGTAGCCCTTGCGCTCGGCCGGGAAGAAAACGCTGTGCCAACCCTCAGGCGCGCGCACCTCATCCGGAAGTTGCTCTTCCAGTGCGCGCACTTCCTGGAGCGCGAAGACATCCGCTTTGCTCTCGTTAAGGCGCTCTAAAAAGCCCTTTTTGGCGCACGCCCGCAGCCCGTTTACGTTCCAACTGACAATTCGATAAGACATTTGCTGAGGATACTGCAATCCCGATGCTTGTGAGCCGGGTTTTGCTCTGCTGTTGCTGTACGATTTGGAACTTCAAAACGCTGTAACGGAGTTACCTTGGATTTCACGCTCGCTCGCCTGCCGTTTGAAGAAGACGCCCTGGAACCATTCATCAGCGCTCGAACAATCTCGTTTCATCACGGCAAGCACCACGCGGGTTACGTCAAGAAGCTGGATCGTGCGCTGACTGATGAGCGCCGGGAGTGGCCGCTTGAGAAGATCGTAGCGTCGAGTCGTGGAGGCCAGTTCAACCTCGCGGCGCAGGTCTGGAATCACGATTTTTACTGGATGTCCCTCGCGCCGGGCGGCGGAGAAGCCTCCGCGGACATGCTCGAACTGATCGAGTCCAGCTTCGGCGGAATGGCCGGATTTAGAGCGCGCTTTAAGGATGCGGCCGCTAGCGAGTTTGGCTCGGGTTGGGCCTGGCTCGTATATCGCCCCGTCGAGGACGATCTTGCCGTGCTGAGTACAACCGACGCCGTAACGCCGTTAACGAGTGAGGCGATGCCGCTGCTGACCCTGGATGTTTGGGAGCACGCGTACTACCTGGATTTTCAAAACGAGCGCGGACGCTACATCGAAGAGTTTCTCGACGGCTACCTTAACTGGAGCTTTGCCAGCGAGCGGCTCGCGGCCGCGCGCGTCACCTGATCCCGATCAGGGGCGTGTGAATTCGTACTCTTCGGTGCCACTGGCGTTGTGCAACTCGTATTGAAGTATCGCTTTCAGATCGCTCACGCCTTTCAGCTCGCGATACTTCTCGGTGATCGTGCCAAGCAATGCTCGCAGTTCGGTTTCTGCATCAACCCCTTCAGCGCTGGATGCGCTAAGGGCATTGTCGATGGCTTCGCGGGCAACGCTGTATGCACTCATATCCTGTTTCCTTCGTCAGCGCGGTTCAGAGCTCGCCAACGAGTTGTTTGAAGATTTAGGGCTACTGTAGCGGTGCGCGGTCGTGATGCGGATACGTGAAACCCGCAGCGAGTGCTGCGGGTTGTATCGTAAGGAAGGCTGCAGTTCTTCTAGAACCGGTAGCCAACGTTCACGCCGATCGCGAACGGGTCGATCTCGACGTCCGGTGTCAGGCGCAGGCCAGGAGCTGTGACCGTGGCTTCAGTATCGATGTCGAAGTACCGGACGTCAGCGTTTAAGAACCACTTATCGTTCAGTGGGATATCAACGCCCAGGACTACGGCGGGGCCAACAGAAGTATCCAGCTCGAGGTCCGTCCCGGCTAGCGGGCCACGCTCGTCCTCTTCGAAGAAGATCGTCACGTTCAGGCCGACGCCAGCGTAAAACTGAACCGCAGACGTCGGGTTGAAGTAGTACAGCGCGCTGATAGTCGGTGGCAGGTGCTTGACGGATCCGGCGGCAGCGCCGCCAATCTTGAGATCGTGCTCGAAGGGTAGGGCGGCGAGTACTTCCAGGCCCCAGTTGTCAGTGAACATGTAGGTCAGGTCGAACGTAAACTGAGTATCGTCATCGACGTCGATGTCAGCAGCGAGTTCGTTAACCCGGCCATTGTCCGATTTCGGATTGACGTTGTGGAATCCGGCGCGCACGAGGAAGTCGCCTTTCTCGACAGCAAGCGCGGGTCCGGCTGCGATCGTCAGGGTGGTGGCAAGCATGGCTGCCAGCAACAGGGTTGGCTTTGATGTTGACTTCGCAACAGTGCTATTCATGATCTCTATCCCACTTTTCTTGGTAGCGTTTTCTCAGGCTTTTGCCTGCATTTTTGTTCAGTGGGAGTCTAGTCGGCGGGCGGTTCTGGTCTATACGAACAAATCGTTAGCTGCGTCAGCCTCAGTGAGAATATTCGGCGAAAGCTTAAGTACAAGTACCTATTTTGCCGGTACACGCATGAGCGAATTCTTGACTCTGCGGAAAATGTCTCACGCCTTCGGCATGCGTTAATGCGGCTTATAGGCAATAGACCGCTTAGGCTCTCGGGCAGGCGGCTACACGCCGTTGCTATCTTCTGTTACAGGCGAGTATTCGGCGTCTCGTACAGGTGCCTGAAATCTGAGTTGTCGTGGCTCATCACGATCACCTTCGGGTGTACTGGCTGATCTGCCAGTTCGAATCCCATCACGATGATTTCTTCGCCCACTCCGATCAAATGGGCGGCAGCGCCGTTGAGACAGATGTCGCGTGCTCCGCGCTCACCGGCGATCGTGTAGGTCTCCAGCCGTGCGCCGCTAGTGTTGCTGACGACGAGAACCTTTTCCCCGGCCCACAGGCCCACTTCATCCAGCAGGTCTTCATCGATAGTAATGCTACCGACGTAGTGCAGATCGGCCTGGGTGACCGTCGCTTGATGGATTTTGGAACGCATGACCCAACGCATGGTGGTCTGCTCGGCTGGCCGCAGTGCGGCGGGGCTGCGCATCCTGCCAGAGCGGCATGTACGGGTAAATGGGCAGTTGTTCGTCGTTTTGGCTTGGCATGTTGCGCCATGGAGTCTTGTAAAAACCTCGTAACGCGTTCTGGCTTGTTATTGCGGCAAACGCCGTTTCGTAGGACGTTTGGGTAGATGTGGATTCGAGCGTCCTCGAATTCAGGGGTCTGTAATGTGAGGGGAAAGTTATGTTGGGTAAATTGAGTGCAGAGTTTCTTGGTACCGCTTGGCTTGTGCTGGGTGGCTGCGGCGCGGCGGTACTGGCTGCGGGCTTCCCGGATGTTGGGATCGGTTTGCTGGGCGTGGCCCTGGCGTTTGGCCTGACCGTGGTCACGATGGCCTATGCGATTGGCCACGTGTCGGGGTGTCATCTGAACCCGGCGGTTTCGATTGGTCTCGTCATTGGCGGTCGGCACCCTGCGAGTGAGTTGCTGCCTTATGTGGCCGCGCAGGTCGCGGGTGCGATTGCCGGAGCAGGCGTGCTGTACGTGATTGCGTCGGGCGCGCCTGACTTTGCTATCGGTGGATTCGCCGCCAACGGCTACGCGGAACACTCGCCCGGTGGCTACACGATGATGGCCGCGCTCGTGGCAGAAGTGGTCATGACCGCATTCTTTCTGTTTGTGATCATGGGCGCGACTGACAAACGCGCCCCAGCGGCGCTTGCTCCGCTAGCGATCGGACTGTGTCTCACGCTGATTCACTTGATCAGCATTCCGGTGACCAATACGTCGGTAAACCCGGCTCGCAGCACGGGGCCAGCGCTCTTTGTCGGTGGCTGGGCCCTGCAGCAGCTATGGTTGTTCTGGGTCGCACCGATTGTGGGCGCGGTTATCGGCGCGCTTGCCTACCGCATGACTGCCGGTAACGCTGACGACTGATCCGGCCATGTCACAGCGTGCCCTCGCGCAGCCGGTTTCCCATCGGATTGGCTTGGGCGCGTTTGGCGAGCCGCAATCTACGGTTCGCTCGTTCTGGAATAGTGCTTTTCCTCTCCGCTAGCGAGAGCGTGGCCGTCGTGATGTTCAGCCGGAACAAGGCGGCGCTGGCGAGGCTGAGCTGGTCGTCACGTGAGGTTGCTCACCATGGTATATCGCTTCCGTCCCAGGCTTTGAATGAGCCGGTGTCTGATGGTCGCAGTGCGTGTATGACCTCTAGTAGTGCACGCGCGGAGAATTCGGGGGTGAACAATCTGTCCTCCGGGACGCCGCGCTGAAAGGGTTCGGATAACGCCGTATCGACGGTGCCTGGATGCAGCGCCACGCACACCAACTGCTTGTAACGCCTTGCCAGTTCGATCGACAGGGTTTTGAGCAGCATGTTGTGGGCGGCTTTGCTCATTCGGTAGCTATACCAACCCCCGAGGCGATTGTCGGCAATGCTGCCGACCCGGGCAGACAGCGAGGCAATTACCGCAGGACGATCTCGGGGTAGCAAGGTCAACAGGGCTTGCGTCAGGTTCGCCAGTGGCAGGCAGTTGGCGGCCATGTTGCGATTGAGCGAGTCAACGGAAAGATCTTCGATGCGTTTTTCTGGTCCCAGGGATTCATCGTGCAGAAACCCTGCAGCGTTGATGATGCCGTCGAGTGAGTTCGTGCTATTTCGGAGCGATTTCGCCAACTTGGAACAGTCGAGGCGGTCGGTGAGATCAACCACCGCCGTATGGGCCCGGGCCCTCGAAGACGGCTCGAAACCCTCAAGCGCTCGGGCCAGCCTCTGTTCGCTTCGAGACGTCAGTGTGACCTGTCGCTCCGGATCTTGCTTCAGCAATTCTCTGGCGATTGCGAGGCCGATGCCGTCAGCCGCGCCGGTTACAAGCCAATAGTTCATAGTCGATGCCGCAGTCAGATTGTGGTCAGGCTAAGACTGAAGCCCTCAACGGGCGGCGGTCTCGTGAAGTAGGCAAAACGGCTTTGATATTGCTAGCGCCCCATGGGAGAGTGCGGCCTCTGCAACACTCTACACAGGAATCTCCGCATGAAAAATCGCCAGGTACAGCTCGCTCGTCGTCCCATCGGCACTCCGGTTCCAAGCGATTTTAGAAGTGTTGATGTCGACATGCCTGATCTGGATGACGGCCAGGTTCGGGTCAAGGTGAGTCATCTTTCGATCGATGCGTTCATTCGCACAGCGCTCGATACGGGCAGTTTCCATGACACTGTCTCGATGGATGCCCCGGTAGTCGCGCTGGGTGTGGGCGAGGTGATCGACTCTCTCGACCCTTCCTTCAAGAAAGGTGATTGGGTCACTGGTCCCATGATGGCCCAGGCCTTTGCACAGGGACCGGCGCTGATGTTCAACAAGATCGATGTTTCCGGCAACTTGCCTCCCCAGGCTTATCTGGGTGCCCTGGGTGTTACGACAGGCCTGACCGCCTATTTTGGGATCCTGCGTGTTGCTGAGGTGAAGGAGGGTGACACCGTTGTCGTGTCGGCCGCGGCTGGCGCTGTGGGCAGCGTGGTGTGCCAGATTGCGAAGCTGCATGGCGCACGAGTTGTAGGGATTGCTGGTGGTCCGGAGAAAACGGCGTTCCTGACGGGTGAGCTAGGTCTGGCTGCGGCGGTGGATTACAAAGCGGGTGACGTTGGTGAACAGCTCTCCGCGGCGTGTCCGGATGGAATAGACGTGTTCTTCGACAACGTGGGCGGCGAGATACTCGATCTGGTGCTCGACCGGATCAATTCGGGCGCGCGCGTCACGATTTGCGGTGCGATTTCTCAGTACGACCACATGGACGATGTGCAGGGGCCGAAGTTGTATCTGCGGCTGGCCGAGCGCAACTCGAGCATGCGCGGGTTCACCGTGTTTAATTTCGAAAGCGAGTACGCGGACGCAGTCAAAGACCTTGGGCGCTGGTTACAGGAAGGCTCGCTGTCGATGCCGGAAACTATCGTCGATGGTCTCGATAACTTTGCAACGGCACTGGACTCTCTCTTCAACGGCGCGAATATCGGCAAGATGCTCGTGAAAGTCTGAGCGAGCGGAAACTGCCCAGCCGGGTGAGCGAGGCTGGTGGCAATACCGGCTTATTCGAGTTTGTAGCCGACGCCATAGATGGATGTTATCCACTCCTGCGTGTCGTCGGCGGCTTTCAGTTTGCTGCGCAGATTCTTGATGTGGGTGTCGATAGTGCGGTCACTGACGACCCGATTGTCATCATAGATCGCGCTCATCAGCGCCTGCCGGGAGTAAACGCGTCCTGGCTTGCTCAGTAGCTGACTGAGTAGTTTCATCTCAAGTGGCGTCAGATCGAGCGCCACCCCGTTTAGTGTCGCTTCAAAACGATCCAGATCGATGAGCAGGCCAAGATACGCGAGCTCTGCGACGGAGCTGTCGCTGTCGCGGACGCGAGCCAGTCGGCGTTGTATGACTCTGACGCGCGCGACGACCTCGCGGGGCGAAAACGGCTTGCAGATGTAGTCGTCCGCACCGAGCTCCAGGCCGAGCAATCGATCGATCTCCTCAACGCGAGCCGTGATCATGATGATGGGCACCTGGCTGAATGATCTAAGCTCACGACACACGTCGAGCCCTGTCATTCCGGGCAGCATCAGGTCGAGCAGAATGAGTGCTGGGTTGTTTTGCTTCACAAAATCCACAACGGTATCGCCGCGGGTGAGTATGTCGGTCTCGAAGCCGTCGGCCGTGAGGTAATCGGCTAGCAGGGCTGCGATCTTAGGTTCGTCTTCGACGATGAGGATGCGGTTGCTCACTGAATCCGCCCTCATGTCTCGCTGACGGGTAAGACGACGCGAACGCGCAGTCCACCGAGTGGAGAAGTGCTGGCGCTTATCGTGCCGCCGTGGCCCTCGACGATTGCCCTGCAGATCGATAGCCCGAGCCCGCTGCCCTCGCCGGACTGGCGATTGCGTGATTCGTCAGAGCGGTACAAACGCTCGAAAATTTTCTCATGCGTGCCGTTCGCTGCATCCGGTGCGCTGTCGTCGATCAGCAGAACCAGCTCATTGTCGATGCGCTTCAAAGCGATGGCGATCTGTCCGGGGGCATCGGTGTGGCTGCAGGAATTGCTGAGCAGGTTGTTCAACAGTTGGCCCAGTCGATTGGCGTCGGCGCTGATCCAGGCCTGCTCGGGATTCGGCAAAGCTGTCCAGGTGATTTCCAGGTTTGCGACTCTGGCTGTCTCCTGCCACTGGTGTGCGGTGTCTGCGACCAACTCATTTAGATTCACTGGCGTTAGCGAGTACGTAAGGGCACCTTCGTCGCTGAGCGCCAATATGCGCAGATCGTTGACCAGTAGGTTCAATCGCTGGGTCTCGCCCTGCAGCGATTGAACCGCATCGGCGTTCAGAGGCCGCACGCCATCTTCCAGGGCCTGTAGCTCGCCGGACAATATCGTCAGGGGCGTTCGCAGCTCGTGCGCGATGTCGCTCACCCACTGTCGACGGGCATCTCGGCCTGCTTGCAGAGTCTGCGCGAGGGTGTTGAAGCGCTCCGCGAGCTCACCTAGCTCATCTTGAGATGTCACCGGCAGGCGTGTGTCGTAGACACCTGCCGTGATCGCCTGAGCGCCGTCGGTAAGCTGGGTGACTCGCCTGCGCAAGCTGTGGCCGATCAGGAACGCGCCGAGACTGGCGATCAGCAGGGCCAGCCCGGCGATGACCAGGGTGGATGTTGTTTGGCGGCCGGAGAATCTGGATTCCGTTCCAGCCCCACGCAGGTCCAGCGGTAGCAGCAGTAGGCTGCCGATGTCTTCTTCGTCGGCCTTAAGGGCAGTCTTTGTGCTCGCGTCGCTCGGGAGAGCGCGGCCTGCGATCTGATTGCCGTTAGCATCTAGCAAGATGAGACGGGGCAGAAGCCGGTCTCGTCCGCGAAGGTGTCTGGGTGGTTCGGGCCCTTGCCGCTCAGCGCCGCGTTCGGAGGCGACGCGCGCTTGTCTAACTAGTCGAAACCATAACCGGGGGTTGTCTTGAAGTTGCTGCCAGCCGTTGTTGGCGGCGTAGTGTGCTTCGAGTTCTGGCGCCAGGTCAGCCAGAAGCTCGGTATCGCGCTCCGCCAGGTAGGTGCGGAAGCCGTGTTCAAAGCTCCACCGATTCATCAGCGCGCTCACCACGAGCACTACAGCCGTGATGGTCACGAAACTGATGATCAGGCGTTGAACGATGCTGCGGTTCATGAGCCGTGTGAGCCTTGTCTGGTAGTCATGATCGGGTTGGCTTGCCTCGTTTGTCTGCGCAGGCAAACCAACCTGCCTCAATCAGGCGTCAGGACCGATCACGCGATTCAGGCGCGCGGGCCTTTGCGATGAGCCCCTTTGAGCTCAGTATCGCTGAGTGCGCCATCGCCGTCGCTGTCCAAAGCGTAGAAGCGTTCCTCCGGCGTCGGCATGGACTCACGGAATGCCTGAAACTCCTCCAGGCTAAGCGAGCCGTCGTCGTTAGTGTCGATGCTGCTGAATCGATCGCCGCGGTGCTCGCCGCCACGCTGCCCGCCACGTTTGCCGTGCCTGCGCGATGATTTGAGCTCGTCGTCCGTCAAGACGCCATCACTGTTTTGATCACGCTGTTCGAAGCGTTCCTCCGGTGAGGGGCGATCGGCGGCAGCAGCTACGTATTCGTCTTTGGTGACGATACCGTCGGCATCGCTATCGAGCCCGGCTAGTCGTCGCTCGGAGCGCTTTTCGTGATGCGACTGCATGCGTTCGCGGTGGTGCTGAAACATCTCGCGTTTCGTGACAGCGCCGTCTCCATCAGCGTCCATGGCGGCAAACTGTTCTTCAACGCTGGGCCGCTCGTCTGCTCGGGCGGTAAATTCGCTGAGGCTGATCTGCCCATCGCCATCACTATCAACGGGCTTCCCCGGTCCTGGCCCTGCGAAAGCGCTGGCGGCCCAGATGAGCCCGATGCCTACGCCGATTCCGGTGAGCGTCTTTTGCTTGCTGTTCATTGTCATTCCTCTCATTCGAGTCTTGGTCAGGGTTCCCGCCCTTGAAGCGCATCGCCTTGGCGTTACCGCTTCATGTAAAGCAGTCTCACCCGGCAATGGGTAGGAGTGAGGTAGGAAATGTGAAGTTTCGCGTCAGATTGCCTGCCAGGCGTCGTAGCGGATGCTATCGAAGCGCACGCCCCGGCGGTGGTAAGGTCTGGCTAATTCAAACGAATAGCTGCGACTAAGGGGAAGACAATGAAGCTTGGATTGATGTTGGGGTACAGCGGCGCACATCTGAATGTTCCCGTTGCCAAGGTGCAGCTTGCAGAAGAGCTCGGTTATGACTCGGTCTGGACCGCGGAGGCCTATGGCAGCGATGCAATCACGCCCCTGGCATTTCTAGCTGCCCACACTAAACGCATCAAGCTGGGTACTGCGGTGTTGCAGCTTGCTGGTCGGACGCCGGCTAATGCCGCGATGGCCATGGCGACACTGGATCAGATCGCAGGGGGTGGTCGAGCGATTTGCGGTATCGGTGTGTCGGGTCCTCAGATCGTTGAAGGCTGGTACGGACAGCCCTGGGGCAAGCCTTACTATCGGATCAAGGACTACGTCTCGATCATGAAAAAGATCTGGGCACGCGAGGAGCCGGTAACCCACGACGGTAAGGAAATCTCTCTGCCGTTTACGGGTGAAGGCGCGCTCGGTATTGGCAAACCCCTGAAGTCCATCCTGCACATGAATCCTGACATTCCGATCTACCTCGGTACCGGCATGGAATCCACCGTGCGGCTCACCGCTGAGATTGCGGATGGCTGGTTGCCGCTGGGGTACGTGCCTGAATCGGCTGATCTATATACAGGCTGGATTGACGAAGGCCTGAAAAAAGCTGGCAAAACGCAGGATCAGTTCGATCGGCAGGCGATGACCCAGGTGCAGGTGACGGACGATATTCGCTCAGCACTTGATCGACAGAAGCCCGGCATCGCGCTGTACGTCGGCGGCATGGGGCACAAGAGCAAGAATTTCCATAACGAGATGATGGTTCGTCGGGGTTACGGCGATGCCGCCGCGCGCATCCAGGAGCTATACCTTGCCAAGCGCAAAGACGAAGCGATTGCCGCGGTTCCGGATGAGTTTGTGGATGAAGGCGCATTGATCGGGCCGCCGGATCGCATCAAAGCGCGCTTCAAAGCCTGGGAAGATTGTGGCATTACCGGCCTGACGATTACCGGAGACGAGCAGGCGCTGCGAGTTATGGCCGAGGTTGCGCGCCTCAACGTACCGCCGAGTGTTTAGTT
>CAYGQC010000013.1:32956-34863 GCA_964351875.1 uncultured Pseudomonadales bacterium
GCGCGTCGGCGTGACCAATGCGCGAAAGGGGACATCCCTAATTTTTGCTGTTTGGCCTAAGTGAACAAGTGCCGCCCGTCGCTTTGCGATCGGCGATTGGGGCGAACTTTTTCGAGCGGACGCTTCTAGCCGTCATCGCGAGCTATTTGTCTGCTTCGCAGACAAAGCAGCGCGGCGATCTTCTGGAGACAGTGTTACCTGCTGCTTACGCCTGCCAAACGTCAGCCGCGTAGGTACCATCCATCAGTGACGTACCGGGCATAACGCGCAGAAGCCAGGGCTCCAGCTTGAGTATGTCGAAGCTTTCGGACTCGGCGTTCTCCCAGCCAGGAATCACCCTCAGGTCATACGCAACCGGCGCAGGACCGTTTGTGTAGTAGTCCCAGACGTGCTGCTTGGTCGCCTGATCTGCTACCCAGGACGCCGCGCACTCCGCGACACAGGTGTCCTGGCTCGGTGCCCAGTAATTGCAGGAAACGAATGGGTTGGCGTCGATGTGCGCGACCTTGAGCGGTGTTTTTCCGGTAGCAATCCAGCCGATGAGTTCACCGTCTTCCCACTGCCAGATGGGATGCAGCATGCGTGACCGTGGTCTGCCTTTGGCGTCCACCGTCGCGGCTGTACACCAGACGATCTGGTGCGCCATCGCAAGGAACTTGGGTGCGACTTCTGCGAGGTTGCTCATGTGTCTCTCCGGTATTTGTGTGGTGAGTGATAGATGACGTTAGCACTGCCCGGACGCTGAGTCAGAGCGAATCGATAAGGTTTTCAACCAGCGCGGCGGCAACCCACGCCAGTGGTGGAATGATTCCGTAGGCAAAGATGCGAGTGACGACCTGGGTATCTATGGGCAGGGTGGGCGTGCCCTCGATTCTAACAATGTGGGCTGAGATCGGTTCGAGCTGACTGATGTTGTTGCGGTCTACGGCCGCCAGTTGTGCTCGAAGTTCGGCCACACGGGCCGCTTTGCGTTTGCTGATGTTGCTGCGCAAGCCCCACAACGGCAGCAGAAAGAGGGCAATCGCTGAGCAAATCCCCACGAACAGACCGGCGCCGTAGTTTTCGATTCGAAATTCCGCATCCAGTGACTGCATCGGCATAAACGCCATAGCGCCGGCGACGGCGAGCACATCGGTTGTGGCAACCCGGGCCATCGGCCGCAGAACGTCCAACCGATAGATATCCAGATTCAGTCGGCGAGCGAATTGGGAAAGGGCGAAGGACACCGGCAGGCGCCAGACGAGTAGGAATCCGACGCTCATCCACAACACGATATTGCCGCAGACAAAGGCGACATCGACGAATTCGAAATCCGCCCCCGAGAGCATCTCGCTGATGAACAGCTCGTTCTGATAAGCGCCAAAAACCAGGCTGAATAGTACGAACGGAATACTCCAGGGACCAATCCGGTTCAATCGGCGCCGCACGCGTTGGGTATCGTCTGCAGATGCAATTGGTGACAGCGCCTCAACTGCATCTCTCGCCCGATGATGCATCGGAAATGCCATGAGCCAAAGGTAGGGTGGCATCAGAGCAAACATCAGCAGTGTGCCAGTGACCTGCCCGAGGGGTAGCACCTCCAGCAGCAGCGGTGAATCCCGCACGAGCCAGGCGATCAGGAAGATCGCCCAGAGGAGAATCGTCAGGCCGAAAATACTGGCGATGGTTCGCGTCGAGATCACGGTGTGCAGGTTATCCCGAGAAGAATGAGAGCGGGTAAGCTTGGCCAATCGAGGCTGTTACGGCAATGCCCTGGAGAGACAGTGATACATCGACGATTTCGAACCGCCGCTCGAGCAGGCTCATCGCTACTCATCATCGCAGTGTTGTACTGCCCGCCGGTAATGGCTGAGGACAACCGCCTCTTTGAGTACGCTGAGGGCTCTGAGTACGCTGAGGGCTCTGAG
>CAYGQC010000013.1:34963-42560 GCA_964351875.1 uncultured Pseudomonadales bacterium
TGAGTACGCTGAGGGCTCTGAGTACGCTGAGGGCTCTGAGCCGTTGAGCATTTCCCTTGCTGCCGATTGGCGCGAGGTAGTGAGAGACAAAGCCGAGAAACCCGAAGAGCGCGAAGCGGCACTTACGGTCGACGGTGTGAGCTATCAGGTTACGGTTCGCGCTCGAGGTAAGTCCAGGCGACTTGAGTTCTGTCGCTTTCCACCCCTGTGGCTCGATCTGCCGAAGGCTGACATGCAAGGCTCAGTGTTTGAAGGGCAGAACCGGCTGAAGCTTGTGACGCACTGCTCGCGGCTTGGCCGGCCAGACATGCGTTCGGAAGATCTTCTCGCAGCGGAGTTTCTCATCTACCAGCTCCTCTCGCATTTGACGGAGCGATCGTTCCGCACTCGCTGGGTGACCATCAGTTACATCGATACAGATGGCACAAGCGCTGTGCATCCCGGGTTTGTCATTGAGCACAAACGGCAGCTCGCGCAGCGACTGGGACTGACGGAAGTGAAGACGAAGCGCATTGGTTTGTCCCGTGTCGATCCTGCCCACGCATCGCTCATGGCGGTGTTCAGTTACATGATCGGAAACGTGGATTTTTCCATCCTGGCGGGGCCGCCAGGCGATGATTGTTGTCACAACGTGGTGCCGTTGATTGATTCTGCAGATCCGCCCGCGGTTTATCCGGTGCCCTACGATTTTGACTCCACCGGTTTCGTCGATCCTCACTACGGGCGAGTACCCGATGGGCTTGGCATCACGCGCCTCAGCCAACGCTTGTTTCGTGGCTATTGTCGGCATTCGCCTGAATTGCCGGGCTCGATCGCTCGCTTTATTCAAGCTCGCCCGGAGTTTGAGCGAATCATTGCGCAGGCCCCTGGGTTAAGTGATCGCAAACGCGGGAAGATCGCGGCGTTCGTTGCGGATTTCTACAAGCGGATCGGCAACGACAAGGCGGTTCAGCGTGATCTGGTCAGGCGCTGCCGCTGAGGGCTCTTTACCAAGCCGCTGAGGGCTCTTTATCTAGCCGCTGAGGGCTCTTTTCTTAGCGGCTGAGGCTCTCTATCAACAGACGAGCGATTCGAGGGTGGGCAAGGTAGCCGGCACTGTGGTGCGGTTCAGACTTGCCGAATCGGCAGGCGATGTTGTAGATCTGATAGTCGGCAAGCTCGGTGACCTGACGGCGGCTGAGCATATCGGCGAAGTCGTTGGCGACGGTTTCGTCGTGACAGAAGAAGTCGTCTTCAGCGGCGACGTTGTGCCAGCGCAGCACATTGTTGGGATAGCGCTTCTCAATCGGATTCGATGCGCCGGCGAGTGTTGAGCGCACCGTGTCATCTGAGAGCGGGCTGCCTAGCGTAAGCCAGGTACTTATCTTGCCCGCCAGGCTTGGCTGAACTTGATCCATGCGCCACAGCGCGTTGTACGTCGGCACGCACCCGAAGCCGTGACTGATGAGAACAACCTGGCGGTCTTGGCTGAGCGCATCACCCAGAGCTCGTTCGAGTCTCGCGTCGATTTGCTTAGCGAAATCGTTGTCGTTTTGCCAGTAGGCGCGCAGCTCAGGGACGACCTGGCCAATAGCCCTTCGGCTCATTCCGACAGCGCGTAGCAGTGGTGCGGCGACGTCAGCCACAAACTCTCGTAACGGTGATTTGCCCGGAAGTTGCTCATACGTGCTGCGGCGGAAGCGTTTGGCTTTGTCGAACTGCGCCAGCTCTTGCACGATTCGCTGACGGTCGGCGAGGTCCGTGGTGGTATCAGCTGGAGGGTGAAGCGGCTCGAGCAGATCGCCGAAGTAGACGAGTCGAAACTCAGCCGTATCGAAGGCATAGACGTGCTTCTCGCCTTCTCGGGCGATGCCGGCGCGCAGCGCGTCCTGCCACAGCTGACGGTAGTTTTCCTCCCCGGGTTTGGGGCCGCTACCGTGTATCGCGAGAATCAACGGCGGCGCTGTCGTAGTTGCCATCTGTGTTAGTGCTCCTTCACAGGATGTTGAGACCACGCGCTGTCGCGGTACACAAACAGCCGTCCCGTTGTGGCCTTAGCGCCCTCGTTCGCGATGAAAACCCTTCCGTCGCTGCTGATGGCAAGCCCTTCAGCCTGCTCGTGCAGTCGCGCGTCAGGCAGCCTGCCGGCGTGGGTGAGCATGGGGCGGTCAGTCAGGCTGAAGCGCGCGAAGCTACGCTGGCGAGCGGCGATAACCAGCAGGCCTTGTCGATCGGCGGTGAGGGCGACGGCTGAGGGGTTGAAGTTTTTCTTGTCGATGGCGTCCAGGATTGGTTGATTCGAGAGATCGAACTGCTCGGGTTTGGCATCTGGTTGTCCTGGGTTCCAGCGCAAAAAGCGCACGCTGTCGTCGTCGCCGTCACCGAGCGTACGCTTGCAAACAAGCCACATATCGCCCCGCTCGTCAGCATTGCTCAAGCCCTCGAGCTCGCACTGTTCGCTCGTCTTGAGGTCCGTAAGGCTAGCGTGTTGAGCCTGCTCGGCCTGCGTATTGATTTGATAGAGCTTGCCGTCGCTGGTCACGGCGAAGAGCGAGCCGCCGTGGATCGCGAGACCCTCGAAATCTCCGGTGACAGGAGGGCGGCCGATATCGATCTGGCGCAAAACGGCGCCGGTTTCGGGGCTGAGTTCGAGGATGCGACCTACTTCATCGGCGATAGCGAACAGCGAGCCGGCATCGCTAAGCGCAAGACCGGACACTTCGCGTAGCGCGCGGGGAAATGTGGCGGACATTGGTCTGGCTTGTTCCGCTGCGTCCGAGATCTCTGATGCTGACGTCGGCGCCGTGGCATCTGGGCCGCAGGCGGTCAGTGCCAATGCACACACGAGTGTCAGTGCACTCAGCCGGCGGCCGCACGGCGATCTAGAGGTCATTGTCATCGTGACCCCGGCCGGTCAGGAATGAGAAGAACGGCGTCGTCAAATCTGCGCCGAAGTTTGCGCGCCAGAGCAGAAGGTTCACCAGAACAAATCCGACCGCGACGACGTAGGCAATGCTGAGCGCACTGATGCCGGCGGCGAGGCCAATGGCAATGGAGACGAATACGTACAGTGCGTGTGCCGGCTGCGTCAGCGTGAAGCGAAAGCGCACGGCCGCAACAATGCCGGCGAGCGAAAACGCCAGAGCCAGTGAGTGCTGGACAATGGTGGCGATCCCGGCAACGACGACGGGCAACACGACGATGGTCTGAGCAAAGGAACGATCGACGTCTTTGCTGCGTGTGGTGATGAAATAAACCCAGGACACCGGAAGCGAAAGCAGCACAGCAGCGGCGATCGCAATGCCGAGCGTGATTCCCTCGATCCCAGCGAAGTTGATGGGCGCTGCGATCGTTTGAATGATCTCGAGACTGGCCGCGTTGCTTTGGCTTAGCGCATCGATGCCACCGAACGGAAGGTAGGGCGCAATCGCAGGCGCCCAGGTGACTATTGCCCATACGGCAATCGGGAGCGCAAGGTAGTAGGCGACGATGAGAAAAAGGGGGCCGGTCAGGCGGGTTGCGGTGCGCACGATTTACTCTCCTGATGTGGGCGGGCAGTATGAAGCTGCGCAAGCATCGTAATCATGATGTTACGGCCCCGACGGCAAAGCCCCAAGGTTAAGGCGTAGACAAGCCGGAAATTGGCTCTCTGCCGCCGAGTTTTAGCAGCGCGTCCCGGCGCGCCAGTAACGCACGCAAATCCGATTTGCTCAATTGACCGTTAGTCACGGTGCTCACGGATGCCTCGTTCCATGCCGCGAGGCGTCGATGAAGCTCAGCCGGAAGGGCGGCTTGGTCGGGTGTCAGTTCGACGCGAGACCGGCGGCCGAAGCTATGCTCTTGTCCGGTTAACTTGACCTCCCACGAGCGGCGGCTGTAGCTCAGCTCGTCCGGTGATCTTGGCGTAGCGCGTAACAGCACATCGCTAATCGTCACCAGATCGAAGACATGGCCCTCAGCGCAGTAGTTTGGCACCGGCCGGCCTTCGAGTTGTCGCTGGGTTTCCGTTCGCCATTGGCCTGGAGAGATCTGGACGTAGCCCCTGCGGCCCTTGACCGATGCGGCAAAGGTCAGCGGAACAAAGTTGAAGCCGAGCTGGCGGTCGAGTTGCCAGGCCGCGATGGCTCGGCTCGTCTTCTGCCTTGATGCGGGGATGAACTCGGCGGTCAACAGACGTTCGCCCACGTTAACGTCCGCGCGATTGTCGGCGTCTAGGTTCGGCGGTGTGTCAGCCCACTCTTGCGTGAGAGCATCAGCGATTTCCCGCTCCCGGACGTCGCTGGCAAGGCGCACGGCGCTTCGCGCTCGGATCGCGACTTCGTCACCGTCGACATTTCTAACGGAGACGACCCCGCTGCTGATCTCGAGCAAATAGGGTTGACCGCCGTAAACCTTCGTTAGCATGCCAGTGTCCATCGCGATTACAGCGCCGTTAAATCGACTTTCGGGTTGGCCGGACGGTGTTGGCGTGTGGCCAATAACCAGCCTCGATACGTTCAGCGCCCTCAGCGCTCTATGCAACCGCTCGGACTCCAGTAGCTCGTGGCACGCTGCGCTACCGCGGTACCACAGCGGTCCAATTGGACCCAGGAGCGCGGAGGCTGGCTCTGGCTCTGGTGCCAGCTCACCGCCAGTTGCCGCGGCCTGCTCGATAGCGCGGATAGCATCCGCGTTTGTCTTCGCCAGCTCAGCTCGGCTGATGGCGTCCGCCAGACCGCCGTGTACGAAGGCGGTATCACCCCGAACCACGATCACTGGTTGTTGCAAGAGCCACGAGCCGTAGAGACCCTGTGGACTTAGCGCGTGTCTTAGTTGTGCATAGCCGGTTGGTTTTGCTGGATCCGCAACGCTGCCTTCAGGCAGGGCGTCATCTGCAAAGGCTGCGAACTCTTCCTGTGATACGTCGCGCAGGTTGCCAGTGAGGTTCATCGCTTCGTGGTTACCGAGCAATACGACGACTTCGCCACCCGCTACACTCGCCTCGACCTGCAGTCGCATCAAGAGGTCCATCACCGCTCTCGACCCCGGACCCCGATCAACCAGGTCGCCCAGCGATATCAGCGTGGCGTCACCGGCAATCCATTGGCCTTGCGAGTCGATGATTGAGTTGGCTTGTAGAAGAGCACTCAGCCCATCGTACGCGCCGTGTACATCACCGAAAGCGACGACACGCGCTTCGGCCTGGCTGAGTGCCGCCGAAAACAAGGCTGCGAGCAGCAGGCATCGACACATCAGATTCCCCTTAGTGAAGACCCAGGTCACGCACGATGGTTGCTGAGATCTCCTCGATGGACACGTTTGACGTATCGAGAAACTTAAGGTTTTCGTTGTGGAACATCGCCTCGGCGCTGGCTACTTCCGCCCGGCACTGGGAAAGCGTGCTGTAGCGCCCTTCCGCGCGACGCTCGCGCCGAATTCTGCTCAGTTGCTCAGGCGCGATGGTCAGGCCGTAGGTTTTAGCGCGATTGGCGCGGAAAAACTCTGGCAATCTGGGGTGATCGAGATCGTCCTCGGTCAGTGGATAGTTTGCGGCCTTGATCGAGTAGTGCATGCCCAGGTAGACGCAGGTGGGTGTCTTACCGCAGCGCGAGACGCCAACCAGAATCACATCGGCTTCGTGAAAGGTGGCCGGACTTAGCCCGTCATCGTGGTTCAGGGTGAAGTTCAGGGCGCGCATGCGTTTTTCGTAGGTGGCTTGGTCCTTCATGCCATGCATGCGCCCAGCGGTGTGGCTGGAGGCTGCGCCGAGCGCCTGCTCCAAGGGCCCGATGAAGGTGCCGAACAGGTCGAAAACGAACTCGCTGCTTTCGGCGATGATGCTCTGGCTTGCCTCGTCGGTCAGCGTGCTGAAAACCAGGGCCGGTAGCCCGTCTTGACGTCCCGCAACTCGAATCCGGTCGGCGGCAATTTCGGCGGCTGCCGGCGTGCTCACAAACGGAATTGCGTGCCGGTTGAAATCGAACTCCGGAAATTGAGTCAACAGGCTCTCGCCGAGCGCTTCTACAGTAATGCCGGTGCGATCGGACACAAAGAATACCGTGCGGTTCAACAATCCTGCTCCCTCTTGGGCTTCTCACCTACGTGCTGCTCATGGTAACTCAGCGGCGCGTGTGATCCGTGCCCGCCTATATGTGCCAACCGGCGCGCATCCACCAGGCAGCTCAGTAGGTCGGCGCGCTCGGGTCGGCTAGAATGTCGGTTTTCCGGCAGATGCCGGAGAGCACACGTTTCGCGGTTTCAGGGACAGGAATATGACGACGTATACGGTGGCGCTGTCGAGCGTCAGCATGGCTGATCTCGACCAGGTTGGCGGCAAGAACGCATCGCTCGGCGAGATGATCCGTCACCTGGCGGCCGCTGATGTGCGCGTTCCCGGCGGCTTTGCCACAACGGCCGATGCGTTCTGGGAATTTCTCGCGAAGGACAACCTTGAAGCTCGAATTCGCAGCCGCCTCGAGCAGGTGGATGTCGAAGACGTGGAAGCCCTGGCCGTTGCTGGCAAAGAAATCCGTCAGTGGGTGATCGATGCGCCGTTGCCCGCAGCGCTCGAACAGGCGATTGCTGCCTCTTTTGCGGAGATGGAAGCGGAATACGATGCGGGCTTCTCTGTCGCGGTGCGCTCGTCAGCCACGGCCGAGGACCTGCCGGAGGCGTCCTTTGCAGGCCAGCAGGAGACGTTCCTGAATGTTCGCGGCCTCAATGAAGTGATGCTGCGAATCAAAGAAGTCTTCGCTTCTCTGTTTAACGACCGGGCCATCGCTTATCGCGCGCATCAGGGCTTTGCTGATGAACGCGTGGCGCTCTCGGCCGGCGTTCAGAAGATGGTGCGCAGCGATATCGGCGCGAGCGGCGTGATGTTTACCCTCGACACCGAAAGCGGTTTTCGCGATGTGGTTTTCGTCACGGCGAGCTACGGCCTGGGCGAGCTTGTGGTGCAGGGCGCGGTCAATCCGGATGAGTTCTATATCTACAAGCCCGCGCTGGCTGCGGGCCGCAAGGCGGTGCTGCGCCGTAATCTGGGCAGTAAACACCTGCGCATGTCGTATTCGGACAACCCCAGTGAGCAGGGTTACGTCGTTACGGAGGATGTACCGACGCAAGACCAGCAGCGTTTCAGTCTCAGCGATGACGACGTTCTGGAACTCGGTCGCATCGCACTCGCGATCGAAACTCACTACGACCGGCCAATGGATATCGAGTGGGCCAAGGATGGCGGCGACGGTCGGTTGTATATCGTTCAAGCCCGACCAGAGACAGTCAAGAGTAACGACGGCCAGATGATGGAGCGCTTCGAGCTGAAGCAGAAGAGCAACGTCCTCTCTACTGGCAGAAGTATCGGCCAGCGTATCGGCTCCGGCCGCGCCCGCATCATCTCGGACATCTCTCAAATGTCAGCTTTGGAACCTGGCGACGTGCTGGTTACCGACATGACAGACCCGGATTGGGAACCGGTCATGAAGCGAGCATCAGCCATCGTCACGAATCGAGGTGGTCGCACGTGTCACGCGGCGATCATCGCCCGCGAACTTGGTGTGCCTGCCGTGGTTGGCCGTGGCGATGCCACCGCGAACGTGGCGGACGGCGTCGATGTGACGGTCTCCTGCGCGGAAGGCGAGGC
>CAYGQC010000013.1:42570-43721 GCA_964351875.1 uncultured Pseudomonadales bacterium
GTCTACGAGGGGCTGCTGCCATTCGAGCGCAAAGAGATTCGCCTGGATGCCATGCCCCAGATCGACGTCAAGATCATGATGAATGTGGGCAACCCTGATCGAGCGTTTGCGTTTGCCAATCTACCGCATCGCGGAGTGGGTCTTGCTCGCCTCGAGTTCATCATCAACAGAATGATCGGCATTCATCCGAAGGCGCTTTTGGAATTCGATACGCTTCCCGATGATCTCAAGAATCGAATTGGACCAGTTGTTGCCGCCTACGGAACGCCGCGCAACTTCTTCGTCCAGCGCTTGGTGGAAGGAATCTCAACAATTGCCGCGGCGTTTGCACCGGAGCCAGTGATCGTGCGGCTGTCGGACTTCAAATCGAACGAATACGCAAACCTGGTGGCGGGCCGGTTGTACGAGCCCGAGGAAGAAAATCCGATGTTGGGTTTCCGAGGCGCTTCGCGCTACATCTCGGAAGACTTCCGCGCCTGCTTCGAGATGGAGTGTGAGGCCTTGCGTATCGTCCGCAACGAGATGGGTCTGACCAATGTGCGCATCATGGTGCCTTTTGTTCGCACCATCGATGAAGCCGCGAAGGTGATCGATCTGCTGGCTGAGAATGGCCTGAAAAGCGGCGAGAACGGCCTGATGGTGGTGATGATGTGTGAGTTGCCGTCAAACGCGCTACTGGCCGATCAGTTCCTTGAGTATTTCGATGGTTTTTCCATCGGCTCAAACGATCTTACGCAGCTTACGCTAGGGCTCGACCGCGACTCCGGGCTTATCGCCGATCGCTTCGACGAGCGCAACGAGGCCGTGAAGATGTTGATGGAGCGGGCGATACAAGCCTGTCGCGCTAAAGGCAAATACATCGGTATCTGCGGCCAGGGCGCATCGGACTACGAAGACCTCGCTGCCTGGCTTCTTGAGCAGAAGATTGAAAGCATCTCGCTGAATCCGGATACGGTTGTACAGACCTGGCTGGATCTTGCCCAGCGCCAGGCCTAGCGCAGGTTTGCCTCGACGCGTCGAATCCGGCACCTTGTTGTCGTCAGGTGCTACGTTTGGATGCTGATTCGAGCGCGAGCGTCTGCTCAGTTTCAGGAGATTCGGGGAATTTTGGGAAATAGGAGAATGGTGGTAGCTGAGCGACTTTGTCTGCG
>CAYGQC010000014.1:0-43036 GCA_964351875.1 uncultured Pseudomonadales bacterium
AACATGAGCTGCGTGCAGCCACGCTCGGGCGTTTTGCCTTAGCCTTGGCTCATGGCGATCAACGATCAGCACAACGAACCGGAACCTGCTGGTGCAACGCTCCGACTAACCGGGCGTTGCAGCTGCGGGGAGGTCTCGTTCAGTTGTGTTGAACCTGCCTCCCTGTTGTCCCACTGCCACTGTTCCGAGTGCCGCCGCGCGTACGGTGCTGCGTTCGGCTCGATTGTGGTTGCTCCTCGATCAGGCTTTCGATTCGCTTCTGGCGAAGCATCAATCTCTCGATTCGCCGCGAGCGCTCGAGTGACCCGATTTTTCTGCAGTCAGTGCGGCTCACCGCTGCCTCTCGTTGAAGACTGGGACCCGCTCGTCGGTATTCCTCTCGGGTTGCTCGATGACCCCGATGGATTTTTACAGGATATTCCTGTTCAGCACATATTCGCCGCGGACTCACTCACTTGCCTGGCCACTGAGGGGCCCCGGTTCGATGCGTGGCCACCTGGTGATGACGGCAATGATCGGGCCGACGCGCTGCGCGAGTAGCCACAACAGCGGGCTGGCCCAACTGCGCCGACTGCGCGACCATGGAGTCTGTTCAGCTCTCGAGTGACTCAAATGGTTTATCTGGTTGCCACGCTTGCGATTCATGATCGCGCCCGATATCAGCAATACGAGGCGGGGTTTATCGATATCTTCCTGCGCTTCAATGGCGCGTTGCTGTGCGTTGAAGAATCGCCGACGGTGCTTGAGGGTGAATGGCCGATAACGCGAACGGTGTTGATTTCGTTTCCCTCCGAAGACGATGCGATGGCCTGGTATCGCAGCGATGACTACCAGGCGTTGATGCAACACAGGCTCGCAGCGTCCGTTGGCAACATCGCGCTGTTGAACGCACTGTCTGCGTCCTGATGACGAACCGCGTTCGCCTCATCTCGATTGTTCTGGGCTCTGCGTTGCTCGCCGGGTTGGTTATGCGGTGGCTCGGGTATACCGCTGCGGGTGGTTTGCTCGCCGGAATTGCGTTGCTTGGGCTTGGCCTCGGTGTGGCCTGGCTGATCATTAGTTGGGGCATTGCCCGGGTCGAGCGTTCCTTGCTGGATGACTGACATGATCGCGAGGAAGCAAGACATGAGCTGTCAGCGTGTTACCGCTGTCAGCGCGCCTTGCGTTTGCTCAGGTGATACGTCAGCGCCATCTCGATACACGTGTCCAAAGTGTTCAGCGGCGGTTCTTCGTCCGCCCCAAAGATGATGCCGCGGTTGCCATCGAAGCGAAGCTCGTCTGCAAACAGCCCGCGGTAGGCATCAACCAGCGTCGTCTGGCAGGACACGAAAACGCCCCATTGATTCGGACGTTTGCTTGAGTAGCCCAGGCGCACGGTGGTGCCAATGCGAGCGGTCTTCGGCAGGTACGACGGCTCGCCCCACTTCAGCGTCTCGGTAAGCGGGCCGATGTCGGATCTCGACTGAGCGAGCTCAAGAATTCGTTCGCGCACGGAGAGCATGCTCTGTCGTATCGGACAGGGGATGTCAGCGAATGCGGCAGCCACCGCCGCGGGAGGTTCGGGGGTTCTACTCAAGCCTTCATCTCTTCTTCCTGTGTCGTGTCGAGACCAGTAGCGCCTGCGACATTCTCTGATGGAGATAGCGGCCCGGCGGCGCTACAGTAGCGGCCGAAACAGTAGCAAGGCATTGGAGAGAAGTCAGTGCTCGCAATCAGATCAGGTTCGGTCCTGCTGTCCCTCCAGGCGCGCGGTGTGTGCGCGCTTGCGATCGCCTTATTCATCGCTGGCTGCAGCGGCGCACCTGCTGAAGAAAACGGCGCGCCTGCTGGTGAAAGCAGTGAGTCAGGCAGCAGTGTTCCAGCTCAAGCCGACGCGGCCGACGGCATCCAAACGGTGAAGACCGCGACGCTGCATCTGGTGTTTGAAGATGCAGTGCTTCGCTCGCCGCTACCGGGTGCGGACAAGACGGCTGGCTATGTCACGGTGCGTAATGTGGGCACGAGTGACGTGGTTCTGATTGGCGCTGAGGCTGAAACCCTGGGCTCAATAGAGCTGCATACGATGATCCACGATGGCGAGATGATGCGCATGCGTCGCATTGATGAGGTCGAGGTGCCCGCAGGGGAGTCGGTTGCGTTCGAGCGCGGCGGCAAACACCTGATGATCTTCGGTCTTGAAGACATGGCAGACAGTAGTGAGATCGTCTTCCTGACGGCGAACGATGAGCATCTCCCCGTCCGCTTCGCAACGATAGCAGTGACCGAGGGTTAGTCGCTGCCGGCAGTGTCGGCGCTCGAGTTGGCCTTGAGCCGCTCGAGCCACCGCCAAACCCCCAGACCGATGATTAGCGCCAGACTGATCATCAGACCGTAGAACTTGATCGGCGTCAGAACATCCTTGGTCTGCAGCAGCGTTTCGCTGCCGATCAGTGCCAGAGCCTGCACGGTGTTTTCAAGGAAGTCGGCGACAACAGCCGCGATTGCGGGCGCGATTGTCCAACGTCGCCAGTTCTGTCCGAGCCGAGCGAGCAACCCGATGGCGAACGCGCCGTACGTGACCGGGTAGGCCGAATCGAGCAGGACCGTTACCCAGAAGTGGGCGTTGCGTTGCGCCTCGCTCATCCCCGCGATCAAGGTTCGCGCCGCATCTGCGGACATGAGTTCGTCGAGCAGGACGCCGCCAACCTGATCGCCGAAGACTCCGAAGCCAAAGCCGATGAACAGCGTCGCGATGAAGCTGAGGACAATCACCTTCGTTTGGCTGAGACGATCCAAAATGGCTGACATGTTGCCCTCCCCAATAGGCCGGTGGGTAGTTTAGCGATTACGTTGGCAAATGCTCGGGCTTGATCGGCGGCGGAGCAGTGGCCATCAGCACGGCCGCGAGGAAGTTAGCGGCGGCGACCGCGAGCCAGACGTTGTCGTAACTGCCCGAGGTGTCGACCACCATCGCAGCGAGTAACGGCGCCGGCGCTGACAGGGTCAGCGCCAGTGGCATCGCGGCCCCGCGCACGGCGCCAAGGTAACGACGACCGAAGAAGAGCCCCCAGATCACCTCCTGCAACGGGATCATGCCACCCCAGCCGAGGCCGAGGCAGACGAAGGAGGCGATGAGCAATCCGTGGCTGTCATGTTGCACAGCCCAGAGAATGCCCAGGGTCGCCAGGCCCGTCAGGATCGAACTGGCCGCTGCCAGCGGTCGAGGCGGTCGGTTGTCGATGAAATAGCCCCAGATAGGCTTTGAGATCAGCGCGGGAATGGAGGCGATGCTGATCATCAGCGCGCTGGTCGCCGGATCAAAGCCGGAGTCCTGCAGGTATGGAATGGCGTGCAGCAACACCACGCCGATGGTTGAGGTGTAGAGCCCAAAGGCGATGGCGAGCATCGCAAACGCTGGGGTCCGAATAGCGCGTGACCTATCCAGGGAGCCGGCGAAGTCGCTGGCTTCTCTGGCTGCGGCGGCGCTGTTGTCGTCACTATCCTGACGCCCGTCGGGGTTCCAGCCGAAGTCTTCGGGGGTTCGGCGCATGCTGAGCGCGGCGGGCAGTAGCACCAGCAGGCAACCGACGGACAGAAATTGCCAGGTGGGGCGCCAGCCCCAGGTCTCAATCGATGCGGTTAGCGTCGCAGGAATCACGATGCCGGCGAATGAGACACCCATTGCGGCCCAGGCGACGGACTGGCCGCGGCGGGCAACGAACCACTTCGCGAGCGTTACGTTGACGACCAGCGGGCCCAGCATCGCAGCCCCCATCATCGCGACCACGCCGAATCCCAGATACCAGCCCCACAGGGTTTCTACCGCGGAAAGCCAAAACAAGGCGGAACAGAGCAGCGCGCTGCCCAGCAACATGATCCGCCGGCCGCCGTATCGGTCCAGATAGATCCCGATGAAGAGTCCGATGAACGCCATCATGACCTGCCCGATGGTTCGCGGTACAGAGAAGGCGGTGCGAGACCAGCCCAGCTCTTCGGTCATCGGCAGCATGAACGGCCCCAGGACATAGCTCACGACACCCAGGGATATGAACTGGGCGATGAACGCCGCGGCGATCAGGTAGTAGCCGTAGTAAAGCCGGGGTTCTGTGGACAGCGGGCTGGGCGGCAATTTGTGCGGGTGCGAATTGGTCACGGCTGCGCAGCATTGCTGCGCCTCGGCTTTCAAATTGGGCACTCATTGTGCGGCCCGCGGGCTGTGTGCGCTAGCTCGAACTAGCTGCCCTTGTTCGAGGGTATGACTCGACGCGCCGTGCGCTTCATCCACGCCCACTCGGCGCAGGCCGCCGCGCGGCCGCCACCGATTGTCGCCTGCAACGGTAAGAAGGTTGCTAACCAGCCGGCCAGGAGTATAAACATCACCTGCTTACCTACGGCGCTGTCGGCGACGATGGCTGAGGTTGCGAGGATGACGGCAGCCCACACCAGGGAGTGGCCGAGCATGATGTACGTGCGTTGATTGAGACTCATTGGTTGGTTCCTTATCGATTTGTTTTGCGTCGCTTGTTGCTGGGCGAAGGCCTCGGCGATGTCTGCGGGATGCCCAAAGTGAGCACTTACTGTCAGAAATGCTTTTATAGGATCCTCTCCAGCGCTGATAGCGGCGCTGATTTCACACGACAGGTGGTCGGCTAGCTCGTCGGCAATATCGACATCGCTGTTACTCGCGATGCGGGCGTATCGCTCGATCAGCTCGATGACTCCAGGTGGAATCGAACTCATAGGGACTGGCCGGCGCGGGAGAGAAAATCACTGATTTCCCGCCACTGATTGCGCTGGGTCTGGAGCGTTTGCTCGCCAAGAGGAGTGATCTGGTAGTACTTGCGGCGTCGGCCTGACTCCGATGCGCCCCAGTAGGAGGAGACCAGCTCCCGCTGCTCCAGGCGGTGCAGCAAGGGGTAGAGCATGCCCTCGGCCCACTGTAGTTTGCCGCCCGATAGCATCGCGACCCTGGCGATGATGTCGTAGCCATAGCTGTCGGCGTTGCGCAGGACGGAGAGGATGAGCGGGGTGGCGGACGCTGCTACCAGATCCTTCGAGTAATCAGATTTATTGGGCTGCATTGGGACTAGAGCCTATACCTAGTGAATCTAGGTTTGGACTGTACCTAGAGATACAAGGTATAGCAATGCGCTAGTTTGGCGGGGCCAGCCTGACGCCGTCGATGGTTCTGATGGTCGGGTCGAGCAGAGCCAGCCCGGCCAGAATAATGAGGAAGACGCTCGCGGATAGGCTGATCGCCAGCACACCGCTGCTCCATTCGGCGATCAAACCCAGCATAAGCCCACCCAATGGCACGAGCGAGTAGCACATGGTGAAGAAGCCCATGACGCGACCGCGAAGCTCGTCGGGCACTTCAAGCTGCATCACGGAGAGCGTAGAGATCATGAACACCTGAATCAGAATCGCAATAATTACCGATATTACAAAGGTGAGCCAGAACATTTGGCTAAGGGCCGCAGCGCCGAACCCGAACAGAGCAATGGCAGCCCCCGCCGCACTCGCGAGCATGATCAGGCCCAGGTGCCTGTGTTGCTGCGCCAGTCCGATCAATAGCGCTCCCAGCACTGAGCCGATGCCGCCAGCGGTGACAAGCAGGCCGAAATCGCTCTCGGCTCGGCCCATAAGCGTCACGAAGTAGGGCAGCATCTGGGTGAACGAGTTGACGAAGAACATGCCTGAGAAGATCAGCAGCATGAGGTAGCGGAACAGAGGCGTGCGAATTATGAAACCCAGCCCGTTGGCGAGCGCTTTGATGGGGTGGTCGTGATCGGTGCGAAGGGCCTCAGTGACATGCAGGCTCAGCATGACGGCAGCCATGGCGCCGAAACCCACGGTCGCCAGGGCAAAGATCAGCCACGTGCCGAACTGCGTGATGACCGCGCCTGCTGCCAACGGCATGATGGTGCGAGTGGCCTGCCAGGTGAATGAGTTGAGCGCCACGGCGCTCATGAAGGCGGGTCTGGGCACAAGCAGGGGGTAGAAGGCGCTGCGCGTTGGCCACTCAAGCCCAGTCAGAGCTGAGAACGAACCCGTGATCAGCAGTAGCAAAAGCGGGGTGATTGCTCCGGTGCCGTCCAATGTGGCCAGCAGTGTCATCAGAAGGGTCGCCAGAAGTGATGTGATGATGAGGATGCGCTTCTTGTTGAAGCGGTCTGCAATAACGCCGCCGAACAGGGTTAGCGCGATGTTGGGCAGAGATGCCGCGAGGCCCAGATAACCGAGAAAGAGCGGTGATTCGGTCAGCTCCCACATGAGCCAGGCCTGACCGACGTTGATGAACTGGGTAGCGCCGACGGATGCGGCGGAACCCAGCCAGTAGCGTCGAAACGGCGCAAAGGCAAGGGCGGGTGCTTTGGCGTACAGCCCTTTAGTCAGTGAGCCGCCAGTGTCGGGCGCATCGCTGTTCACCAGGCGCTCAGCGTGCGAACTCGGTGGGCTTCTCCAGCTCGAACAGGGATTCGGTAACGGAGTCCATGCGATCGCTGAGTATCGCCGCGGCGTCGTAGACGCCACGGTTGTAGAAGTAGGGCCCAATCTCCTCGCTGAAGAAGTCGAGCAGGAACTGGGCCGGGAACTGGCCGATGTCCTGATCTAGCTCGTCTTTAAAGTAGAGTTTTATCTTGCCGACGAGAACCGCTTTCTCGTCCTCGGAAAACTCGATATTGCTCATGTGTCCTGCCCACCTCGCCTCGATACTTCGGGCCCGTCTTCACCGCGCCTGCTACTGCTTCTGTAAGCGGAATCAGGCGGCGTCGACGATGTTGCGTAGCTCGTCGCAATAGCGCACGCGCTCGTCCCGGTCCCTCGACGCAAAGCTCACGTTCAGCGCGTTAACACCGGCTTCCCTCAATGCCTGTATGCGTTCGCGCACAAACCCCGCATCGCCAATGAGCGATGCCTTGGCGAGGTAGTCATCGGGGATGGCCTCTTCCGCAGCTTTCTTCTCGCCGGACAGATATAGATCCTGGATTTGCTTGGCCTCGTCCGGGTAGCCGGACAGGCGGAAGATGTCGTTGTAGAAGTTCTTCTGGCGGGCGCCCATGCCGCCGACGTACAGAGCGATCTGCGGCCGCGCCATATCACGCATGGCTTCCAGGCCAGAACCGATCGCAACCGCGCCGCCGGCAAATACCTCGAGCGGCGCGCGATCCGGATCGCGCTTGGCCAGACCAGCTTTTAAGGAATCTCCCCAAACGGCTTGAACGCCTTCAGCCGTGAGGAACGCAGGCAGCCAAGCGTCCGCGATCTCGGCGGTCATCTCGACGCTCTTCTTGCCGAGCGAGGCAATCGCGATCGGAATGTCGTTACGCACCGGGTGATTGATGAGCTTCAGTGCCTTGCCCAGCCCGGTGCCGTGCTCTTGACCCAACGGCATCTGGTAGTACTTGCCGTCGTGCTTGAGGGGGCCTTCGCGTTTCCATACCTGACGGCAGATGGAGACGATCTCGCGCAGCCGGCTCACGGGCGCTTCGTATTTCACGCCGTGGAAGCCTTCGATCACCTGCGGGCCGGAGGCGCCGAGGCCCAGCATGCAGCGGCCATCGGAGAGGTAGTCGATGCCGGCAGCAGTCATCGCCAGCAGCGAAGGTGTTCGCGAATAGACAGGCAGGATGCCGGACGCGATGGTCACGCGCTCTGTCTTGGCGGCGAGGTAACCCATAGCACTTGGTGCGTCGAATGAATACGCCTCGGGAACCCAGGCGACGTCGAGGCCGGCTTTCTCGAGGGCCTGAACCTCAATGACGGCGTCTTTGAAATCGGTGGCGTAGTTCAGCAGTGTCGATATGCGCATGGTGCTCCCTCGTCGGTTCTTGCAAGCGGTTTGATATGAAATGGGCCTGTGTATCGACGGTCATGTTAGACCGGCGAGAACATAGCCTCCTAGCTTACGCCAAGACTGTGGGCAGCATTACTCAAATGGCGTGTTGAGCGCGTCAACCCGGGAGGGTATTGAGACCTGTAGTGATGCCTGCGCTAGCCAAAGCGAGCGAATGTGGTGTCGCCCGGGCGGCCTCAAAATGCTGCCTATACTGAGAAATGGACAGTTTCTCGCCCGATATAACCCTGCATTCCGATAACGAGTTTTTTCTCATTCTGGATCTCGAGACGGGTTTGATCATCGATGCGGACGATGCGGTCTTCGCGCTTAGTGGCTGGCAGGCTGAGCATGTTCTATCGCGGCACTATTCCGGCCTTATACATCCCGAGGATCTCGACGGGGTTGAGGCAGCATTGTCGCTGCTCAGCGATCAGGGCTATGGCCGCTGGGCTGGCCGACTCAAGCTTGCTGGAGATCACTATCGGCATTGCGACTTCAGGGCCCGATGCGGGCGCGACGGGAAACTCGCCTACGTGACCGGTCGGGATGCGTTGCTTGATCAGACTCTCACCGAGCGTTATTGGCGGCTGCAGCGGCTGTGCGATCTGACACACGACTACTTTATCGTCGCCGACCACGCCGGCAACCTGGTCTGGCTAAATCAGGCCGCCTCGGAACTGTACGGCGTTGGTGTTGACGAGGCGCGCGGCGAGGCCATCGGGCAGTTTATTGCGGAGTCCGGTCGCGCGATCAGCGACGAGATGGCGGGGCGAATTCTCAATGGCGAGAGTATCGAGCCCTACGTGCTTGCGGTTCTCGACAAAGACGGCGCTGAGGTGATGGTGGAGTGCCAGACAGAGTTCGACGCCCAGACCCAGTCCTGGTACATCGTCGAACGCCACGTATCCGATCGTATCGAGCGAGAGCGCCTGATCGAAGACAGCGTTCGGCAGTTATCGCGAGCGCGGGCTCAGTTGCAGATTGAGAAACGAGTGGCGGAAGACGCCCGCGACCTGGCAGAGGCCGCCGCGACGACGCGTAGCCAGTTCCTTGCCAATATGAGCCACGAGATTCGCACGCCAATGAACGGGGTTATTGGTATGGCGTCGTTGCTGGCGGACACTTCGCTCAACGCTGAGCAGCAAGCGTTCTGCAATACGATCAGGGCCAGCGGCGAGTCGCTACTGGCTATTATTAACGAGATTCTCGACTTTTCGAAAATTGACGCAGGCCAGCTAGAGCTGGATGAGCACCCGTTCGACATTGAGGACTGTGTCGTCGAAGCTATGGACGTGGTCGCGATGCAGGCGTGCAACAAAGGCCTGGAGCTCATATTCGACTACGTGCCCGCCGGGCCGCTGACGGTGCGCGGCGATAGCCAGCGACTCAGGCAGATACTGATCAATTTGCTGTCCAATGCGGTCAAGTTCACGCACGACGGCGACGTGGTTGTGCGCGTCGAGCAAGACCCCACCGCGCACGATGTGCTCTGGTTTAACGTGACGGATGACGGCATCGGTTTGAAACCGAATCAGATAGAGCACCTTTTCGATCCGTTCACCCAGGCGGATGCTTCCACGACTCGCCGTTACGGCGGTACCGGCCTCGGCCTGTCGATATGCCGCAGCCTGGTCGAGCGTATGGGCGGTGCCATTAGCGTAACGTCAACACTGGGCGTTGGTTCCAGTTTCCGCTTCAGTGTTCGTCTGCCAAGCAAACCGGGCACCACAGATCTGAATCTCGCGCCGCTCGACAAGCTTCGCGTGCTGGCGGTAGATGACAATGAAACGAATCGTCGGGTGTTGCTGGGCATGCTCACGGAGGCGGGCATGGTCGCCGAGATCGTTGACACGCCTGACAAAGCGCAGGATCTACTCGCGAGCAAGCCGTTCGATCTGATCGTCTCAGACATGTCCATGCCCGACATGGACGGCGTGGACATGCTGAAGGCGATGATCGCTAGTAACGAGGCAGTGCCCCCGGCGGTATTGCTGACGTCGCTGGATCGGGTGGGCATCGACTGGAGTCAGTTCTCCGGCGTGCTGCGCAAACCGATCCGTTCGCGGGATCTGTACCAGACGTTGCTGGAAGTCGTGGAAGGCGGGGACAAGGGCAACCAAAAGGCCGCTGAGTCAGCATCGGCGAGTCACGATCGACAAGCGCAACGAGTGTTGGTGGCTGAAGACAACGCGGTGAACCAGAAAGTTGCCCGCAAGATGCTCGAAAAGCTCGGCTACGAGGTGGATATCGCCGCGGATGGCATGCAGGCGATTGAGCGTTTGCACGCGCAAACCTATCGGCTTGTGTTTATGGATGTACAGATGCCACGGCTGGACGGTATCGAGGTGACTCGCCGAGTGCGCGCAGAGTTTAATGCGCAGCCTCATATCATTGCCATGACGGCTAACGCGCTTGCCGAAGATCGATCGGCGTGCCTGTCTGCCGGGATGAACGATTTTATCGCCAAGCCGGTGCGTCTCGATGATGTCCGCGCGGCGCTCGAGCGCGCCGGCGAGCGCTTCACTGACTAGGGTCGCGCAGCGGCGCGCTTAAGTCGGTTAGTTTTCTGCACACAAGCGATAGCTGAGAGAAGTGAGTGGATGACTCGACGCGAGCGCTGTCCACAACGTTGAGCCAGCGCCTGGTAATCCCCTTGTGCTTCTTCAGCCAGGCGTTGGCATCGGCTCCCTCAGAGTTCGCAGCGTTCGCCGCAAGCTCACTAAGAATGGTGACAACGTCATCAGTCAGCAGGTCTCGCTCCATCGCCTGCCAGTGGTTGGCCGCGTCGAAGCGTGCGAGCTCGTCGGTCAGCCAACCCAGTTTGAGCTTTCGCCCCAGTTCTTCGAAAAGCGGCAACACTACAGAAGAATCGCACCCTGCCCGTCCGGCCGCGTGCTGCAACGGCAGGGCGACGGCTTCGCTGGCAAGGCCGGATAGACGTTCCGCGAGCGTTGTCGGAGCGCCCTGGTTGACGAGGGATTTCACGCCCTGCTTCCAGGGGCGTTCGGTGCCGACGAGGCTCGCCCTTCGGTCTCGAACGCGTTCGACCATCGCCGAAAACTCGGTGGAGATGCCGGTTGGCGATAACACCCCCGCACGAAAGCGAACGAGCCAGCGAACGGCTCGGCGAATGAGCTGGATAGTATCCAGTTGCATTGCCAGGCGCAGTTCCTCCGAAACCTGGGATTGTTGAATGTCGGCCAGTAGCTCGTGCAAGCCAAACGTCGTCATCGTCGAGGCGTAGGCGCGAACGATGTCGGCCACCGACGCGCCCGCGAACTCAGATATGTGACTGACCAGCGACAGACCGCCGATGCTGACGATCTCGTTCGCCCACTGGGTGGCGATGATCTCGCGGGACAGGCGATGCTGGGTGATCCGGCTGCGATGCGGTTTCAGCATGGCGTCCGGGAATGGCCGATACAGCACGGCGGACATGTCCGGTTCTGTCGTCAGATCTACCTGGTTCAGCTCAGACTTGATGAACGCCTTCGTGTACGCCTGCAGGACGGCGAGTTCCGGGCGGGTAAGCAGCACCGGCTCTTCACTCGCATCCTCGGGCCAACTGCTGACGCGCGCGAGCAAAATATCGTCGCTCGCGAGACCCTCGAGATCGCGATCGAGAGCAGCGCGCTGTTCTAGCTGACGAATCAACTGCAGATACTCCGCGCCGCGAGTTTTGCTATGGCGCTGTGCCAGCGAAATGCTCCGAACCTGGGCGCGGTTGTTCGCGAGCACCCGTTCGGCGACATCGTCGGTCATGGATTCGAGCAGCGCGTTGCGATCGTCCTGGGACAACGAGCCGTCAGCGACGGGTGCTGCCAGTGCGATCTTGATATTGACCTCGTGGTCCGAGCAGTCGACCCCGGCGGAGTTGTCGATGAAATCGGAATTCACGGAACCGCCAAGGAGCGAAAACTCGATGCGCGCGGCCTGGGTCATGCCGAGATTGCCGCCTTCGCCGAATGCCCGGGCGCGAAGCTGTGCAGCCGTAATGCGCAGCGAATCGTTGGCGCGATCGCCGACGTCAGTATCAGTCTCCACGCTTGCGCGCACGTAGGTGCCGATGCCGCCGTTCCAGATTAGATCCACATCGCTTTTGAGCAACTCACGCAGCAACGCATCTGGCGCCCAGGTGGCGCTACCTAGATCGAAGCGTTCGACCGCCTGCGGACTCAGAGTGATTTCTTTGGCCGACCGCTCAAGGATGTCGCCGCCCTCGGACAACACGGAGCGTTGATAGTCGGCCCAGCTCGATCTTGGCAGGTTGAACAGGCGTTGGCGCTCGGCAAAAGATTCCGCGGGCTTTGGATCTGGATCGATGAAGATATGCAGATGGTTGAACGCCGCAACAAGCTGCAGAGATTGTGAACTCAGCAGGCCGTTGCCAAAGACGTCGCCCGACATATCGCCGATGCCGACAACGCTGACGTTGTCTTTCTGGACGTCGACATCACGCTCGGCAAAGTGTCGCTGTACGGACACCCATGCGCCGCGCGCCGTAATGCCCATTTGCTTGTGGTCATAACCGTTGGAACCGCCGGACGCAAATGCATCACCCAGCCAGAAGCCGTACTCGGCGGCGATGGCGTTCGCCTCGTCGGAGAACGTTGCCGTGCCTTTGTCCGCGGCAACGACAAGGTAGGGGTCGTCGCCATCCTGCCGGCGGACGCTGTCCGGTGGCAGCACCTCGTCGCCGGACAGGTTGTCGGTAACGTCCAGAAGGCCGCGAATGAACAGCCGGTAACAGGCCAGGCCTTCGGTGCGCGGGTCATCACCCGGCCTGCGACTGACAAAGCCGCCCTTTGCACCGGTTGGCACGATGACGGCGTTCTTGACGACCTGGGCTTTGACGAGACCCAGCACTTCCGTTCGATAGTCTTCGAGCCGGTCGGACCAGCGCAGGCCACCGCGTGCGACAGCGCCGCCACGTAGGTGCACGCCTTCTACTCGGGGAGAGCTCACGAAAATCTCGGCAAATGGTACGGGTTTGGGTAAGCCGCTAATCGCAGAGCCGTCGAGCTTCAGTGACAGGAACTCGCGCGGTTCGCCGTGCTCGTCGAAGCGATAGAAGTTGGTGCGAAGTGTCGCGCCTATCAATTCGAAGATGCGCCGCAGCACTCGATCTTCGTTCAGCAGGGCAACGCCATCGAGGGCGGCTAGAACCGTCGCACCGGCCAGCTCCTCATCGCCGCCGTCTGGCGACAGACGAGCGTGGAAGTAGTCTGCCAGCGCACGCGCAACCACTGGCTGATTGATCAGGCTTGCGCTGGTGAACGCCTGGCTGAAGCCAAATCGAATCTGCTTCATGTAGCGGGAGTACGCGCGCAGTACGGCGGCTTCTCGCCAGGTGAGCTCGGCGGATACGACCAACGCATTGAATCGGTCGTTGTCACATTGCACTGCCCAAATGGCGGTGAGAGCTTCCTGCAAGCGCTCGCCAACGCTGTCCACACTGATAGGATTTGACGCGAGCAGATCGAAATCCCGGACCGCAACACCTCGGCCGTCGCTGCGCTCAAAACTGAATGGCTGAACTGCGCGCACGTCGAAACCCAGGTTTTCGATGATTGGCAGAACATCGGATAGCAGGCTGAGATCACCCAACTGAAACAGCTTCAGCGACAGTTGATTCGGCTCGTGACCTGGGTGTTGATGTAGCTGGCTGGAAATCAGACGGGTCTCGCTCAGCCGTTCGATGTCCGCAATGTCGTAGATGGCTTCGCTTGGTTGGTAGCGCTCGCGATAGCTCGCAGGGAGTTTGGCTGCGTAATAGCGCACCAGGTTGCGGCCCTGTTGCTCATCGAAAAGCGACTCGGCCGCGCGGCGCAGCTCGCTTACCCAGTCGCGAGTGATGCCCACGATGGCGCGCTGTAGCTCACTGATATCGAGCTCGCGTGTGGTTCCTGGTTGCAGGCGAAGGATGAACTGCAATCGGACCAGGATGGATTCCGAATACGTCGGGTTGAGTTCGATATCGATCGCGTTGAATTGTCGTTGCAACTCCTCGATCAGGCTCGTTCGAATGCTGGTATTGAAATCTTCCCGGGGCATGAACACGAGGCACGTCGCGAACAGGCCGTACGGGTCGAAACGAGTGAAGACCTGGGTGCGCCGGCGTTCCTGAATGTAAGTGGCGCCGATGACATGGTCGAAGAGAGTATCTTCGCTCGCCTGGAACAACTCGTCCCGGGGCCAGGTGATCAGGACCTGGGCGAGCGTCTTACCGTCAAAGCCTTTAGGGTTCAGCGTTGATCGATTCAACACATTCGCGACCTTTCGTCTTATCAGCGGAATCTGGCTCGGGTTCTGTCGATACACGGGCGAAGTGAACAGACCGAAAAAGCCGTGCTCACCGACAACGTTGCCTTTGGCGTCAAAGGTCTTGATGCCAATGTAGTCAGGGTAGGCTGGGCGGTGCACCCTGGATCGTGTTCCGGCTTTCGAGAACGACAGGAGGCTGCGCTCCAGGAGAAACGCGCGCGTTCCTTCGGATTGTTCCGCTAAAGGCCGAGGGCTGGCGGATGCACGATTGCGCAATACTCCGAGGGACTGTGCGTCCGTTTGTCGGATCACACCGTCGCCGTAGCTGAATTCCCGATAACCCAGAAAGGTAAAATTGTCGGTGGCCAGCCAATCGAGGAACTCGATCGCCTCATTGATATCGTCCTCACTGGCGCCGCTACTGGCGGATACCAGCTCGGCTCGACAGCTAGCCAGCGTGCGCTTCATGGCTGCAAAGTCATCGACAGCGCAGGAGACGTCAGCAAGCGTGGCCTGTAGACGGCCACGCAGCCCGCCATGTTCGCTGACGTCGATGCGGTCCATCTCGGCCAGCATGACGAGTTCCTGTTCGCCGTCGGCGCGATTGCGCGAGACTCTGATTAACTCGCCGTTTTCGCCTCGCTCCGTGGCAAAGACAACATTCAGAAAGTGATGCACCACCAGATCGTTGTGGGACAACGCCATCAGTACGGAATCCACAACAAACGGGCGATCGGGCACAACGATGATCGCCAGGGTATGTCGGGACGCCCACCCGTCTCTGGCTGTCTCCGGGTTGCTGATGTCGATGTTGATGGTGTCGCTCGTGCGCTTCGCGAACGTCGCCCAGCAACTGCGGGTCATACCGGCGTCGCTGGCCGCGTCACGCTCATCTAGTTCGCTCGCCGGTGTTTTGCTCCAGAGCATCTCGCCGAACAGGCTCGCCAGCTCAACCTCGTCTGGATCGAGTCTGCGCCGCAGATGATCCAGCAGATAGTTGTGGTGGCGCAGCCCGGCGTCGGTGGCAGTGGCTACGGCGTTGCTGTCGTTGCGAGTGTTCTCGGTCAAAACGTTGGCCTGTGGCTTCTGGACGGTATTCTGGCTGAGCGAGAGAGTGCGCTCAGGCGTGGTCCAAGTGTAGCCCGCTTTGATCACGGCAATGTGCTTGAAAGGCTGGATGTCTGCCGTGCCCATTGCGCTCGTGTTGAGCTGGGAGACAATGCGGCTATGAGTGTGACTGGATTTATCCTACAGGCGAGCTACCGCATTTCGGCAGGCGTGCCGGTTGTGCACCTTTTCGGTCGGCTCGATGGTGGCGAGAGTTTCCTGGTTCGAGACTTTCGTCAGACGCCGCGCTTCTTCATCCGCGCCACCGATGCCGAGGCCGCCTCTGGTTTGGGTGCCCCGTCAACGTCGACTCCTATGCGCAGCTTTGCTGGCGAAGCGCTGCGCCAGGTCGAGGTTGGCGTCCCCCCTGATGTGCCCGCTCTGCGCGACTCGCTCCATGCAGCAGGCCTGCTGACGTTTGAAGCAGATGTGCGTTTTGCCCAGACCTATCTGTTGGACAGGCAGTTACGCGGCAGCATCAGCATTGATGGAGTCAGCGCGCAGACGGAAGGCGTTGATTGCTGTTTTGATAACCCCAGGCTTGAGCCTGCCGTTTGCAAGACGGCGCTGCGCGTGCTGGCCTTTGACATCGAAATCCATCCTGCGGCAGACAAGCTGCTCGCGATTTCGCTCTACGGGTTGGGCGCAGACGAAGTCCTTATCGTTGACGGCAGTGGCCGGGAGATGCCCGAACGGGCGATCGCGTGTCGAACCCAGGCCGAGGCTATCGAGCGTTTCTGCGCGCGGGTTCGCGAGCTGGACCCGGACGTGCTGACCGGTTGGAACGTGATCGACTTCGACCTGACCGTGCTGGCGCGCGTTGCGCTGCGCGAAGGTGCCGCCTTTCATTTGGGTCGGGACGAGCGGGACTTACGCTTGCGCCCCGCCGAAGGCTATTTCGGCAGTTCCCAGGCGAGCCTGACAGGACGACTCGTGCTTGACGGAGTAGATCTGCTACGCGGGGCCTTCGTGAAAATGGAGAGCTACTCTCTCGATGCGGTGTCGAGAGAAGTGTTGGGCGAAGGCAAGGCGGTTGCTGGTGATGTCACCGACAGGCTTGGCGAGATACTGCACAACTACGCACATGATCTGCCGGCGTTTGCGCTCTACGCCCGCACGGACTCCCGGCTGGTGCTCGATATTCTCGATAAGCTTCAGTTGATTCAGCTTGCCCAGGCGCGCTCCCGACTCACCGGAATGACGCCGGATCGGGTTTCAGCGAGTATCGCATCGTTCGATTTTCTCTACCTCATGCACTTGCATCAACGTGGACTCGCGGCGCCGACACTGACGCGAGAAGTCAGCCGAGCGTTGCCCCAGGCCGGTGGTCACGTTCTGGATTCCGTAGTTGGCAATCACCCTCGTGTCTGGGTGTTCGATTTCAAGAGTCTCTACCCCAGCATCATTCGCACATTCAATATCGATCCGCTGGGGTTCGCTCAGGCCATGCAAAAACCTGAGAAAGCGGCGGTGCAAATCTCGGAGACGACTCGTTTCGCGCGGGGTCCAGCGATTCTGCCCGGTTTGCTTGATGATCTGTTTCCGCAACGCGAGATGGCCAAGCAGCGGGGTGACGCCGTCGCGAGTCAGGCGATCAAGATTTTGATGAACTCGTTCTACGGCGTACTCGGCACCTCGGCCTGTCGTTTTGCCAATCCAGCGATTGCCAACGCTATTACCGGCATGGGCAAGCGGCTTTTGCTATGGGCCCAGCAGTGGTTCGAGGCTCGCGGGCATGCCGTGTTGTACGGCGATACTGACAGCGTCTTCGTGGCATCCAATTCAAGCAGCGACGATGCGGCGCAAAAGCGCGCTGAGGAGCTTGCCCTTCAGATCAACACGGACCTGGCCGCCTGGATAGCCGAGCATTGGCAGGTGGAAAGCCAGCTCGAGCTCGAATTCGAGAAGCTCTACAGCCAACTGGTGTTGCCAGCCGTTCGCGGCGGCACCATTGGCGCGAGAAAACGCTACGTGGGATTGCGCGGCGGTGAGGTGGAGTTCGTTGGCATGGAGGTGGTACGGCGTGACTGGACAACCCTGGCGCGCGATACCCAGCGTAGCCTGTATGAAAAGTTATTCGCCGGCGAGCAGGTAGAAGACTATTTGCGAGATCGTATAGCCGCTCTGCGCGATGGCAACCTCGATGAGTTTCTCGTGTATCACAAGGGCCTTCGTAAGCCGCTCGACAGCTACGCAAGCGGCGGGCCGCCGCACGTAGTCGCGGCGCGTAAGATGGCCGGCAAGCCGGGTCGGATCATCAGCTATGTGATGACCATTGCCGGACCGGAGCCGGTTAGCGCGCTTCGCCACGAGCCGGATCGTGAACACTACATAGAGCGCCAGATCCGTCCTGTTGCCGAGCCGGTGCTCCTTGCGCTCGATCTCGATTTCGATCAGGTGATTGGTGACGACACGCAACTGGGGCTCTTCTGAGGGGTTGGAGTATCGTGTCGTCAGCGGAGCTGAAGTCTTCGGAAACGGGGCCTCAATGCCAGGGAACGCAGCGTTATGGGAATTCTAATTGCGGGCTTCATGGCCCTGGTCTGTGTATTGCTGCACGCCGAGGCCATGCAATGGCTGCAAAGCCTCGCCGACAAGCAGCGAGGTTTACGTCGATCGCTGCTGATTCTCTGGCTCGGATTGCTCCTCGTGCATCTATTGCAGATCGTGCTCTACGCTTTCGCCTATGAGCTGGCGACGCTTGCCGGGTTTGGCGAGTTGACGCCGACCTCGGGCTTTATGGATACCGTTTACTTTTCGGCCTCTGTCTACACGACGGTCGGTTTCGGCGATATCGTGCCATTCGGCGCTCTGCGGATCGTCTCCGGTTCCGAGGGGCTCGTTGGTCTTTGCCTGGTGGCCTGGTCGGCCGCACTGAGTTACGGTCATTACCAGCAGCAGATCAGTCGCCGTTCTTTTCGCTAGCGCGGGCCGAGCCGCTGGGGAGCCAATGCCATGACGTCAATCCATCCTCCCACTGATCGCTACGCTCGATTGCTGACCGGGTTGGGCATCGCGTTGCCCGTTATCATGATGGTGGGCTTCATCGCGTACGCGAGTTGGCAGCGCTCCAGTGTGCCGATGCCGCAGCATGCGCTGTTGGTCAGCGTGCCTGACTGGAACGAAGTGAGTGGTATGGCAGGGGTTCGCTACGTTGTCGAAGACGAGCGTGTCGTCGCTTATCCCTCTCTTGAGCTCAATGTTACCCAACGCCTCTATCGCCTCGATCCGGTAACGCTGCGGGCCAAGCGCCTTGAGATCACGCACAAGCGTTTGCCTTTGGCGGGGCCTGTCGAGGTTGTCTCGATGTCTGCAATTCGCGTGTCGGGCGAGCGCATCGCGCCCGACGGATACGCGATGACCGACGGTTATCAAGACGGGCCCGGGATCATCGGCGAGTTGTTCGGTCGTCGACGCCACGGCGGCATCGGGCTGACGCGTGATGGTGTTACGCATTGGTCGAAAGACACGGAGCACGTGCTCTCTCAGTGGAACGTGGTCTTCGTCGGGTGGGTGCTTAATGACTGAATCGACTGACACTGCTATCGATGAACCGGCCACTCGCGACGAAGCGATCGTGCGGATTCAGGAACTGGCGCGCCGCTTCAACCTGGATGCGGCCGACCTCGGCCTGCTGTTGGTGCGTCAGGAAAGCGCTGGCGCAGGCGTGGCAGCGCGCGTCTTCGGCACGATTGGCGGCCTGTTTATCGTTGCTGGCATCGCAGCGTTTGTGGCGCTGCAGTGGGATCAATTTGGCTCCGCAGTTCGGGTGCTGGTCACGCTGGGTACGGGGTTGGCGCTGTTTGTCTCGGCGATCACTCTTCTGCATCGGCGCAACGCGCTAGCCGTTGCGCAACCGTTTCTAGCGCTCGCCCAGGTTCTTCAGCCCACTGGCATGATGGTGGCGTTCAGTGAGTATGGCGGCGGTGGTGATGCGGACGTTGCCTACTCGATTGTCGCGACTCTGATGACAATTCAAGCGCTGTCGGCTCTGCGCTGGGTGAATCATGAGATCCTGATGCTATCTGCCGTGTTCTTTGCCGGCTCTGGCTTCGCGGCTGTTGCCAGCATCGCCGGTATCGATTCGGACCTGACGGGTCTGGCCATTGGCCTCGGCGCTACGCTGCTCGGGGCGGGCATGGTTTCCGGTCGTTATTGGGTGACTGCGTGGGCTGCGGCTGGTGTCGGTTCGATCATTTTGTATCTCAGTATCTGGAGCCTCGTCTCGAACAGTGTTGTCGAGCCGATGTTTCTGCTGGTTGTGTGCGTCGGTCTCTACGTCAGCGTGCTGACCCAGCTTCGACCGCTGCTCTTTACCTCGGGTCTCGCGTTGCTCGCCTATCTCAGCTATGTGGTTGCCGAGTACTTCGCCGACTCACTGGGTGCGCCGCTCGCTTTGATGCTCGTTGGTCTGCTGTTTGTGGGTGTTGGCTACCTGCTGCTGCGGCTGAATCGGCGGCACTTTTAGCGACCGCCGTTCTGCCGCGAGCCCGCGCTCCGCGCAGTGGTTAGTGCGACGACTTGCGGCGGCCGAGTGCCCGATCGAGCATCGACAGTGCGGTGCTCCCGACGAGCAACCAGCCCAGCGAGTATGTGGCGTCGACGATGTGATCGACCAACGGCAGAGCCAGGGCGAGCGCGGAGCCAATCAAGGCGATACCCACCAGCACAAAATAGGCGACCCCGTTGTAACGGCCCAGCCAACTGGCGCGCAGCGGTCGGCCGCGTTCGGCACCGGAATCGAGGACGTATTGCGCGAATGCGGCGGCGATAACCGCCGGTAACACGGCCGGACTCATACCGAGCCAGGCGAGGCAGGCGAGGCTGGCTATGACGAGGGCGGCGTCGGTGCCGTGATCAAACAAACCGCCGAGTGGCGATGGTACCGCTGCGCGCCGCGCTGCCGGGCCGTCCAGCAGGTCGGTCAAAACTGCGGCGACGAAAGCCGCGCTCGCCCACACCCATTGCGCTTCCAGGATCAGCCACGCCATAGGGGCTATCAGTAGCAGGCGCAAAGCGGTTAGCAGGTTGGCGAGCAGCCTCATGGAGAAGCCGGTGCTTGAGCGTCATCACATCGGGCCGCAGGTGACATGTCCGGCGAGGAAAATTCGATTCGATGAGGATGCATCAACATGGTCGAGCGCTGGCTCAGTGAAGCGTTCCTTTTTTTTTTTGGAATCAGCCCGTGGCCATCGTGCGTGGGTCCAGGCGATAGACCACGGCTTCGGAAGGCTCGGCCTCGTCGCCGATCTCACCGAGGTCATACTTCTCCTCGTAGCGCATCAGCACTCGCTGCAGTTCCTCCACATCGGCGATTTTGGTGGCGTGTAGCGGGTACAGATTTGTACCGTGGCGCAGCACAACGTTGCCGTTTCTCTGCATATTTTCCGACCAGTTGGTTTCTCCGCCGCCGGACGCCACATAGAGGGCAGGGCCGATATCGACCGCCCAGATGTTGACGGAGTAGGGGTCGTCCGGGTCGGTTTCCAGCTGAAAATCTTCGGTTGATGCTGTGAACGACCAATCGTCAGGTATAGCGGTCGCTTCTCCGTCCAGCTTGCCGCCGGGCATAGGCCCCATCGGGTCCCCGCAGGCGGTTAACAGCAGCGTGAGCGCGGCTAACGCGAATGACGTGTGCAGTGGTCGGCGCATCGTGTTCCTCCTCGATCAATCCATGCTATGCCATGTGCCGGTGGCTGTCGCCCTCGGACATGTGGGCGAATGTAGGCAAGTTGTCTTGTGCGGTGTTCCGTTCGTGGGCTTCTGTTGGCGGCTCCGTCGCAGCCGATGTGTGATCCGGTTGGGTTTGTTGGTGGCCGACGGCGCTCCGGCGCTCCCTGGCGAGAGCGGCGTCACAGAACCGTCGGGTCTGCGTCGGCAGAGTAGTTACATGCACAACCGACTCTCACAGCGCCAGGTGCTCAAGGACTGGACCCGCGTTGACGACTTTGAAGTCGCGAGCGGGGAGTTCCGCACATTCGAATATCACGTCGTTGCCCTTGGTGATGCCAAGCGCACGATCCTGACGATCAAGCTCTATCGCGAAGACGATATGACGATTCGACTGGACCCGAGTGATATCGAATCGAGCGTTAACGAAGAGCGTTATGTCGGGCTCGCTGAGAAGCGGGTTCGTCAGCTATTTATCAACGGCAAGATCTGACTCCGACTCACTGGGTCGCCGGCGCAAGCCCGGCTGGCCCGACAATTCTCCTATTGGCCCTAAAGCGTAATCGCCAGTCTCGACTGGGATGCGTATTCTCGTGGCTCCAACGTTAACTGGAGTACACCCATGCTCAATCGTCGTCAGCTACTCATCGGCTCAACGTTTCTGCCTGCAGCTGGCCTAAGCATTTCCGGGACGCGGGCGGCGAGCGCTGCGGATCTCGCTGAAGGCTTGGCAGACAGCGACCTGGTTTACCTGTCGCCAATCCAGAGTTCTGGTGCGCTGTCGAGTTGCCAAGCTGAGGTCTGGTTTCAGTATCACGACAGCGCCGTCTACGTGGTCACAAGCGATAAAGCCTGGCGGGCGCGCGCAGTTCGTCAGGGTCTACAGCAGGCGCGCATGTGGGTAGGTGATGTCGGCGTTTGGACCGACAGCGATGGCGAATATGCCCAGCTTCCGAGTACCAATGTGTCTGGCGCCTTGATCGATGACGAGGCACAGATAAAGGCCGTGCTGAAAAAGATGGGGCGTAAGTATCCGGCTAGTTGGCTGGTCTGGGGCCCGCGTTTTCGCAACGGGCTTGCCGACGGCTCGAGAGTAATGTTGCGTTACGACCTGGCCTGATGGCCGCCGTCGGGTGACTTTCTGAAACGGCGCTCTTGACATATTACCCGGGTAATATATATTTACCCGGGTTAATTAGGGAGCGCGCTGTTATGACACCTACTACTGCCCGTGTGGCGACGCCGCCATTGCCCGAGTGCGTCTCCGCATTCCTGGGCCAGAAGCTGGTCGCTAACGGCTCACCAAAAGATGTTGCCCTGGCGCTTCGGGCCTCTCACCAGCAGGGAGCCCTGATATTCAATGACTCAACCGGTGGGCAGCTAGACCTGAATCTGTCTGGCAGCGATTCTGAAGTGAGTGCTCGCTACTCGCCCGTAGCAGAAGAAACCTCGATTCCTGCTCCCCGCGGCCGCCCCAAGCTCGGTGTTGTGGGGCGCGAGGTCACGCTCCTGCCTCGGCATTGGCTGTGGCTTGAGCAGCAGCGAGGTGGCGCGTCAGCAGCGCTGCGTCGGCTGGTCGAAGACGCCCGCAAAGGCAGCGAGGGTGATGATTTGGTGCGTGCATCCCAGGATGCCGCAAACCGGTTTCTGTCTGCTCTGGCCGGCGATCAGGCAGGGTATGAGGAAGCGACCCGAGCGCTCTACGCGCGTGATCGGGAGGGCTTTCTGCAGCACGTGTCTGCGCTGTCGTCCGACGTTCGCGACTACGTGCTGCGGCTCGCCGGCGGGGCGCTGGGCGAGTAACACTCGGATGGCTCGCAGGCCTCGCTCACGGCGGCTCCGTGGGGCACACTCGATGTTTACCGATGACATTGAGACTACGCCATGAGCGAGATTGACCTGCCGGAAAGCCTGCCACCCTGGATTCGCCAGCACATTGAACTGTACCTGGACAGCGGCGGTGAACAGGGTCACTTGTGGGATGCGAGTATGGGCGGCGGCAAGCCAGACACGCCAACGCTGCTTCTCTTTACAACGGGGCGTTCTTCCGGGAAGGAACGGGTTCTACCCCTGATCTACGGGGAAGCCCAGGGCGGTTATGTTGTTATTGCCTCCAAAGGTGGCGCGCCCGAGCACCCGGCCTGGTATTTGAATCTCGTTGCCGAGCCTGACGTCACCGTGCAGGTCGCGACCGATCGTTTTCAGGCGCGTGCGCGCGTGGTGAGCGGCGATGAGCGAGAGGCGATCTGGCAGCAGATGGCGACTCTTTACCCTCCCTACAACGATTATCAAGCTGCCACGAGCCGTGAGATTCCGGTGGTGTTGCTGGAACGGCGTGACGGTTGACGATGCGTAGCGAAGGACGGCAAGCCCAATTGAAGGCACCTACGCTCGGGATTTACGCCTGCGCTCGCTGAGCCGTGCACTGAAAAAGGCATCGGCGAGTAGCCGCTGAGCGGACGCTTGCGAGCGCAACTGATTGTCCGCGGCGATCGGGTGGTGCACTGTATTAGTCGCAGACCAACGGTTACGGAGGCCATCCATGAGCAAATTCAAGCAGCCGCAGGACGCTTCTTCGCGCAATTCTTCGGGTCATTCTTTGCAAGAGACCCAGACGGATTCGACGCGGCGCGGTTTTCTGCAGGCCGGCGTCAGCGCGTCGATTGCCGGACCACTGATCACGCACGGAGCTTATGCCGACTCGGCATCTCCCGTGCGCTCCGGCCAGAACATCCAGCGTTACTCAACGCTCGGGCGAACGGGGCTCAAAGTATCGGATGTCTCTTTCGGCTCCAGTCGCTTGCGCCTCGGCGAGGAACATCTGGTCGCACACGCCCTGGATCGCGGTGTGAACTACTTCGACGCGGCTGAGATGTATACCGGTGGTGATTCGGAAACGGTGCTCGGCAACGCTCTGAAGGGCAAGCGCGATCAGGTGGTGATTACGTCCAAAATCATCAGCCGGCCGACGACCACTGCCGCCACGATGATGAAAGCGCTGGATGAATCGCTGGTTCGTCTGCAAACCGAATACATCGATATCTATATGAACCACGCGGTTAACGATATCGAGATCATGAAGAACCCCGAGTGGCACGAGTTCACCGCCGCGGCCAAAAAGGCGGGCAAGATTCGTTTTACCGGCATGTCTGGGCACGCGGGCTATCTGATCGAGTGTGTGGACTACGCGCTCGACGAAGACATGGTCGATGTCGTGCTGTTGGCCTACAACTTCGGCCAGGATGAGAGTTTCTACGACACCATCACCCGACGTTTTGACCGCATTGCGACCCAGCCGGATCTGCCGCGTGTTCTCGAACGCGCGAAGAAGCAGGGCGTTGGTGTCACGGTTATGAAAACCTTGATGGGTGCTCGCCTCAACGATATGCGGCCTTTCGAGACGGGCGGCGCAACGTTTGCTCAGGCTGCGTTTCGCTGGGTGCTGTCCAATCCCAACGTTGATGCGCTCGTGATTTCAATGACCGACATTGATCTGATCGATGAATACCTCGGTGCGTCCGGGAGTCAGCAGCTCGCAGCCGGCGACCTCGATTTGCTGCATCGCTACGCACGCACCTCGGGTCTCACCTATTGCCGCAACGCTTGTAGCGACTGTGACGGCTCATGCCCCTACGGCGTGCCGATCCCTGACGTTATGCGCACGCGCATGTATGCAACGGACTACAACGATGTTCAATTCGCGCGGGATGAGTACGCGTTACTCGAGGTGAATGCCAGCGCTTGCCTGTCCTGTAGTGCCAAGCCCTGTCAGAACGCTTGCAGCCACGATATCGACATCGCCCAGTTGTGTGCGCCGACGCATCGAATGCTGGCCTGACCGGCAGGGCGTACGGGGCATGAACGACGATCTCAAAGCGATTCTTGCTGCCGTTGCCAGCGGTGATACGGATGCCGTAGCGGCTGCGCAGCAGATAAAGAGCCTCTATGCACTTGATCTTGGCCACAGCACGCTTGATCTGGATCGAACTCGGCGCAACGGCGCGGGCGAAGTTATCTACGCTGAAGGCAAGACGCCGGAACAGGTCGCTGAGATCTTCGAAGCGCTCGCGGAGCGTAGCGATAACGTGCTCGCGACTCGAGTGACGATTGAGCATGCCGAGGCAGTCAAATCCCGCCTTGACGATGTGAGCTTTGATCCGAGCGCGCGTACCCTCATTCTCAAGCGTGCACACCGCGATCAGCCGGTTGGGACGATCGCAGTGGTCAGCGCGGGTACGTCCGATGCGAGTGTTGCCGATGAAGCATCAGCCGTTGCGGTTTTTTACGACAACCAGGTTCTTCGTATCAGCGATGTTGGTGTTGCAGGATTACACCGGTTGTTGGCGCGCTTGCCGGAGCTGCAGGCAGCGACGGTATTGATTGTTGTTGCAGGCATGGAGGGCGCGTTGCCCAGCGTCGTCGGCGGCCTGGTCGACAGGCCCGTTATCGCGGTGCCAACCAGTGTCGGCTATGGCGCTGCGTTTGGCGGCGTCGCTGCCTTGCTCGGCATGCTCAATACCTGTGCCAGCGGTGTCAGCGTTGTGAATATCGACAACGGCTTTGGTGCCGGCTACCTTGCCTCGATGATCAACCGAAACTCGCGAGCCCCGGCCCATGACTGATCCGATCAGCGCCCAACTCCAGGCTTCCTATGATGCGATCAAAGCCTCGATCGCTGACTGCGGTAGCGTCGTGGTGGCGTTCTCGGGCGGTGTCGATAGCTCGCTGGTGGCCTATATCGCGGGTGAAGTGCTGGGAGAGAAGGCGCTTGCCGTAACCTCGGGTTCCGCAAGTCTGAAGCGTAGTGATCTGTCACTCGCGCGCCGCCTCGCGGTTGAATGGGGTATGCCCCATCGAGTCATCGTCACGGATGAGCTGGCGAACCCGGACTATCGCGCCAACCCAACCAATCGCTGCTACTTCTGTAAAACCACGCTCTACGATGCCCTCGCTGAAATTGCTGAGCGCGAAAGTTTTGCGGTAATCGTTAACGGTACGAACACGGACGACCTCGGGGATCATCGGCCCGGGCTGATCGCGGCATCGGAACACGCGGTGCGCCAGCCTCTGGTCGAGGCGGGGCTTTGCAAGGCGGATGTGCGCGCTCTGGCTGCGCATCTTGGGCTCGATAACGCTGACAAACCACAGTCGGCGTGTTTGTCCAGCCGCTTCCCATACGGCAGTCACATCACGCGTGAGCGCCTGGCACAGGTGGAACAGGCGGAGGATGTGCTGGCAGATCTCGGCTTCCGCGAATATCGCGTTCGGCATCACGAAGAGGTTGCCCGGCTTGAGATTGCCACCGGCGAAATGGCGGCGGCGCTTAAACTTGGTGAGGAACTGCAAAAACGCATTCGCGAATGCGGCTTTAACTATGTTGCGATGGACGTCGCTGGCTTCCGTTCGGGTTCCATGAATGAGCAGCTTGGCGAATCGGTTGTCCGTTTTGTGGATGCGCAGCCAACTTCATCTGACAAGACCCATTGACTCAACCGACAACCCGTAGAGAAGACATGTGATGACGATACCAACAGATGCGTTCGGTTCGACCGGCCACGAATCAAGCCGGCTTATTTTCGGCGCGGCTGCATTGGGCGGTATGAGTCAGGATCGCGCCGATCTCACGATCGAGCGCGTGCGAGAAGCGGGGCTTAATCACTTTGATACTGCGGCCAGCTACGGCGAGTCGGAACTGCGGCTTGCACCTTTTCTCAGCGAGCATCGCGGTGATGTCTTTCTCGCTACCAAGACCGATAAACGCAGCGGCGATGACGCGCGTCGGCAGCTCGAGCTGTCGCTTGAACGGCTCGGCGTGGATCAGGTTGATCTCATTCAGCTGCACAACCTCACCCATGAGAAGCAGTGGCAGCGTGCGTTTGCAGATGACGGCGCGGTGGCGGCGCTGGCGAAAGCGAGAGATGAAGGGCTCGTGCGGTTCATCGGTGTTACGGGGCACGGAACCTACTGTCCGGAAATGCACATTCGCTCGCTCAATGAGTTTGCGTTCGATTCTGTACTCGTGCCGTACAGCTACGTCATGAATCGGAACCCCCAGTACGCAGCCGATGTGGCCTCGCTGATCGATCTGTGCAAACAGCGCGGCGTGGCCATTCAAACGATCAAGGCAATTGCCCGGAGGCGCTGGCGCGATGGTGAAGAGGCCAAGCGTTTTAGCTGGTATCTGCCAGTGACTGAGCAGGCAGCAATGGCGCGGCTGGTTCGCTACGTACTGGCAGTGCCGGGGTTGTTCCTGAACACGACCAGTGACGCACGCCTGCTTGAAACGGTGTTCGATATCGTTCGTGACGGCATCTCCATGCCGGCGGAAAGCGACCTCGCTAAGGACTTTGAGGAGCAGGCGATGGAACCGCTGTTTGTACGAGACGTCAGCGATGACGTGATGCCACTTTCCGGGAAACCCGCGTGAGTAAGGGCGGCTGCTTCTGCGGCAACGTGCGCTACGAGATCGATGACGGTGATTATGTCGTCGCCAACTGCTACTGCACGATGTGCCGGCGAACGAGTGGTGCGCCGGTCGTAACCTGGGCCGTGGTGCCGATAGAGAATTTCCGCTACCTCTGTGGCGAGCCGAATCGCCTCGACTCCAGTGACCGGGCTAGCCGCGACTTCTGCGCTTCCTGCGGCTCACCGCTCGCGTGCCGTATCCTGGATAAGCCCGGCGAGATCGATATCACGACGTCTACGCTTGATAACCCAGAAGCCTTTGTTCCGAAGTACGGCATCTATACCGATACGAAACTGGCGTGGCTGCACGCCTTGGAGCCTTGAACGTGTCGACACTCATTCATAAGCGCGTCGAGCAATGCCGATCCGGCGAGAACCCGAAGACGATCTGCCAGGTGTCCTCCGGCTGGGTGGTCATGGGTGATGTGCAATTCCTGCGTGGCTATTGCCTGCTGTTGCCGGATCCCGTGGTGCCGCACCTGAATGCTATGAAACGCGCTGACCGACAGGTTTTTCTGGATGAAATGGCGGTGCTCGGTGACGCGGTGCTGAGCGTGACCGGCGCCGTTCGCATCAACTACGAAATGCTCGGCAATCTGGAGCCTGCACTGCATGCCCATGTGTTTCCCCGCTTCGACGACGAAGAGGAATCACTGCGTACCAAGCCGGTCTGGTCATACGACTGGGAGGCTGCGCCGGCCTTCGACGCGGCGGGTGATGCGGATCTCAAAGCCGCCATTGCCGATGCGCTGCTGAATACGGGAATTGTCAGAGCCGGATAGCTCTGCATCACAACCAGAACTTTCTGAAGGACAACACGAGCATGAGTGAGAACGCTGGCAAGTTGGCGGGGCAGGTAGCACTGGTAACGGGAGCCGCTCGGTATCGCGGATTGGGCCGCGCGATTGCGCTACGCCTTGCCGATGACGGTGCTGATGTTGTTGTGACCGGTAGACCGACCGCCCAGTCATCAGTGACGGACGCCGAACGGGAGATGGGCTGGCGGGGCGCTGCTTCTTTGGCGGAAGAGATAAAAGCCAAAGGCCGAAGGGCTTTGGCGCTTGAGTTTGATGTCACCGATGCCGCCGCGGTGGAGGCAGCGTGCAAGCAAGCTGTAAACGATATGGGTGGTGTCGACATTCTGGTGAACAACGCCGGCGTGCCTTCCGGTGCAGGTGCTGCACCCGTGCTCGATATGGATGATGAGCTTTGGTACTCAACGGTTGATGTGAATCTCAACGGCGTCTATCTCGTTACCAAGTGGATTGGCCGCGCGATGCGTGATGCGGGCAAAGGTGGCAGCATCATTAACCTGTCATCAACGGCTGGTCGGCGTGGTCTGCCCGCGTATGGCGCCTACTGTGCGAGTAAGTTTGCTGTCGTTGGTCTGACGCAGCAGCTCGCCACCGAGCTTGCACGCTTTGATATTCGAGTGAACTGTGTCGCGCCGGGGTCCCACCCGACCGATATGATGGATGGCACAATTGCTCGCACCGCCAGCGTAGTCGGTGCGACGACCGATCAGATAACGGCCGGCATTCGAGCGGCCGCGCTGCTCGGCCGGCAAGGCAAACCCGAGGAATTGGCGGCGAGCGTGAGTTTTCTCGCCAGTAGCGATGCTGGCTTTATCACTGGTCAAACGCTTAACGTCGACGGCGGCGCACACATGAGCTAGCTTGAGTTGTCGATTGCGCAGCGAAAAGTTGAGTAACTCAAAGGCAGGAGAACACGATGTCGGAACAGAACCCGTACGAAGCACCAAACGCTGAGCTGGACCAAACGAGTCGCGACGGCACTGTGCTGGCAAGTCGTGGGATACGATTAGGGGCGGCGGTCATTGACGGGGTAATCAGTTTGCTGGTGACTGTACCTCTGATGATGGTGACCGGGTATTGGGAACGAGCGATGTCAGGGACCCAGGGGCTTGGCGAAACGATAATCCTCTCGCTTCTTGGTTTCGGCATCTTCCTGTTAATACATGGCTATTTTCTGGCAACCTCGGGACAGACGGTGGGCAAGAAGATGCTCGGTACCCAGATTGTCAGCGTGGAGGATGGCTCCCTCCTGCCATTGCCGCGCCTGATTGGGCTGCGTTACCTGCCGTTGGCTGTTGTTGCCAATCTGCCTTTTGTCGGCGGTGTCGCCACCATCATCAACGTTCTGTTTATCTTTCGCGAAGATCGTCGATGCGTGCACGATCTCATCGCGGGAACGCACGTTGTGGAACTGCGCAAGTGAACACCGCTGCGCGCCTGGTGCCGACGATTTCTCTGGCGAATCCTGATGCCGCGGACCTCGCCGCGTTAGATCTCGCCTGTATGGATCACGGTTTCTTTTTGCTGCGCGACCACGGGATCGATCCTCAGATTGCGTCGATGTGGCGAGTCTCCCGGGAATTCTTCGAGCAACCGCTGGCGCGCAAACGCCGGGTGTTGCGACGAGAGGATGCGCCGCTTGGCTACTATGAGCGCGAGCTCACCAAGCGCAAACGCGATCAGAAGGAGGTCTTTGACTACATGCAGCCGCGCGCAGACGGTTCGGATGTGAATCAGTGGCCGGATGATGACGTTTTCCGTAACGAACTCGAACGGTTTTTCATTGCTGCATCAGCGGTGGCGGAGAGAACGTTGGCGCTTGTCTATCGAGCGCTCGGATCCGCTGAGGCAGCGCTGCCGCCGGGCGATCCTCGAACGAGTACGGTGCGACTGAACTACTATCCTGTCGACGATCCGATGCCGACTGATGAGCGTGTCGGCATCGCGGCGCTGGGCGATTTGGCGTTGCATCATCACACCGACCCGGGTGTGTTAACGCTGCTGCTGCAGGACGACGCGGGCGGTTTGCAAACGCACTCGAGGGAGCATGGCTGGATTGATGTGCCGCCCGAGGATGGCACTATTGTCGTCAACCTGGGTGATTCGTTGCAGGTGTGGAGCAACGATCGCTACCGCGCCGCGGTGCATAGGGTGTTGCCGGTTTCAGAGGGCGGTCGTTTCAGCACACCGTATTTCTACAACCCGAAGCGTGATGCGATTTTAGAACCGTTGCCGGCACTGTCGGATCAACCGCCGGTGTATTCGGCGTTCACGTGGAAGTCGTTTATCAAAGCTCGAGTGGACGATAACTTCACCGATCTTGGCGAAGAAGATACCCAGATCGACCGCTATCGCATCTCTGCCTGAAGCCACCTCTGGTGGCTCCAAATCTTCAGGACAATCGCGCGAGGCTGGCTTCCAGCTTCGTGCGCGTTCGAACGTCGATGGGTGCGGACAGGAAACGTTCTATTTCTGCCCGTTTGAGCTTTCGATAGCTCGCCTGGTAAAGCTCGACGATAGAAACGTCGTGCTGATCCGGTTCCGAAAACTCACCGGCTTGGCCTTCGCGTAACTCCCCGGTCTTCAGCACGCGCGCGTAGAAGCCTGGGCGATTCGCGTCGACAAAGGCCTTCACGAATTTTACGTCGCCCATTCGCGCGGCAAACTGGCCGCACGGAATGCGTGGAGCGGTGAGTTCGATTCTCACGTTGTCAAAGTCGATTCGACTGCCAATCAACGCATCCGATGACGGCATGCCGGAGACTGTCAGGTTCTCCCCGAAGATGCCTGCTGGCAGCTCACGGCCAAGCTCGTGTGCCCACCAGTTGTAGTCTTCACTGCGATACAGATACAGCGCCTGGTCTGGGCCGCCATGGTGTTTGCCGTTGACAATCTCATCGCCGACCAGACCAAGCTCGGTAACTCGAACAGCACCTGGCTGACGCTGTTTGACGATGCCCGACACACCGGAGTAGCCGGGACCTTCGAGGGTTTGGCGCTTGCCGATATTGATACTGTCGATTCGCACGCGCCTGCTACCGCTCCGAGCCGACGCGCACCATGCGCTTGCCGATGTTCTCCCCCGCGAGCAAACCCACGAGTCCCGCCGGTGCATTGGCCAGGCCTTCGACGATGTCCTCAGCAACGATTAGTTGACCGCCTTTGATCCAGCTCGCCAGGTCTTCGTCGGCTTTGCTCATCAGCTCCGGATAGTCCATCACCAGAAAACCCTGCATGTGCAGACTCTTCGTCACCAGCAAGCCCGGGACTCCGCGCGGGCCAGGGGAAGGATTGCCCGTGTCGTACTGGGACACTACCCCACAACAGACGATTCGGCCGAGACGGTTCATGCGAAACAGCGCGGCTTCTAAAGTGGTGCCGCCGACGTTGTCGAAGTACACGTCGATGCCCTCTGGACAGGTTCGCTTCATCGCCTCGAACAGGTTGTCGTTGCGATAGTCGATCGCTGCATCGAGGCCGATGGTGTCGGTTAGCCACGCGCACTTGCGCTCGCCGCCGGCGATACCGACAACGCGTGCGCCTGATGCTTTCGCGATCTGTGCCGCCACCGAGCCGGTTGCGCCAGCCGCTGCCGAAACGACAACGGTGTCGCCGGCCTTCGGCTTACCGATGGCCAGCATGCCGGCGTAGGCGGTTTTGCTGGTGATGCCGTAGGCCGAAAGTATGTGGCTCAGCGGGTCACGCGGCGCAACCTTACTGGCGTGTTTGCCTTTGAGCACAAAGTGCGAGCGCCAGCCGCCGTCTCCCTCGATCAGATCGCCAGGTGCGAAATCGGGGTGATTGGATTCCAGCACACGTCCCAGGGTGTAGCCGGCCATGACCTGACCACCCTCGATTGCGCTTCGGTACGTGGCGCCCTGCATCCAGGCTCTGTTCGCGGGATCGAGAGAAAGATACAGCGTCTCGCAGAGGACCTGCTCCGGACCAGGCTGTGGCATGGCCACGGTGGCCATCTCGAAATGATCGGCTGACAACTTGTCCGTCGGCAGTTCGCGAATGCGAATCTCGGTCGCGTCACTCATTGGTTGATTGTCCTTGTTAACGAATTAGGCCATTGATTCCGCTGGTCGGCGGGTTAGCTCCGCCGCACGACTTCATAGCGTCCACTCGGTCCGATCAACGAAGATGCTGCCCAGGCGGTCACGCTGACAATGATTGTGCCCGCCAGGGCGGACCAGAAACTGGCGACGGAGAAGCCGTCGAACAGTGCTGCCGCAAGCCCGAACATCGCTGCGTTCACCACCAGGATGAACAGGCCCAGTGTCAGCACCGTGATTGGGATGGTGATAATTAGCAGCACGGGTCGGATGATTGCGTTGATGATGCCAAGAACTAAAGCGGCGAATAGCAACGTCCAGCCGCTTTCGATGTGTACGCCAGCCAGCAGCGTATCAGCCAGCCACAGCCCTGCTGCAGTGATAACCGTTCTAATGATGATTCCGCGCATCATTCCTCCCCGTGCAATTGCTCGTACCAGTATTCTGATAGCGGTAGGTGCAGGGTAAGAAGTCGCGCGGTGAATTGCGAGCACAACGCGGGCTGGATCGGTTTCTCTGCGCGCAGCGCCAGGGCTCGTTGACAGTCAACTCAATGGCGAATACGGGTCTGGCCTGACCGTCCTTGGAATGACAGGGTTCGCACGCAGGTAGCGCGCAAAAGAAGCGCGGGGGAGAAGCGAGAAAAGGCTCGCTACAGGGTGGTTCTCAAAGGTTTCGGCAATTCGATTCCGAGTACCGGGGCAACAGCGCGGCCCGCGAGGAAAATGTCGTCGCCACCCCCGCTGGTGGGTGCCAGGCGTAGCCAGTACAAGCCGGCCTCTGGGATGTCGACGTGATACGTGAGATGCGTGCCATCGGGTAGTGGCTGACGGCCGCGAATCTGGCAGGGCCGGTCGAAGTAGGTAAGCCAGAGGTACTGGCTCGCCTCCTCGTCCAGAAAACCGGTTCGACCCAAACTGGCGCCGCTATGCGGTTCGAAAGCAAATGTGCCGAAGCGGCCGAAGCGGGTATCGCTCGGCACGATCTGCAGAACACCGCTGAGAGGCTGACTGCGAATGTTGCGGTTAATGAGCGCGCTGACGCCGCTGAAATCGACGCCAACCCGGTTGTAGTCGTCGACCTGAAGATTGAGGCCGACATCCTCCGGAGCCCCGATAAAGGTGCCGGACAATAGCGGCAGCGCAACGGAGACGGACGGTGCAGGGCCCAGATCTGCGCGCTCGGCTGCGTCCAGATCGTGGTAGTAACCCACGGAAAAGATAATGGGTGGCAGATCGAGCGTGGTCTGACCGCTCACGTGGGGCGCTGATTGAGTCAGTTGCTCGCTTGCAGGCGCTGTGAGTTCGACCGCGCAGCCTCCCAACAGAGCGAGCTGAATGGCTAAGGCGTACAGGATTGCGATGGTTGCCCGGCAACCGGCTCGAATGGTCATCTAGAACCTCCTGATCGCAATGTCTGCTTTGAGTCTAGACGCTCCTGCACGCTGTGTTTGTGACCTGTCCTACGGTTGCGGTTTACGCATCGCTGGCGCGTAACCCACCGATGATGTCCTCGCCGACCCGGTTGAGCACGGCGTAGCGGGTATCGAAGTTCGGCAGGATCATCACCTGATTGAGCCCGGCGCGGTTGAGCTCCGTCAGGCGAGCGAGCAAATCATCGGCTTCGCCAATCATCGCGGTGGCGCGCAACAGATCCGCTGTCAGGAATTGCTCTTCCTCCTCAACCACCCAACAGTTGTGGCCAGCGTGAATACGCTGGTGTCGACGTTCTTCGGGGTAGCTTGCGAGAAGCGCGCAGTAGTCGTCCCAGATCTCCCGCATCACGCCGGGTGGTTGATGGCCAAAGTTGCGCCATTGGTCATAGGCGTAGTGCACGTTCGCCATGGCCATCGCGCCGCATTCCGATTTCACGCGCGCGGAATCCGCGGCTTCGCCGTTATCCAGAACGACCATTGTTGTGAGAGCGGTGGTGTAGAAGGCCTTGCGATCCAGTTCTCGTCCCGCCGCGCGCGCGCCTTCTTCTATCTGAAACATCATCGCCTCAAACGCGCCGGCATTGGGCGGTGCAGCAAGCACCGCGCCGTCGCCGTAGCGGCCCGCCAGTGCCAGCGACTTCGGCCCGAACCCCGAAACGTACAGAGCGATGGGGTCTTTGAAGTTCACGAACCCGGTGTCCTGCATGATGTGGCGGATTGGCGCGGGTGCTTTGCTGCCAGCCGTAAGCGGGCCCATCATGGCTTCTTCGCCGCGCAATAGCGGTTGCAGGGTAGCCAGGTACTGATCGAATTCACGGATGCGGTGCGGCGGTTGATTCATGACCCGCATCGCGGTGTTGCCGGCGCCAACGCCGAAAAACGTTCGTCTTGGTGCAAGTGCGTTTATGGTGGCGATCGCCGCGGCATTCACGGGAGCAGGGCGTGTGCCGGAGACGGCAACGCCGGTGCCCAGCTTGATGTGACTCGTGCGATCGGCTGCGAGTGCTAGCGTTGCGTAGCAATCGGACCAGAGCATTTGTGAATCAGCCAGCCACGCATGAGAAAAGCCAAGCCGTTCGGCCTGGACGACGTAGTCGATGTCATTGATGTGTGATGCGACGCAAACGCCGATGTCCATGGCGGCTCCCAGTGCTGTGGAGACTCAACCATGGCGGCAGACCAGGTTTCGAGCAAGCGCTGTTGAAAGCTTAGCTCTGGGCGAACAGAGCCTGGTAGGAAAGTAACGCGAGGCTCGCAGCGTAGAAGCTCATAGCGAGCCAGTAAGACAATGGCTCATCGGTGCGGCTGCGTTTTTGTGCCCAGGTATGGATGTCCACTCCCCAGCCCCTGGCCCCTTTGACCCAGACGGATCGTGTGGTCAGGCCGTCGACAATCAAATACGCCAGAACAACGATGATGCCGAGAAAGAACACGGACTGAACGGAGGCGAATAGATTTCCCATAACGCCATTTAGCCCAACAGCTCGGTTGTCCGCTGGGAGGCCGTTCGCTTTTCGGTACGAAAGGCGCATGCGTTGCTGACTCAGCCGGCGGAAAACTCCGTCGCCCATCTCGGCTGTTGCCGTCGCCAGTTCAGCTCTGCAGCGAGCATGACGATGGCGATTGAAACCCCAAGCGTGCCCCAGAAAGGCGAGTTGGGAATGCGGGTCAGCACCTCAGCGACGGTTGCCGCGTACAGCCCGATCACCGACCAGTACATAAAGGCGAGGTGTGACATTACCCAGTTGCCGCGGCGTGCAAAGGCCGGCCACAGGCCGGCGGCGAGCGTCACCGATGAGATCACCGCAAAAACGTGAAACAGTCCGAAGCCTCCGAAGACTCGATAGATCATGAACGCGGTGACCAAAAGGATCACCATCGCGACCGTGTAACAGTAGCCGGCTTGTCTGTGTCGGCGCGTGCCTTTTGTCGACCGCAGAACTGCGGTGCCGAAGGCGAGAGCGGCAAGGGATGCGAGCAAGTGGATGACACCGGTCGTGTCGTGGGTCAGTTGGTCCACAGTTCAACTCCAGGTTAGCGCCGGTTCTGGCAGAAATCGCATTGTGGCGAGAGCTTTGGGTTGTGTCGGCGCGCTGCGACGAATCGGCAGTGGCGAGGTTGAAGTGGTGGTTACGGGTTTGAGTTGGTGGCCGGATTCGGCTGAGCCGTCGCCTTGTGGTCCGTCCGGTGCCACTGGCTCACCGCCGCGTGCAGCGATGCCAGCGAAATGGGCTTGGTGATGTAGTCGCTCATGCCGGCAGCCAGGCACCGCTCCCGGTCGCCGTCCAGCGCGTTCGCGGTCATTGCGATTACCGGTAGCGTTCGCAAGTCATCGTGGCTGCGAATGGCCTGGGTGGCTTGATAGCCATCCATGACAGGCATCTGACAATCCATCAACACCAGGTCGAAGGGGTTGTCGCGAGCACCCGCGAGCATGTCCAGCGCGATGGCTCCGTTGTCCGCAATCTCTACTGCACTGCCGAGTTTCTTCAGCATGGCGGTTGCCAGAACCTGATTGGTTCGATTGTCCTCAACAACGAGAACCCGCGTATCGGGTGCGATCGCCGAGAAATTGCCGGGATTGTCCGGGCCGGGTTCTTCTGCGCTTGCCGCCGTCGGTAGACTCAGCTCAAAGGAAAACGTCGAGCCGCTGCCGGGTTCGCTGACAACGCTCAGCTTGCCTCCCATCATCGCGACGAGCCTGTGACTTATGGCGAGACCTAAACCGGTGCCACCGAAACGTCGAGTGGTTGACGCATCGGCTTGCTCGAACGGTTGAAACAAGCGGCTGATCTGCTCCGGTAGCATTCCGATACCGGTATCAGTGATCTGGAAGCGTACGCCATCGGCATCCGAGTTTGATCCGCCTCTGGAAACGTTGAGGCTGACGGAACCCTGCTCTGTGAACTTGATGGCGTTGCTGATCAGGTTGGCTAGAACCTGGTGCAGTCGCTGGTTGTCGCCAAGCACCCAGCCTTTGATGTCGGCGTCGATCGCGCAATTCAGTTCCAGGTTGGCGCTTTGAGCTTGCTGGGCAAACAGGCTCATCAGATCGTCAGTCAGGCGTTGCATGTGAAAGGTCTGCGGATCGAGGCTGACTTTTCCGGCCTCGATCTTGGAGAAGTCCAGTACGTCATTCAGCACCCCGAGCAACTTGCCCGACGCTCGATGAATGCGCTTCGCCTGGCTTCTGTGATCGTCGTGTAAGTCGGGCTCGTGAGCCAGCAATTCGGCAAACCCGACAACGGCGTTCAGCGGTGTGCGAATCTCGTGGCTCATGTTTGCCAGGAACTGGCTCTTCGCGGCCGCCTCTAGCTGCGCCTGTCGCCTGGCCGTTTTCTCTTCACCGAGCCGGTTCGCCAGCGAAACGGAAGTCATGATGCCCAGGACGACAACGGTCAACTCACCGGTATAGAACGACAGGAAATCGACGGGTAACACCCCGTAGGTTTTAAGCAATGTGAACGTAAGACCGCCGAAGGCAAAAGCCAGCGCGCCGAGGTAAGGCCCCGATCCCGGTACGGATTTGACGAAGGCGCTGACTGAGGTCGACAAGGCCAGCAGCATCGAGACAACAATAACCAGCAGACCGAGGGCCGGAGCAAAAGCGAAAATGGGTAGCGCAATGGTGACGATCATCAGCACGGCTGAACCCCGGAGCGCGCGGCTGAGCGATACGCTCCAGCGATCAACGTGCAGTATTTCGTGGGTGAGCAGGATCAGCCCGGTGAGAAAGCCCCCCGCCGCAAGGCGAACGACGTTGTCGTGCAACAACGGTGACTCCGGGTACAGGTACTGGCCCGCGTAGCCCGTGATCGCCAACCTCCAGAGAATGCCGGTGCCGAGCGTTAGCGAGAAGATCAGAAAAACCCACTCTCTGCTCATCGCGAAGACGACAGCGTTGTATAACGCCAGCGTGAGCAGTACGCCCAGCAATGCCGCGATGATGCTCTGATTGATGGCTTCGGCTTCGAACCAGACCGGGGCCGTCGCCAGCTCCGGCACGATTGAGAAGTTTGCGACGCTGGATATTCGCAGCAGTACAAGGTGCTCGCCTTTGATCATCGCCATGGGGAACATGAGCTGTCGGTACGTGATCGGTCGGGTGTCAAAAACGTGGCCGGTACCTGTGAGCTCACGGCTGATCAGCTTGCCGTCGACGTACTGCCAGAACTCGACGGTATCGATGCTGGCGGCGTTCAGTAGAAAGAACCACCGCGTTGGATCTAAATCCGTTGCCACCGACGTGTGCAGTCTCAGCCAATGAGTTTTTTGATCGAATCCAGCGCTGTAGGTGTCGTGACCGACCGGGCGCCAGTCGGCCTCTAACGGGCGGGTCTCGGCAGCGTCGGTAGTCGCGGCTTCCAGGTAGCTACCCAGCCGTATGGGTTTGGTCAGTGGCTGCGTCAAGTGCTCGGCGAGCGTTGGCTCGATGGCCGTGCTCTGAGCTGCGAAGGTCGATACGCCGGCGAGGGTCGCCGCCAACAGCAGGACAACGGCCAAACTGTGGCGCCCCAGATGTCTGGATGACCGGCGATTTGTATGCGCGCAAACCATCGTTGAAGTGTAGTTGCTGTTAAATGAACCACACGGCGCACGCAGAGAGCCAAACTAGCTAATCGGCAGGAAGCTCACGATTGCCCAGATGGACAGAATCAGGAGTAACAGCGCGTTGCCGCCGGCACCAATGGCGCGGCCCATTCCGGCCATCGTGTCAGCCTTGAGGCCCAAGGCGTGGCAAATTCGGAAAATCACCAGCGACGCACCGAACCCGTGAATCGCGGTGCTGTTGACGCCCTGCAGTTCGAGCAGACCGATGAGGATCAGCGTAATGGGCACCCATTCGACAAAATTGGCGTGCCGACGCATGGCCAGCAGCAGCGCATCGTTACCGCCGTCGCCGATCGATACGCCAGCCTTGCCGCGCATTCTGCCGGCGGCGGCGCCGATCACAATCGAAACGAGACCGAGCAGACCAGCGTAGAGCAGTGTGATAGTTGCCATGATCAAACATCCAATTCGGGTGGCGCTAGCCTGCCATGGCTCGTGGTGCCAGAGCCAGCTAGTCTTTCAGCATGGCCTCAAGCTTTGAGCCGGCAAGATTTGCCTGGCGATGAAAACCGTCGAACGCGCGCGTGGCCGGGTTGCCGGTAACGGGCATCAATCGGCGCTTTTGCAGAGCTTCCGCGCCGTCGACTCTCAGCGTCGTACCCCGAATGTATGACGATGCCGGCGATAGTAGAAATACGGCGGCGGCGGAAACCTCGCTTTCCGTGCCGAGACGGCCGGCGGGAATGTGGCTGGTCTGCTCGACGGTAAAGTCCTGCACCGCCTCGGGGTAGGTCGTCATGCCGCTCGACAGAATGGTGCCTGGCGCAATGCAGTTAAGGCGAATGTCGTAGCGCGCCCACTCCAGTGACAGCGTCTTCGAGAGATTGTCGATGCCAGCCCGGGCTGCTGCCATATGTGCCATGGCTGGATAACCGTTCCAGATGTCAGCAAGCATCGATACGATGGCGCCGCCGTGGTCGCGCATCCAGTGGCGAAAAGCGGCCTGGGTGACCATGTAGGTACCATTAAGGTTGACATCGATCACGCTGCGCCAGCCGTTGTTTGAGATGTTCTCAGCTGGCGCGGAGAACTGTCCGCCCGCGTTGTTGAACAGGCCATCGAGGCGACCGTGACGTTCAATTACGGTTGCGATGGCCTCATCGATTGAGTCCTCGTTTTTCAGATCGAGTTCCACGACATCGCAGCGCCCGCCGTCATCGGAAATCTCGGCTGCCGTTTGCTGAAGCTGTTCAATATTGCGCGACGCAATCACTACCTGTGCGCCCAGCGCAGCGAGTTCGTGCGCCGTGCAGCGCCCGAGCCCGGTACCGCCACCGGTGACAACGACTACCTGGTCATTAAACAAACCAGGATGAAAGACAGATTGATAGCTCATGAGTGTTCCCCTTCGAAAGACTGCAACTTCGCTGACGGCGGCTGAGCGTTCTGGACAGCACTAGCCGCACAATGCGAGGCTCAACTGATTGCCGCAACAGCGTCACTGACCGGTTGCCGGTGATTTTCCATTGCTGGAGTCTTACATGAATCATCCGCTGTCTCTCGCTGCCGGTGTGCTACCCGAGTTCGAGCCTGCTGATGTCGCCCGGGCGGCGACCTCCGCCGGTTACGATATGGCCGGTTTTACCATCGACCCAGAAAACTGGAGCGCAGCTCATCTTGCTCGGCTGAAAGCGCAGCTCGCCGCGGAGCCGATAAGCGTTCTCGATGTCGAAGTGGTTTGGTTGCCGGCCGGAGCGGCGGTTACGGACGCGCACCGCTTGATTGTCGGTGTCGGTGAGGAAGTCGGCGCGAGTAACGTTCTGGTCGTCACCTCCGAGCCCGATGCGCGGCGGAATGCCGAAGCGCTTCACAAGCTTTGTGAGCTTGCCGCTCCAGGCGGAATGCGGGTCGTTCTTGAGTTTCTGATGATCACCGAAGTGCGCAGTCTCGCGGCCGCCTCGGAGATTGTGCGTCTTGCGGATCATCCTTCAGCGGGAATCCTTATCGATTCGCTTCACCTTCAGCGCTCGGGTGAGTCGGCGCGGGACGTCGCCGCCGTGAATCCAGATTGGCTGCCTTACAGTCAGATCTGTGATGGCAACCTGGCCTGTGATGATTTTCTCATCGACGCAATCGATCTGCGTAGCGCCGTTGGTGAGGGCGAACTGCCGCTTGATGAGCTGTTGTCCGTATTGAACCCGCAGTTGCCGCTGAGTCTGGAAGTTCGATCGAAGCGCTATCGGGATGACTACCCCGATGCCGGTGAGCGCGCCTCGGCGGTACTGTCCCAGACCCGCAAGGGTCTGGCAGCGATTGCGAATAACTGAAGCGATGTTGCCTGCAGGCTATCGATTGCTGCCCTATCGGCAAGACTATGCTCTCGCGACTGTCCTCATGTGGCGCCGGTCATTTCAGGCTGCGATGGGGCTTGCTGCAGACAACAGCTGGCCAGCCGTTGAGCATCAATTGGCGTACCTTAACTCGATGGAGCCGTCGCAGACTCACGTCGTTCTGCACGAACCCAGCAGTGAAATTTCTGGCTTGTTTGTGGCTGATTCAACGGAGCTGCATCACCTCTATGTAGCCGTTGGCCATCAGGGCCGGGGTCTCGGCGGGCGGCTGTTGCAGCTCGCGAAAGACAACACTTGCGCGTCGCTCGAGCTCTTCGTTTTTGCGGATAACACGAATGCACGCGCGTTCTATCAGCACCATGGTTTCGACGAGATCGCCGAGGGTCATGCATCGATCGAAGATAACCCCTGGGCAACGTCAACCAATCAGCTGCGCGATGTGCGCTGTCGGTGGCAGCGGGACGCCTAGCAAGTCTTCCTCGACCTTTGCGCGGCGCTGAATTGGAACGTGTACAGTGTCTTCGAGGGTGCTGAGGCACATTGCCGGACCTATGAGGCCACTCGTCGGTCGAGCCGCGCTTGAAAACTCCAGGGGAGTGACATGTCCAAAAAATTCGATCAGCAGCGGATGGAATCTTCGGAAGACGCCTTCTATCGCGATTTCTTTGAAGGCGCGCCGGATATGTTTGCCGCGGTAGATCCCGAATCTGGGCTCGTCACACAGTGTAACGATACGCTTTGCCGAACACTGGGATTCGAAAAGTCCGAGCTGGTTGGCCAGCCGGTGCAGGTTGTCTATACCGATGATTGTGCTGACGAAGTTGACAGCGTGCACCGCTCTATCGCCCGTAGCGGGAAAGCACGCAGCAACCAGCTCTCTCTCAAACGCCGGGACGGCACGTCGCTCGACGTCTCGCTGAACGAAACTAGTCATCGCAACAGCGATGGCAATGTCGTTGAGAATCGATACATCTGGCGCGAGCTTACACTTGAGCGCCAGGTCGAGATGCTTGAGCTTGAGCTCAGGCTGCAGCAGGTGCAGAAGATCGAAAGCCTGGCACTGCTCGCGGGCGGGATATCCCATGATTTCAACAATCTGCTGGTCGGCATTTTAGGCAACGCCAATCTAGGTGTTGCGGAACTGGCCCCGGAGTCCCCGGTACGGCACCGCTTTGCCTCGATTGAAGTCTCAGCCCAAAGGGCGGCCGATCTCACCCGGCAGTTGCTTGCCTACTCCGGCTCCCAGGCGCGTGAACACTCAACGTTCGATATCGGTCGGATTGTCGAGGAGATGGGCCATCTGTTGGAAGTGGCGATCTCGCGCAGTGTGGTGCTTCGCATTGAAGTGGCGAAGGAAGCCATTCCTGTCAGTGGTGAGATAACGCAGATTCGGCAGGTGGTGATGAATCTGCTGTTAAATGCCTCCGAAGCGATTGGCGATGCCAGCGGTCTGGTCACGGTACGAACGGGGATACAGCACGCGTCGCGTAGCTATCTGGACGGCACACTGCTTGGCGAGGAACCGGAGCCAGGGTACTTCGGTTTTGTTGAGGTGGCGGATACCGGATCGGGCATGACGCCCGAACAGCAGCGTCGAATGTTCGATCCGTTCTTCACGACGAAAGAAAAGGGGCACGGTCTGGGTCTCGCGGCGGTGCTCGGCATTGTTCGCAGCCACGGTGGCTGCGTGCGGGTGTACAGCGAAGAGAATCGAGGCACGACGATTCGCATAATGCTTCCCCTCGTTGACGCGGAAGTAGCGATTGGGGAAGGCGCCGCGGAGCATCGTTCCGCACAGGGCGAACATGTGCTGTTGGTCGATGACGAAGAACACGTTCGGGCGATTACCATGCAGATGTTGGAGCACGCCGGTTTTACGGTCACCTGTCTTGAAGATGGGCGACAGGCGACCGACTTTTTCCGTCTGCAGCACACATCAATTGATATTGTCCTCATGGACGTCACAATGCCTCATATAGACGGGGCCTCGGCTTTTCTCGAGATGCAGAGGATTAATGCATCAATACCGGTGGTGCTGATGAGTGGTCATGTTGAGAAGCAGGCGACGCATTCGCTGGCTGGGCGAAACGTCGCGGGCTTTATTCAGAAGCCGTTTGTGCTGAAGAATCTGGTCGAGATGTTGATAGGCACCCTCGACTCGTTTCCCGATCGATCAACCGATGTGTAGTACCTGTCTTGAGCGTGTTGAGATCGAACTGCCACCTGAAACTAAGGCGCAGACCGAGTGCGTTCACGTGCGTCTTAGATGTTTCTAAATGATGGAAAGAAGGGGTTTTAGTGGCCGAGAATTATCAGCTTTACGGCGGTGACATTTCTTACTACACCGGCAAGGCGCGCGCTTATCTGAAGTTCAAAGGCTTTAACTTCAACGAAATCCACGCCGGCCGGAAGGAATACAAGGAAGTCATCCTGCCTCGGGTCGGCTGGCCGGTCATTCCCATTCTCGTGACGCCTGAAGACGAAACGCTGCAGGACACATC
>CAYGQC010000015.1:0-42989 GCA_964351875.1 uncultured Pseudomonadales bacterium
GTCCAGTCCATCTCGGAGACGTGCACGAGGCCCTCGACACCCTCTTCGATCTCGGCGAAACAGCCGTAGTCCGTGAGGTTGGTGACGGTCGCTTGCACGCGAGCGCCTTCCGGGTAGCGTGCCTTGATGCTGATCCACGGATCATCACCCAGTTGCTTCATGCCGAGGGACACGCGGTTCTTCTCGCGGTCGAACTTGAGGATCTTGACGTCGACTTCGTCGCCAACGTTGACCATTTCGCTCGGGTGGCGAATACGGCGCCATGCCATATCGGTGATGTGCAGCAGGCCGTCGACGCCGCCGAGATCGACAAACGCGCCGTAATCGGTGAGGTTCTTGACGATGCCTTTAACGGACTGGCCTTCCTGCAGCGATTCGAGCAGCGCTTCGCGCTCTACGCTGTTTTCTTGTTCAAGCACTGCGCGTCGCGAAACGACGACGTTGTTGCGCTTCTGGTCGAGTTTGATAACCCGAAACTCGAGCGGCTTGCCTTCCAGGTGAGCGGTGTCACGCAGCGGCCGGATATCCACGAGTGAGCCTGGCAGGAACGCTCGGATCTCGCTGACGTCGACAGTAAAACCACCTTTGACGCGTCCAGAGATGATGCCGGTAATAACTTCGTCGCCTGAGAAGGCGCTCTCCAGCATCAACCAGCTTTCCGCTCGGCGTGCTTTCTCTCGTGACAGGCGGGTCTCGCCGAACCCGTCATCAACCACTTCCATGGCGACCTTGACCTGGTCACCAATCGCCAGATTGAACTCGCCGTTGTCGTCGACGAACTGGTTACGTGGGATAACGCCTTCGGATTTCAGTCCAGCGTGGACAATGACGTATTCAGAGCTGATGTCGACGACGGTTCCGGTAACGATAGAACCGGGTTCCATCTCGACAGTCTTTAGGGATTCTTCAAAAAGGTCGGCAAACGATTCGGCCATGGGGAAACTGATCTCTTTGCGTACAGCGCGTGCATCCTCGGTTATCGACAACCAACGCTGGTTTCGACATCGGCGGATACGCCATTACGCGGGTTAGTTAAAAAAAGTACTGATGTCAGCTCACGCACACACGAATACGACTCCGTCTGAACCGGGAGGCTCAGACAACCGAAAGCGTTCGAAGACAAGCGTTCGGCGGCCGTTGGCTGTTGCCAAGAGCTGCGCGAGGTTTGCGCCCGGGCTAGGAGCCGAGGCCGCGTTCTCGCGCAAGATCAAGCACCAAAGTGATGACCTCGTCGATAGCAAGCTGGGTGCTGTCGATCTGAATCGCGTCCGAAGCGGGCGCGAGCGGCGACACAGTACGCCGCTTATCACGGGCATCACGCTCGGCGATGCTCTCGCGAAGGGCGGCGAGACTACCACCGACCCCCTTATCCTTCAACTGCTTATGGCGTCTGAGCGCGCGCTCTTCGACGCTGGCATCGAGGAAAATCTTGAGCTGGGCATCGGTGAATACCACGGTGCCCATATCTCGTCCGTCGGCCACGAGGCCCGGCGCTCTACGCATCTTCTTTTGCAGGGACAACAACGCAGCCCTCACCGCCGGATGGGCAGATACCTGGGAAGCGGCAAAACCGGTTTCATCCCGGCGGATATCGAGGCTCACATCGACGCCATCGACCAATACCTGATCCCCGACAAACTCGATCGACAAGCTCTTCGCCAGGGCCGCCAGGGCATCACCATCATCCAGATCCAGCTCCTGGGCAAGAGCCGAGAAAGCGACGATTCGATACAACGCGCCGCTGTCGAGCAAGTGCCAACCCAGATGTTCAGCCAGCGCTCGAGCCAGAGTGCCTTTGCCGGATCCGCTGGGGCCATCGACGGCTATCACCGGCACCGCGCTCACCGCAGGCTCCGGGAAGCGCGCTCGCGCAGCCACTGCGCAAATGCGTCGGCATTGTCTTCATCCGCAAGTAATGCGCGCGCCTCGGCGAGCTCATTAAGGTATTGATCGGTCATTTTGAGCAGATGGTCCCGATTGAACGAGAGAATATGCTGCCACACCTGCGGGTCTGAGCGGGCAATGCGGGTGAAATCTCGGAAACCGGGGCCAGTCACCGGCAGATGGTCAGGCTCCACAAGGCCGGCAAAAGCAAAGGCAAGCAAATGCGGTAGATGGGACGTTACTGCGACTGCGGCATCGTGTTCGTCCGGACTCATGACGCGCACCGCCGCGCCGGTGGATTCCCAGATGCTGCGCACGAGCGACATGGCGTCAATGCTGGTAACGGCCGTCGGGGTAAGGATGACGGTCTGGCCCACGAAGAGTTTTGCCGAGGCCGCTTCAGGGCCGGATTTTTCGCTACCCGCCATCGGATGGCACGGCACAAAGTGTGCAGGCAGGCCCGACGCGTCGCCCGCAAGCGCGTGGACAACAGGCGCTTTAACGGAGCCGACATCGATAATGAGCGGCGCCAACTCGCGAGCTGCGGCAACCACTTCGGCAATCGCAGGGCCAGGCACAGCGACGATCACAAGGTCTGCTTTGACCGGCGCATCCGCGCACTCATCAATAACGCCAAGGGACTTTGCGAGCGCCAGGCGCTGCTCATCAAGGTCGACGCCGACAACGTTTGCACACAGGCCGTTCGATTTCAGAGCCAGGGCAAGCGAACCACCGAGCAGGCCAGTGCCGACAACACAAACGGTCTCGAAAAAAGGCTCGCTCACCCGCCCGGTTGCTCAGCCGCCAGATCCGCGAGCACATCCTTGAGCGCTGTCAAACAGCGCTTGTTCTCTTCCGGCAGGCCGATCGATATCCGCAGAGCGTTGGGCAGGCCGTACTCAGCAACCGGACGCACAATCACACCCTTACGCAGCATGCGCTGATAAACCTGCACGCCTTCATAGGGCAACAAGGCCGTCAGGAAATTACCGACGCTCGGAATGAAGTCGAGGGCCATGTGTTTGAGCGTATGTTTCACGCTGCCAAGCTCGACGGTGTTTAGCTCGCGACTGTGGGCTGCGTAGTCTTCATCGGCGAGCGCCGCGACCGCCGCCGCCTGGGCGAAACTGTTGGTGTTAAAAGGCAGGCGAGCGCGATTCAAGCGATCCGCCAGCTCCGCGCTGCAAACCCCATAACCAATGCGCAGTGATGCAAGGCCGTGAATCTTGGAAAAGGTGCGAGTCACAACCAGATTCGGACAGCGCTTCAATCGAGTCATGGCGTTCGGGTAGTCCGCCATGGAGACGTACTCGAAATACGCCTCATCGATCAGTAGCCAGACGTCCTGGGGCAGCCGGTCCATGAACGCATCCAGCGTCTCGGCGCTCCAATAAGTACCGGTTGGATTGTTCGGGTTGGCGAGCATGACGATTCGAGTGCGCGGCGTGATCGCTGCGAGCATCGCCTCCGGATCGGCACCGTAGTTCGACGCTTTCGCGGTGACGAGTTCGCCGCCGTTCGCATACACCGCCAGAACGTGGGCGATGAACGTATGCTCGCTGACCACCACCTCATCACCAGGGGTCAATACCGCGCGCGCCAACAGGTCGATGACCTCATTGGAACCGGCACCGAGCGTAATCTGATTCAGCGCAACGCCAAGCCGTTCGGACAGCGCCGACTTCAACGCGAAACCATTGCCATCGGGATAGCGGGTCAGCTCCCGACTCGCGGCTTCAATGGCCTCGAGAACTGTCTCGCCTGGACCGCGAGGGTTTTCGTTGCTCGCAAGCTTCACGATGTCCGTAAGCCCGAGCTCGCGCGCCAGTTCGCCAATGGGCTTACCGCCCTGATAGGGCGTGATGCGACCGACCGCGGGATTGAACGCCCCCGCCACTAGATCACCGCCATCGGGTAAGAGCCCAGGTTACGCACATCACTGGCAACGCTCATGATTTCGCGAATGACGTCCTGAACCTTCTCATCTACCCAGTGGCCTTCAAAGTCGATGAAGAACACGTACGTCCAGTTGGATACTTTCGACGGCCGGGTCTCGATGCGCGTCAGGCTGATGCCGTGGCGATCAAACGGCTCTAGAATCTTAACCAACGCGCCCGGCTCGTTTTTTGTCGACACGACAATCGATGACTTGTCTCGCCCTGAGGGATCAACATCCTGATCACCGATCACGAGAAAGCGGGTCGTATTGTCACCCTGGTCTTCGATATTTGAGGCCACAACTCTGAGGCCATAGCGTTCCGCGGCCACCTCGCCAGCGATGGCGGCCTTGCCCGTTTGCTCGGCGACCATGCGCGCCGCTTCGGCATTGCTTGCGACCGGTGTGCGGATGACATCCGGGTAATGTGTATCCAGCCAGGCGCGACACTGCGCAAGCGACTGCTGGTGGGAAACGATCTCCGTGACCTCTTCGGGCTTGCCGCGCATGTTCAACAAAAAGGCATGGTGAATCGGCAGCTCGACCTCGGCGCAGACTTTCAGAGGCGATGTCATGAAACAGTCCAGCGTGTGGTTCACCGCGCCTTCGGTGGAATTCTCTACCGGCACGACGCCGTAGTGCGCAGCGCCCGACTCCACCTCACGAAAGACCTCGTCAATCGAGCCGTGTGGGTTAGTACGGGCAAAATGACCGAATTGCTTGATGGTTGCCGCTTCCGTGTACGTACCGGCCGGACCGAAGTACGCAATCGTCAACGGCTGCTCCAGACTCAAACAGCACGAGATGATCTCGCGAAACAGACGTGCAATGTCGTCGTCGGAAAGCGGGCCTTCGTTCGCCGCTTTCAGCCGAGTCAGAATCGCGGCTTCGCGTTCCGGCCGGTAATACACTGGCTTTTCGTCAGCCGCGACGTTCGCTGCTTTGTATGCGGCGACGTCCAGCGCGCATTGGGCTCGCTCGTTCAGCAGCCGGCGCATCTCCGTGTCGATGTTGTCTATACGCTCGCGAATAGTGCGCAGTTCGTCAGCCATGTTTCGCCTCGAACTCAACCAGATAGGCAACCAGCGCATCTACCGATGCCTGGGAGACCGCGTTATAGATGCTGGCGCGCATGCCGCCAACGCTGCGATGACCTTTCAGGTTCATCAGCCCGCGCTCTTCTGCGCCTTTGAGAAAAGCTTTGTCCAACTCGGCATCCGCAAGCGTGAATGGCACGTTCATGCGCGAGCGATCCTGCTTGCGAACGGGCGCGTTATAGAAATTGCTGGCCTCTACTGCGCCGTAGAGCGTCTGGGCTTTTGCCTCATTGGCATTGGCGATCGCAGCCAGACCACCCTCGCCTTTCAACCATTTGAACACCAGACCCGCCAGGTACCAGGTGTAGGTCGGCGGCGTGTTGGACATGGAGCCGGCTTTCTCGTGCACGGCGTAATCCAGCATGCTGGGCGTATCAGCCGGCGCTCGTCCGAGCAGGTCGCGGCGCACGATGACAATCGTGAGGCCCGCAGGACCGATGTTCTTTTGAGCGCCTGCGTAGATCAGGCCGTAAGCGCTGACATCGATGGGTCGGGAAAGAATGTCCGAGGACATATCCGCCACGAGCAGACGGCCACCAACATCCGGCGTGCTCTGAAACTGCACGCCGCCAATGGTTTCGTTGCTGCAAACGTGTACAAACGCTGGGTTTTCGGACAACTGCCAGCGATCGCGATCGGGCACGCGGTCAAAGTTGCTGGCTTCTGACGAGGCCGCTACATTGACATTCCAGCCTTTCTTGGCTTCCGCAATCGCTTTCTTCGACCACGCGCCGGTGTGCACAAAGTCGATCGTGGCGCCGCGCTCCGCGAGATTGATCGGCACCGCCGAGAACTGCTGAGTCGCGCCGCCTTGCAGAAAGAGAACGGCATAGTCGTCTGAGATGGCCAACAGCTCACGCAGATCGGCTTCCGCGGTTTCGGCAACGTCGATGAATTCCGCGCTACGGTGGCTCATCTCCATGATGGACATACCGCTACCGCGATAGTCGAGCATTTCAGCCTGGGCCTGCTCCAACACAGCAGACGGCAACGCCGCCGGTCCGGCGGCAAAGTTATGCGCGCGCATCAGGACTGATTTCCTTCGCGGCCAGCGCCGCCAGCACTTTCTTCCGCGTTGTCGTCATCGGTCTCGACAATGCGCTCCACGCCGACAAGATGCTCATCGTCGCGAACATTGATCAGCGTAACGCCCTGGGTATTACGCGACAGCACGGACACGCCTTCGGTCTTCGTGCGCACCAGCGTGCCCTGGTTCGAGATCAACATGATCTCGTCACCCTCGAACACTTGTACGGCGCCGACCAGCTTGCCGTTGCGATCGCTCGTCTTCTGCGCGATTACACCCTGATTGCCACGGCCTTTGCGGGGGAAGTCTTCGACAGCCGTTCGCTTGCCATAGCCGTTTTCGCTAGCCGTCAGAACGAAACCGCCTTCACTCGGGATAATCAGTGAAATCACTCGTTCAGTAGCTGGCATCCGAATACCGCGGACGCCTTTCGCCGTGCGGCCCATCGCGCGCACGTCACTCTCACTGAAACGCGCAGCCTTGCCAGAGCTGGCCGTAAGCAGGATGTCGCAGTGGCCATCGGTGATGGCGACGCCGACGAGCGTGTTGTCTTCTTCGAGGTCGAGCGCGATCAGGCCGCTAGTGCGTGGCCGCGAAAACTGCTCAAGCGGTGTCTTCTTGACCGTACCGTTGGCCGTTGCCATGAAGACAAACTTGTCCGCCCCGTATTCCTTGATTGGCAAAAAGCCCGTAATTCGCTCGTCAGCTTCCAGCGGCAGCATGTTGACCAGCGGCCGGCCTTTCGCGCCGCGGCTACCCTGGGGAATCATAAACACCCGTAGCCAATAGACTTTGCCGACGTTCGAAAAGCACAGCATCGTGTCGTGGCTGTTTGCCGTCAGCAGATGCTCGACAAAATCTTCGTCTCGAACGGACGTTGCCGCCCGGCCACGACCACCGCGCTTCTGAGCCTGGTAGGCATCCAGCGGTTGCGTCTTGGCGTAACCCTGGTGGGAAACCGTGACGACAAGATCTTCTTCCGTGATCAGGTCTTCCGCCGTGAGATCCAACTGACTTGCAAGGATCTCGGTGCGTCGCTCATCACCGTAGGTGTCACGAATATCGGCAAGCTCTTCCTTGATGACGGACATCAGGCGCTCCTGGCTTGCGAGAATATCCAGCAGATCCGCAATTTCATCCAGGATTTTCTGATAGTCACCAAGCAGCTTGTCCTGCTCCAGACCGGTAAGCCGGTGCAGGCGCAAATCCAGAATGGCCTGGGCCTGTTCTTCCGACAGCGTGTATTCGCCGTCATGGAATCCGAATCGCTCATCCAGACCATCAGGCCGGCAGGCATCCGAGCCCGTGCGTTCGAGTAACGCTTCAACACCCTCGGACTTCCACGAGCGCGCGGTCAACGCGACCCGGGCATCCGCCGGTGTGGGCGAGGATTTTATCAGGTCGACCACTTCGTCGATGTTCGCCAGCGCAACAGCCTGGCCTTCAAGAAGGTGGCCGCGCTGCCGCGCTCGACGCAGAAGATAGATGCTGCGCCGGGTGACCACTTCCCGACGATGCTGGATAAACGCTTCCAACATCTGCTTGAGGTTGAAGAGCTTGGGCTGGCCCTGAATGAGAGCCACGCAATTGATGCCGAAAACGGTCTGCAACTGGGTTTGCGTGTACAGGTTGTTCAGCACAACCTCGCCGGATTCGCCGCGGCGCAGTTCGATCACGGCGCGCAGGCCGTCCTTGTCAGACTCATCACGCAGCTCGGTGATGCCTTCGATCTTCTTCTCTTTGACCAGCTCCGCGATTTTTTCGAGCAGCCGCGCTTTGTTCACCTGGTACGGCAGCTCGTGAACAATAATGCGCTCTTTACCCGACTTATCCGCTTCGACTTCGGCGCGCGCACGAACGTAGATCCTGCCGCGGCCCGTTCGGTAGGCAGATACGATGCCCGCTCGACCGTTGATGATGCCGGCCGTTGGGAAATCCGGGCCCGTGATGTGCTCCATCAGATCGTCGATATCCAGATTCGGATCTTCAATGAGCGCAAGACAGGCAGACACCACTTCGCGCAGGTTATGCGGCGGGATGTTCGTCGCCATGCCAACCGCGATTCCTGCGCTGCCGTTGATCAGCAGGTTCGGCACCTTGGTGGGCATCACCGTCGGCATCAGCAGCGTTTCGTCGTAGTTCGTCGCGTGGTCGACGGTTTCTTTGTCGAGATCAGCCAACAACTCCGAGGCGAGCTTCGTCATGCGAACCTCGGTGTATCGCATAGCTGCCGCCGAATCGCCGTCGATGGAGCCGAAGTTGCCCTGGCCATCCACCAGCAGATAGCGCAGCGAGAAGTCCTGCGCCATCCGGACAACGGTGTCGTAAACCGCCGAATCACCATGTGGGTGGTATTTACCAATGACGTCGCCCACGACCCGGGCGGACTTCATGTACGGCCGATTGTGAGTATTGTTGAGCTCGCTCATGGCGAACAGTACGCGCCGATGCACAGGCTTCAAGCCGTCGCGCACGTCCGGAAGCGCTCGCCCGACGATCACGCTCATTGCGTAATCGAGGTAGCTCTGCTTCAGCTCATCTTCGATATTGACCGGCAGGATTTCCCGACCGGACTCTGACCCCTGATCTGACATGTTGTGGCGCTGGAACCCGCTAAAAATTAACGCGAAATTGTAACATTAATGGGCAAGCTAGTGCGCTTTCCGAGCGCACTGAAGAGGGGTTGATCGGCAACCGAAAATAGCGTGCGCACGCGGCCGAATTCGGTCCCCGCTGACAGCCGCCAGCACCCACCCCGACAGAAAAACCTCTACACTGCGCCGCCATGTATGACCTGCTAATCAAAGCGGCTTTCGCTGTGCCTATGACAGGCTCCGGCGACGTTATCGAGGACGCCGCCATTGCCGTGCGCGATGGCCGAATCGAGTTTGTTGGCGGTGCCGCTGATCTTCCCATTCAGTCTGCCGCAAGCACTGTGAACCTCGGGCAACACATCCTTATGCCCGGCCTGATCAACGCCCATGGGCACGCCGCCATGACGTTGCTGCGCGGCCTGGCCGACGACGCGGAATTGCAGACCTGGCTGCGCGAACATATCTGGCCAATCGAAGGGCGGTTTGTCGACGCCAGCTTTGTGCGCGCCGGGGCGAAACTGGCGATCGCGGAAATGCTGCGCACCGGCACCACACTTTTCTCCGACATGTACTTCTTTCCCGAAGAAACGGCCGATGCGGCGGTAGCTGCAGGCATGCGCTGCCAGATCGCATTCCCCGTGGCCGATTTCGCTGGGCGCTGGGCGAGCTCCGCGAGTGAGTGCCTCAGCCGTGGCCTGGATCTGTTTGATCGCTACCGGGATGAGCCGCTGGTGCAGGTGGCGTTTGGCCCCCACGCCGTCTACACCGTGGACGATGAACACCTGCGGAAAATCCTGACCTACGCAAACGAACTGGACGCACCGATACATATCCATGTTCAGGAAAACGCAGCCGAAATCGACGAGTGCCTGCAAACGCGTGGCGAGCGACCGGTCGCGACGCTCAAACGCCTGGGGTTGCTCGGCCCAAACCTGCAGGTCGTGCACGGCACCATCCTAAGCGATGAGGACATTCGCGATCTGGCAGAGGCTGGCGCATCCGTCGTGCACTGCCCACACAGCAACCTGAAACTTGGCAGCGGTATCGCGCGCATCAACGATCTGGCAACAGCCGGCGTCAACGTCGCGATCGGCACCGACGGCGCCGCTTCAAACAACGCTCTGGATATGTTTGCAGAAACCCGGCAGGCCAACCTGCTGAGCCGAAGCGGCGCACAGAGCGGCCCGCATATGAGCGCTTACGATAGCCTGCACATGGCAACACTCGGCGGCGCGAGGGCGTTGGGACTCGAAGACTTCACCGGCTCACTGGAAGCAGGCAAGTGGGCGGATATCATCGCGGTGAACACGGCGGTCCCCGGCATGACGCCGATGTATGACCCGGTTTCTCAACTGGTTCACAGCACAGCCGGCAGGTTTGTCACCGATGTCTGGATTGCCGGCCAGCGCTGTCTGCATGCCGGCGCGCTGACAACGTTGCATGCCGGCAAGCTGGCCGACGAGGCCAGACATTGGCAAACGTTGATCAAAGAAGCCGACAGCCACTGACCCCAGACGCAGATAACTCCATAATCGCGAGCAACCGCGCGACTACCCGAATTAATGCCAGAGCTCCTGCAAGAGTTAGCGCAAGAGACGCAACCATCGAGAACGAGATGACCGAATCGGCCGAAACCACCCCAACCGCCAACATCAACGATGCCGAGGTCGCCAAGTTCGAAGCGCTCGCCCACCGCTGGTGGGACGTCGAGGGCGAATTCAAACCGCTGCATGACATCAACCCGTTGCGGCTGAACTACACGATCGAGAGAGCCGGCGGCATCGAAGGCAAACGCATTCTGGACATCGGCTGCGGCGGCGGCATCCTGAGCGAGTCCATGGCGAAGTCGGGAGCCATCGTCACCGGCATCGACGCGGGGGCAGCACCACTGGCCGTTGCCCGCCTGCATGCGCTCGAGAGCACAAGCGAGGTGACCTACGAGCAGATCACTGTCGAACAGCTCGCGGCTCGCGACGGGCCGGATCAGTACGACGTTGTGACTTGCCTTGAGATGCTCGAACACGTGCCGGACCCCGCCAGCGTTCTGCGGGCAGCCGCGACGCTGTTGAAGCCGGGTGGAGAGTTGATTCTGTCGACGATCAACCGGCACCCAAAAGCCTATGTGTTTGCGATCCTGGGCGCCGAATACGTGCTGGGTCTTTTGCCGAAGGGCACCCACGACTACAACAGCCTGATCAAACCCTCGGAACTGGCCGCCGCCGTGCGCGCCGCCGATATGGTGGTCCAGGATATCCGGGGCATGAACTACAACCCGCTGACCCGCGTGGCGGAACTGACGCGAGATACCAAAGTGAACTACCTCATGCACGCTCACCTGCCTGCGACCTCCGCATGAGGGACACACTCTCGAGCAGCTATCCGGAACTCGCCCAGGCTCAACCAGCTTTCCGTGCCGCCTTCGCACCTGACTGCCTGAAGGGTCGCGTGATTCTGGTTACCGGTGCCGGCGACGGGATCGGACGGACAATCGCCAAGACCTGCGCGGTGTATGGCGCCAACCTCGTACTGCTCGGCCGCACGCGCAGCAAGCTCGAGACGGTCTACGACTGGCTCAGCGAACACACGGGGGCCGAGGCCGCGATCGTGCCCGCTGATCTGGCTGCGCTCGACGACGCCTCAGCCGATGCACTGAACACCGCTATTGAGGAGGCCTTCGGGCGTCTGGATGGCCTTGTGCACAACGCCTCAGAGCTGGGACCCATCAAGCCTATCGACCAATACGACACAGTTACCTGGCAGCGCGTAATGGCAACCAACATCAACGCACCGTTCATCCTGACCAAAACGCTGCTACCGCTGCTGCGGGAGGCTGAGGACGCCAGCATCGTCAACATCTCGTCCTCCGTGGGGCGCCGCGGCCGTGCTTACTGGGGCGGTTACGCGGTAAGCAAGTTTGCGCTGGAAGGCCTGACCGAAGTGCTAGCGGACGAGCTCGAGAAGACCAGCGTGCGCTGCAACAGCGTCAACCCAGGCGGCACACGCACAGACATGCGCCGGCGCGCTTACCCCGGGGAAGACCCGGCCAGCGTGCCGACGCCTGAGCAGCATATGGATCTTTTGCTATACCTTCTGTCAGCAGCCAGCAAAGGCGTTACCGGTGTTAAATTTGACGCGCGAAGCTGGACAGGCGCGTCAGAGGGCTGACGCTCGGCAGATTTCTGGCGGATCGCGCGTGACAATCAGAAATTCAAGCCCTTGTTTTTCCTGGTATTCATCCTTCCGCGGCTGCTGGCACGGTTTTCGCAGTACCGTGGTGTAACCCAGTAAATCGACGCGTTTTCCCCACAAATGCGTCAACGGATTGACGAGGATGCGCCGGTATGACTACAACCAAGCACAAGACACCCAACGAGCTTGAGCACATCGAGGCAGAAGTCGCTCTCGCACTCGTCCAAGGCTTCCACCGCGAGCTGGAACTCGAACCGCTCATGGAGCGTTTCCACGGGTTCTGCGAATCGGCGTTTCCGCTGGCCGGTTTGCGTTATGCATTCCCGGAGCGCTCGGTCTTTATCGGATTGGGCGGTCAGGGCAAACACACCCTGAACTACAACCTCACGTTTGCGACCACGCCGCTCGGCGAGCTGACGTTCTACGCCAGCTCACCGCTCAACCGTGCCCAGATCGAACTCGCCGAAGACCTCACCGCGCTACTGGTCAGCCCTCTGAACAACGCTCTGCGTTTTCTGGCTTTGAAGCCAAGGCCCGCGCCATCGGGGCGCGATTCGCTGATCGCGATTCACCTAGACAACTTCGCGGACGTGCAGAAGCGCGATGGCGCGGAGTGGGCTCAGACGCTTCTGCACGCGGTGCTTAGTCAGGTTCGAGAGGGCCTGCGTAACTCGGACACCGCCTACCAGGTCGACGAGGAAACAGTCGCGGTGCTGCTGCCACACACGTCCCGGGAAGCTGCGGCCGACGTTGCAGAGAAGCTACGCGTACTGATCGCCGCGCTGCATTTGCGTGAAGGTGATCTAACTAGCCAGCTCACCGCGTGCATGGGTATCGCGGATACATCTGCGGGCACGACACCAGAAGCCGTACTCGCTGCTGCGCGGGCCGCACTGGATGCCGCGCAAAGCGGCGGTGCTAATCAGGTGCGCCTGGCCGAACCCGTGAGGGCGATACGCTAGCGCTTTGCTAGGATTTGCCGCGCGGCTTGTTTGGGCCTTTTCCTGGCCCTTTTCCTGGCCCTTGTCCTGAGCGCTTTCCCGGGCCGGTCGATTTGCCCGCAATGGCCTTGCGGCCCGGCGGCCCACCTCGGCGGGGACGCGGCGAATCGCTCGAGTTGGAGGCGCCTCTAGCCGGACCACTGCGCGTTGTTGAGTGCCGGCGAGGGCGCTCCTCGGACGACGAATCCTGCTCTCCCCAAACGCTATCGCGCTCGCTCTCGCGCTCACGGGCCAGTTTTCGCTCCGAGCGTCCGCGCATATCGTTGTGTCGGCCAGCGCCGCGCGCCGTTCGTATGCCACCCGATTCAGGCCGGAGCGAAATTCGCGGAGTCGGTAAATTGGCAAGCGCCGGCAATTCCGGATACGGAAGGAGCAGCGAGTTCTTGTCCTTGCGCGCCAATGGGCGACGACTGCCCGGAACCATCGGTAACTTCAGCAAGGTGTACAGACCCACCATGTCCTGGGTGGACAGCTCCGCCAAATGACCGACGCGCAACCAACTAGGCAACGCAACAGGCCCATAGCGAACTCGCTTCAAACGATTGACGTGGCTACCGACGGTCTCGAACAGACGCCGAACCTCACGGTTTTTGCCTTCCATCAATACGGCGTGATACCAGTGATTCCGGCCTTTGCCGGCGTAGAAGCGAAGATCGGAAAAACCCAGCGGCTCGTCTTCGACAACCACGCCGCGTTTTAACTGTTCGATTACATCATCGTCGAGTGCGTTATCGACGCGAACGGCGTACTCACGATCGAGCCCGGTGGATGGGTGCATCATGCGGGCCGCGAGGTCTCCATCATTCGTAAATAGAAGCAACCCCGAGGTCATCACGTCGAGACGACCGATGCTGATCCAGCGACCCCGGCGCAGTTTCGGCAAGTTCTCAAAAACGGTCGCGCGCCCCTCGCCGTCCCGACGAGAACAGATCACACCCGTGGACTTATTCATGACAAGAACGCGCGCCGGCTCATTGACCGGCCGGCTGGGCCGCTGACCGTCGATGGCGATATTGTCTTCAGGCCCGACTCGCTGGCCCAGGTGAGCGACTTCGCCGTTGACCGTCACACGGCCATCCGAGATCGCCGTTTCCATGCGCCGGCGTGAGCCGTGGCCCAGATCCGCGAGCACTTTTTGCAGTTTTTCGCTCATGTTGTTCTCAAACCGCCTCAGCGGTATCGGCGTCAGCGAGGCTGGCTACGTAATCGTTTGCCGGGAAGCCGCGACTAGCTCTCCCACGTTTTGCGTTCGCTTGCACGAATCGGGACAACGTCGGCCATGTTGTCATCAAAGGCTTCCGCACTCGTCTCCGGACTCGACGGCCCGTCGGCCTCCTGGGTCACCTCGTCATCGGACTCAAGCGTCACCTGGACACCCATGCCGGTGCCGGCTTCGATGTCGTCTTGCTCGTCGACGCTCTCGATGGAATCCACCGATTCTTCGCCGGCGTCAGCAACGTCTCTGCTTTCGCTGGCCGCCAACTCGGTTACTGCTTCTTCACGATCCGACGCCGCACTCTGCTGCGCTGCTTCAGCGTCAGATTGATCATCCGCAAGACTCAGAGTAACGCCATCTTCGCCGGTGCTGGCAGCCGGTGCGCCTTCGTCAATCGTAGGCTCAATCAGCGCGCGAATCTCCGGCAGCGCCGGTAGCTGATCGAGAGAGGCGATGTTGAAGTAGTCGAGGAACGCTCTCGTGGTTCCGTAAAGAGCGGGTCGGCCCGGCACTTCCCGAACGCCCACTTCCCGAACCCAGCCGCGCTCAAGCAGCGTGCGGATAATGTTCTGACTGACGGCGACGCCTCGAACCTGCTCGATGTCACCGCGCGTGACCGGCTGGCGATAGGCAACGAGCGCCAGGGTTTCCATCAACGCCCGCGAGTAACGCGGAGGACGCTCGGCCCAGAGCCGGCTGATCCAGGGCGACAGCTCCTGGGGTACCTGGAACCGATAACCGGAGCCGACCCTATGCAGCTCAAAACCACGCCCTTCGGATTCCTCTGTCAACGATTTCAGCGCGTCACGCACACCGGAGCGAATCTCAGCGATGGCATCGCTGTCGGCTTCAAACAGCGCGACGATGCGCTCCACGGTCAGCGGTTCGCCGGCGGCCATGAGCGCGCCTTCAACCACTTTCTTGATTTCATCTGCTTCCATGACCTACCCGTTCAGTTCACTGCAGCCAATGCGCCAGCCGCCGTAAGAATTCAATTTGAGAGACTTTTCAGGAGCTGGGCATGTTGCCGCTTTGCTCTGGTCCAGGCTCTGTGCCCGTTTCGCTGGAGATCTCTTCGAAGGCCGATTCGCCATCCGCCTCGTCCGGCGCTATCTCCGCGCCGCCGTCTTCCGCGCTGTAGAGGCCAAACATCTGGGTGCGTTCCTCGCTCGAGGCGCGCAGATAGATCGGCGCAAACGGTTCGTTCTGGACAATATCCACCAGGCCTTCGCGCACCAGCTCCATCATGGCGAGGAACGACACGACCACACCGGAGCGGCCCTCTTCAGCCGTGAAGAAGTCTGAAAACGGCACAAAATCCGTGCCGTGTTTCAACTTCGACAACAACTGCGTCATCCGCTCTCGTACGGACAGCGGCTCCATCTGTATCTCATGCCGGGCGAACATGTCCGACCGATGCAGCACCTCGGCGAAGGCGACCAGCAGTTCTTTCAACTCGACTGTCGGTTGCGGACGCTCGCTCACCAGATCAGGCGGCTCGATCGCGATTGGGAAGATGTCCCGTTCCAGGCGCGGCATGGCCTCGACATTCTCGCCCGCGGTCTTGAACTGTTCGTACTCCTGCAGGCGACGAACCAACTCGGCTCGTGGATCCGTATCATCCTCGTCATCGCTCACCGGTTTCGGCAGCAGCATCCGGGATTTGATCTCCGCCAGCATGGCCGCCATCACCAGGTACTCGCCGGCCAGCTCAAGCTGCAACGCGCTCATCAGCTCGATGTACTGCATGTACTGCCGGGTTATCTCAGCGACCTTGATCTCAAGGATGTCCAGATTCTGGCGTCGAATCAGGTAGAGCAGCAGATCGAGCGGGCCTGAAAACGTCTCCAGAAAAACCCGCAGCGCGTCCGGCGGAATGTACAGATCTTTAGGCAGTTCGGTGACCGCCTCGCCCTGAACCATGGCGATCGCGATGGACCCCTCTGCGTCCAGGAGCGACGTCTGACCAACCTCGTTGACCGGAATCTCAGCCGGCGTTTCAGGGTCACGCGCGCCTGCGCCTGCATTGTCTGAATCGCTCGAAGTGCTCTCATCAGCAGCGGCAGCAGCGATTTCCTCGGCGCTAAGACCATCAGGCAGCACAATCGTATCTGGTTGCCCAGCCGCGTCTTCCCCCGATGAGTTCTCATCCGGTGAATCAGCGCTGGATTCAGAGGTGTTATCGGAAATCACGAAAACCCGTCAGGCGACAGCTTGGTACTTCATCTTATCGGCAATCATTGGCAAACGCCGGCAAAAGAGGTGCAAAGCCTGTGGGCGACTACGCCGAGTCCTCGAGCGCCATCGCAGTCTGGTGTTCGCTGGCCTCGCGGCCGTCAAGCACCCCCAAAATTCAATCACAACCCGCATCAGGGCGAGCCCCGATTGTCGTACGCCCCAGCGATCTATGCCGCGTTGGGCCTTCGAAGCCTTGCGTCACCCGCGGCGACGTAAGGCTGTCGGGTCAGCGTAGCGCCAGTCCAATCGCGCCGCGCACATCATCTAAAGTCTCTTTCGCCACGTCTCGCGCCTTTTCCGAGCCCTCAACGATTACGGATTTGACCAGATCTGGATCAGACTCCAGCCGCTCCCCTCGCTCTCGCATCGGCGCCAGCTCTGCGTTTATCGAGTCAATCAACGGTCCTTTGCATTCCAGACAGCCGATTCCCGCGGTCCGACAGCCCTCGGCCGCCCAACGGCAAACATCATCAGCGGAGTATACCTCGTGCAGCTCGAACACCGGGCAGTTATCCGGGTCGCCCGGGTCAGTCAGGCGCACCCGAGCCGGGTCGGTTTTCATCGTCCGAATTTTCTCGGCGACGGATTCCGGCGCCTCACGCAACGCGATAGTGTTGCCATAGGACTTGGACATCTTCTCGCCATCCAGCCCCGGTACCTTCGACTCTTTGGTGAGCAGCGCTTCTGGCTCGGGCAGGATAATCCGGCCGCTACCTTCAAGGAAGCCGTACACGCGCTCACGGTCACCAATGGACAGGTTCTGCTGTTCAGAGACAAGCGCCCTCGCCTGCTCAAGCGCTGCCACGTCACCCTGCTCGGTGTATTGCTTGCGGAGCTGGTTGTACAGGCGAGCCGATTTCTTACCCATCTTCCGCACGGCAGCCGCCGCACTCTCCTCGAAGCCCGGCTCACGGCCATAGACATGGTTAAAACGGCGGGCGACTTCCCGGGTCAGCTCCACGTGGGCCACCTGGTCAGCACCCACCGGAACGTGCCCTGCCCGGTAGCACAGAATGTCGGCCGCCTGGAGCAGCGGATAGCCGAGAAACCCGTAGGTCGCCAGATCCTTCTCGGACAGCTTCTGCTGCTGGTCTTTGTAGGTCGGCACGCGTTCGAGCCAGGCCAGTGGTGTGATCATGGAAAGAAGCAGCAACAGCTCGGCGTGCTCCGGCACTCTCGATTGTAGAAAGATCGTTGACGCGCTCGGGTTCACGCCGGCCGCCATCCAATCGACCACCGTGTCGAACGAGTACTGCTCAATATCGTAGGCATCGTCGTAGTGCGTCGTCAGCGCGTGCCAGTCGGCAACAAAGAAGAAGCACTCGTATTCGTGCTGAAGCTGAATCCAGTTCTTGAGGGCGCCGTGATAGTGGCCAAGATGCAACTGGCCGGTGGGACGCATACCGGAGACGACGCGCTGGTTGGAATCGTTGCTACTCAAAACGGGGCTCGACTGGTTTCGGGCCGGCATTATAGCCATGCCGGGGGCTGCTGTTGGCGACGTTATCGGGCCTGGCTGCGGGCCGTGGATCAGCTCGCGCGCTTACAACTCGAACTCGCCAAGGCCGGCTCTGATCAGCTCTGGTTCGGGACCGGTCAGATCGACCACGGTGGTGGTACCAACGCCGATTGGACCACAATCCAGCACCGCATCCACCTGCTTCTGCAATCGCTCGCGAATCTGCTCGCCATCGCCGAGCGGCAACTCTTCGCCGGGCAGGATAAGGCTCGTGGTCATCATTGGCTCACCGAGTTCTTCCAGCAGACCAGCCGCCACGGGGTGGTCCGGCACGCGCAGGCCAATACGCTTACGCTTGTGCAACAGCCGCCGGGGCACTTCCTTGGTCGCCATGAGCAGAAAGGTGTACGGCCCGGGGGTATAGCGCTTGAGAATTCGGTAGGCCGTGTTGTCTACCCGGGCGTACAGCGAAATCTCTGACAGGTCGCGACAGGCAAGAGTCAGACGATGGTCATCATCAAGACGACGAATAGCGCGAATACGCTCGAGCGAGCGTTTGTCACCAATGTGGCAGCCGAGCGCGTAGCTGGAATCAGTGGGATACGCAATCACCCCGCCTTCGCGGACAATAGCCGCCGCCGCACGCAGCAAGCGCGCCTGGGGATGTGTGGGATGTACGGCGAAATACTGGCTCACGGTGTGTAAGATTGCGCGCGCAAACGACCAGTATGCCAGCCCCGCCGCGCCAGCACCCGACAAAACTGGCCGAGGGGATAAGCGCCGACCAACGCGCCAGGTAAGCCAAAACACGCCGGTGACTCAAGCCGCTGGCAAGACTCGGACAAGACCAGCCCATCCCATGAAGCAGTTTCTCGATTTTGTACCGATTCTGGTGTTCGTGATCGCGTTTTTCACAACGGACATCTACATCGCCACGGCGGCGCTCATGATCGCCGTGACAGCGCAGGTGCTGGTCATCAAACTGATCGGCCGGCGCGTATCTCGCGAATTGCTCATCACGTTCTGGGCCAGCGTCATCTTCGGTGGCCTGACGCTTTGGCTGCGCGACGAGATGTTCATCATGTGGAAGCCGACGGTCGTGAACTGGCTGTTCAGCGCGATCCTGATCGTCGGCCACTTCGTTGAGGGCGACAACTTCATCAAGCGGCTGCTCGGCCAACAACTCAAGTGCCCGGATGATGTCTGGACCCGGCTTAACTTCGGCTGGGCGTTCGGCTTTTTTCTAGCCGGCGCACTGAATCTTGTGGTGGCCTACAATTTCTCATTGGACTTCTGGGTCAGCTACAAGCTCATCGGCGGTTTCGCGATCACGCTGACTTACCTGATCATCACCATGGTGTACCTGAACAAGCTGGGCTTTTTGTCCGAACCGGAGCAGGAAACCATCGCCGGGGCCGATGCGTCGAAAACGGCAGATAAAACCGAGGCAAAACGTGATGATTGAAGCAGGGACACCTTCAACCCTCAGCACCGACCAATCCGGGCTCAGTGCCCGCTGGCCGGCCAGGATTTTGCGCTGTGGCGTGGCATTGCTTGCGTTCGTGCTAGCTTCGCTGGCGGCCACGTTAAGCGCGAATGCCGCGGCACCCGGTGACAGCGTATTCGTCACCGACGAGTTGCGCGTGCCCCTGCGCAGCGGCGGCTCCACCGAGTACCGCATCATCAATTTTCTCCCCGCCGGCACGCCGATGACCGTCGTCAGCATCAGCGGCGACGGCAATTTCGCCGAGATCATCACGCAGCGAGGCACCGAGGGCTGGGTAGAAGCCAAAAACCTGGTCAGCCAACCCATCGCCCGGGATCGCCTCGCCGCCGCCGAAGCCGAGGCCCGGCGGGTACGTGGACAGTTCGATAAGCTGCGCGCCGATTTAAACGCAGCACAAGCGAGGGGCAACGAGGCGAGCCAATCGAACTCCACGCTGCAGCAACAGGTTGAGTCGCTGCAGGAAGAGCTCGCCGAGATCACGCGTATCTCGGCCGGTGCGATTGAAGCGAACGATGCCCGCGACAAGCTGACCGCATTGAACGAGCGGCTGCGAGCCGAGATCGAAAGCCTGCACACCGAGAAGATCCGTCTCGAAGACAACAACCAGCAGCGTTGGATGCTGATCGGCGCAGCGCTGGTGCTTGGCGGCCTGCTGATCGGGCTGTTTGTGAAGTCTCGGCCACGCAGAAGCGGTTGGAACTAACAAACCCAGGGACGAACGCCATGACGGTTCTCTCCGTAAACTTGAACAAGATCGCCTGGCTGCGTAACGCCCGCGATGGCGGCAATCCGGACCTCCTGGAAGCCGCGGAAACCGTGATAGCGGCGGGTGCGAAGGGAATAACCGTGCATCCCAGACCCGACCAACGGCACATCCGCGCAACCGACGTTTTCCGCCTGGCCGAGTGGCTGAAGAGCTACCCAACCATTGAGTTCAATATCGAAGGCAACCCTCGTGCGCCAGCCAACGACGGTGGCTACCCGGGGTTTGATGATTTCATTGAGCGGACCAGGCCTGCCCAGGCAACACTGGTTCCCGACAGCGACGAGCAGCTCACCTCAGACCACGGCTGGGATCTGGCCGGTGCCACCGGTGATCTGGGCGAGCGCATCTCGCGCTACCAGAGCTGGGGAAGCCGGGTGAGCCTGTTTCTCGACCCGGTGATCGACCAGGTCGATCGCGCGAAAGCGATCGGCGCAGATCGAATCGAGCTATACACCGGACCGTTCGCCGATGCCGTGTCCGAACACGGAGTGGCTTCGGCGCAAGCAGCAGCAAGCCTCGCGCAGTACCAAAGCGCCGCCACCCACGCTCGACGCATCGGCCTGGGCGTAAACGCCGGGCACGATCTGGATCTGGTGAATCTGCCGCTATTCATGACCATCCAGGGCATCGATGAGGTCTCCATCGGACACGCGCTGATCTCGGACGCTCTCTACAAAGGCATGGCTCCAACGGTACGGGATTTCCTCTCAGCTCTCGGCTAAACCGGGACTCGCGCGCGCTTCACAGATCTTTGCCTACAATGAATAGAGATTTTCAGGCAAAGGATACGCCAATGGCCGCAGATACCGCGAAGAGCACAGCCGCTCAGGACAATCACAAGCACACGCTGAACGAATTCATGCTCGGCCTGATGCGACGCAACCCCGGTGAAGGTGAGTTCCACCAGGCCGTGCAGGAAGTGGCGATGGACGTGCTTCCGTACATCGCCGACAAGCCCCGGTACCAGGACCTGCGCATTCTAGAGCGCTTGACCGAGCCCGACCGCATCGTGACGTTCCGCGTGTGCTGGGAGGACGACAGCGGCAACGTGCGAGTCAATCGCGGCTATCGCATTCAGTGCAGTAACGCGATCGGCCCATACAAGGGCGGCATCCGCTTCCACCCTTCCGTGAATCAATCGATCCTGAAGTTTCTCGCGTTCGAGCAAACCTTTAAGAATTCGCTAACCGGACTGCCTATGGGCGGCGGCAAGGGCGGCGCTGACTTCAACCCCAAGGGCAAGTCGGAACGCGAGATCATGCGCTTCTGCCAGGCGTTCATGACAGAGCTGCACCGCCACATCGGCCCCGACACCGATGTGCCCGCCGGCGACATTGGCGTCGGCGCCGCTGAGGTTGGCTTCCTGTTCGGCCAGTACAAGCGGCTCGAAGGGCGCTACGAAGGCGTGCTGACCGGCAAGGGCATCGAATTCGGTGGCTCGCTCATCCGCGCCGAGGCCACCGGCTACGGTGTCGGCTACATGATGGATTACATGCTTCGCCATACGGGCGACACCCTGGATGGCAAGATTTGCCTCGTCTCCGGCTCCGGCAACGTGGCGCAGTACTGCGTCGAAAAGGTGAACCACCTCGGCGGCAAGGTTGTCACGCTGTCAGACTCCACCGGCTTCGTGCACGACAAAGCCGGTATCGATGCCGACAAGCTCGCCTGGGTGATGGAATTGAAAGGCGTGCGCCGCGGTTCGATCGCCGAATACGCCAAAGAATTCAAAGCCGACTTCCATGAAGGCAAACGCCCCTGGGCTGTGCCCTGCGATCTCGCGTTCCCATGCGCTACGCAGAATGAGATCCACAAGATGGACGCACAAGCGCTCGTCAAAGGCGGCTGCAAGGCCATCGCTGAGGGCGCCAATATGCCCACCACTCCCGATGCCATCGAAGTGTTGCAAGAGGCTGGCGTGTTGCTGTCTCCGTCAAAGGCAGCCAACGCCGGCGGCGTCGCGGTTTCCGGTCTCGAGATGAGCCAGAACAGCCTGCGCATGAACTGGACACGCGAAGAGGTCGACGAGCATCTCCAAGGCATCATGCGCCGCATCCACGACCAATGCGTGACCCACGGCGAAGACAAAGAGCAGGTGAACTACCTGCGCGGTGCGAATGTTGCCGGCTTTGTGAAGGTCGCGAATGCGCTGATGGCCCAGGGGGTGCACTAACGCGGCTGGCGGTCTTGATGGATGCGTTCGCTGCATGTGTTCCGGGGTTTGGCACTTGCTCTTTACCCGCTGTTCGCCCTTCCTTGGGCTCACGCTCTTGTACGACCGGCGGAGTCATCCGCCGGCGGACCGGCACATCCCTGTGCCGGAGTTCTAAAGTTACTCACTGGGGCACCCGCATCCATGCGGGCATGATCTGCAACATTGCGCGGTTGTTTGGGCGTACCTTCCCAAAGCGTTGTCTTCACGTCGTCGGGCGCGTAGCGCCCCCGGCGACGTGGTGATCTCGCGAAGACGGTGTGCGGAAGGTCGACGCTAGTGGTGGTACGTTAAAACAACCGGGCAGCCTTCCAGCATTCGCGCGCACGGATGCGCGCACCCCAGTGAGCATTGCGAGTAGCGACGGCCACGGACGGCCGTCGTCGCCAGCGCGAGGACCGCGCTGGTCGTGAAAGAGTCCGCGGCCAAGGAGGGCCGCGAGACGGGTAAAGAGTCCGCCGTCCAACCCTGCAGTCACTCTGCGGGCTCGTTTGCCAACCCTCGGAGATCGCCGCATCCAAGCTTTGCTTCTACTCTCGCGCACGCGGCTATGCCGATGCGCTGTCGGATGCTTGTCGCTTCGCGACAAGCGATCTCGCGACGACGGATACAACTCCTCCCCTGGCACCAACCCTCCCCTACCCCTAGGATTGCGCCTGCAACAAAACCCCGAGAGCACTCCAAGCATGACCCCTCTTCGCCACATCCAGACCCTCATGGCCATCGTACTGGCCAGCCTCCTCGCCCTGCCCAGCCAGGCAGAGCAAAGCAACCCGATCTACGACATCACGACCAATCTGGGGGTCATCACGATCGAGCTGCTCCCTGAAGATTCGCCAAAGACGGTGGAGAATTTCCAGCGCCTGGCAGACGAAGGCTTTTACGATGGCCTGATCTTCCACAGGGTGATCGCCGGATTCATGATCCAGACGGGCGGCTTTCTGCCGGATATGGAGTGGCGCCGGATTGAGGGGACAACGGTCAATGAGTCGTTGAACGGGCCGAGAAACAAGAAAGGCACGGTCGCGATGGCGCGGCTGAGTGATCCGGACTCAGCGACGTCTCAGTTCTTCATCAACGTGAAGAACAATAAGTTCCTGGATCCGAAGCGCGGCCAGCCGGGATACACGGTTTTCGGACGGGTAATTGACGGAATGAGCGTCGTGGAAGAGATCGAACTCAGCGATACGCACGTCAAAGCGGCGATGCCGGACGTGCCGGAGACGCCGATTATCGTCGAGTCGATCCGAGCGCGAACGGACGCCACATTGCTCGAATCGGCGCTGGAATCATCTGATAACGCGACAGGTGCAGCAAAAGCTTCCGAAAAACAGTAAACTGCGCGCCGTTTTGACCAACGTAGTAAGCCATGAAACTTCTCTTTATCGCCGTCGCCAGCTCTATTCTGCTGGCCGCCATCAGCACCGGTATCACGTTCCGATTTCTTATCGATGCTCCCGTAATCGCCTTCATCGTTACCCTGGTACTGATGTTCATCGTTGCCGTCGTCAACGCTCGCACGGCTCTGCGCACCATCACTGCTGCTGCCCCGGCCGCATCAGCGTCAGGTAGCCAGAAGCCGCTAGGCGATCGCAACCGCGCGCCCCGCAATCAGGACAAGCCGCGTGAGCGCAAGCCGCGCCACGACGACGAGCCCGCCGGAGAGCCCGGCGCGCCGATCCAGCACGAAGGCAAGCCCGTCACCGGCGACTACGAGTCCGGCAACGTCAAATGGTTCAGCCGCTCCAAAGGCTTCGGCTTCATCGTGCGCCCGAACGGCGAAGAGATATTTGTGCATTACCGCAGCGTGCGCTCCGGCGAAGACGGCCGACGCCCGAACCTGCGTGACGGACAGGATGTGAAATACATCGTGACCGACCACGACAAGGGCCTGCAGGCTGAGGACGTCAGCGCCGCATGATGAGCCTGCGAGCGCTGCTCGCGGAGCGAGTTGCGCAAGCGTTCGAGCAAGTTGGCCTGGCCGGTGCACCGCCGGTCATCCAACTGGCCGCGAAACCCGAATTCGGTGACTACCAGGCGAACGGCGTCATGGGAGCAGCCAAGCGCCTGGGCGAGAATCCGCGCGCCGTTGCCCAGCGTGTCGTCGATGCACTGGATCTGGATGGCATCGCGAGCGATGTCAGCATCGCCGGCCCCGGCTTCATCAATGTCACGTTCGCGCCCGCTTTCCTCGCCGATCGGCTGGCAGCAGAATCAAGTCTCTCGACCGCCAATCCCCAAAGGGTTGTGGTCGACTACTCAAGCCCAAACCTCGCCAAAGAAATGCACGTCGGCCACCTGCGCTCGACGATCATCGGCGACGCGGTTGCACGTGTGCTGGAGGCCCTCGGGCACACGGTGATCCGACAGAACCACGTCGGCGACTGGGGCACCCAGTTCGGCATGCTGCTGTGCTACGTCGAGGAAACCGGCGCTGGCGACAACGACAGCCCGCTGAAAGATCTCGAAGATTTTTACCGCGCCGCCAAGAAGCGTTTTGACGACGATTCGGATTTCGCGGAACGCTCGCGTCAGCGAGTGGTTGATCTCCAGGGTGGAGAAGAGCAAGCGCGCATTCAGTGGCAGCGCTTCATCGATATCTCCCTCGCCCATTGCCAGGCCGTCTACGACCGCCTGGGCGTCAAGCTCGATCGCACCGACGTGCACGCTGAATCGGCCTACAACGACGAGCTCGAGCATACCCTCGCTCTCCTGCAGGACGCCGGTCTCCTGATAGAAAGCAACGGCGCGCAGTGCGTGTTTCTGGATGAGTTCAAAGGCAAGGACGGCACGCCTCTGCCCGTCATCGTGCAAAAATCAGACGGCGGTTATCTGTATGCCACCACAGACCTCGCGGCGGTGCGCTATCGCCAGGACAGCCTGAAAGCGGATCGTGTTCTTGTCTTTACCGATACCCGGCAGGCGCTGCACTTCAAACAGGTTTTTGCGGTTGCCCGCGCCGCCGGCTTCGCCGGTGACGCGATCAGCCTCGAGCACATGCCGTTTGGCGCGATGCTCGGCGCCGACGGCAAACCCTTCAAAACCCGTGCGGGCGGAGTCGTGCGACTGGCAGCATTGCTGGACGAAGCCGTCGAACGTGCCGCGACATTAGTCTCTGAGAAAAACCCCGACTTCGACGCTCGCGAGCAATCCGCTATCGCCGAAGCTGTTGGTATCGGCGCGATCAAATACGCCGATCTGTCGAAGAACCGCACCAGCGACTACGTCTTCGACTGGGATCAGATGCTGAGCTTCGAGGGCAATACGGCGCCTTATCTGCAATACGCCTACGCGCGGATTCGCAGCCTGTTTCGGCGCGCCGAGGCCCAGGGCTTCCGCGCAAGCGCGCACAGCCAACTAGACGCACCGAGCGAACGACTGCTCGCACTGGCGCTGCTGCGCTTTGTCGAAGTCATCGAGCAAGTCGGCGCCGACGCCTCGCCCCACCACCTGTGCGGCTACCTGTTTGAGCTGGCCCAGCGATTCACCAGCTTTTACGAAGCCTGCCCGGTTCTCGCTGCCGACAACCGTGAGCAGGCCGCGAGCCGGCTGGCGCTATGCGCGCGAACCGCCGACACCCTCGCAAGCGGGCTGGATCTACTGGGCATCGACGTCGTCGATCGAATGTAGATCGTCTCGATTCTTCCTGAGCCGGTGAGAACTCAGGCATGATCGAGGCATGACCCAAGACCCACTACACCGTTGATGTCCAAGCCTCTTTCGAAGCGAGTTCTCGCTAGCCACTCGGGCATCTGGATGCCCCTCGCCGCGATGACCATGCCCATCGCCGTGTACCTGCCACCGTTCTACGGCGAGACCCTCGGTATCAGCCTGACGACGGTCGGCATCATCTTTACGCTGGCGCGGGTCTGGGACACGGTCACCGACCCAATCATGGGCGTGCTCATCGATCGAGTAGACACGCGCTGGGGACGCCGCAAACCCTGGGTTACGGTCTCGCTACCCATACTCATGCTCGCGGCCTACATGCTGTATCTGCCGGATCCGGAGACCGCCAGCGGCGCGTATCTCGGGATATGGCTGTTTGTGCTCTACATCGGCTACACCATGGTCGGCATCGCCCACCAGTCCTGGGGTGCGGAGCTGGCCCCAACCTACGATGAGCGCTCGCGACTGTTCGGCTGGCGGGAAATGTTTGTGATGGTCGGCATGACAACCGTGCTGGCGATCCCGGCTGGCGTTGATCTGTTCGGAGACGGCGACTTTGGCGACATGGTCGGCGCGATGGGTTGGTACATCGTGATCCTGATTCCGATCATGGCCTTGCCGCTGCTCCTGTTTGTGCCGGATTCGAATACCAGGATCGGGGCTTCAATCAGCCTCAAAGAAGCGCTGTCCGTACTCGTTGGTAATCGCCTGCTGCGGCGTGTGCTGATCACAGACCTGCTTACGGGCTTTGCTCTGGCGGCCTCCGGGGCACTGTACATCTTCATGGCCGCCTACATTTTCGAGCTCGGCTCCCACGCCAGCTTCGCCCTGCTGCTGTTTTTCCTGTCTGGCACTCTGGCCATGCCGCTATGGATGCGACTGGCTTACCGCATCGGCAAGACCGCGGCGATCAAGGTCTCGATTGTGTACGGTGTTGCGGTCGAGGTAGGCGTGTACCTGCTCGCAGAGCCCGGCAACGCTGCACTACTGTGGGGTTACACTCTAGCGTTCGGCATCGCCTTCGGCGCTGCTCCGGCGCTGCTGCGATCGATGCTGGCGGACATCACCGATCTGGACGAACTGGAATCCGGCAGCAAGCGCACCGCGATGTACTACTCGCTGCTGCTGACAACCAGCAAGCTCGCCTCCGCGCTTTCTGTGGGCATTACGCTGCCATTAGTCGAACTGGGTTTTGGTTTTCAGCCGGGCGAAAACAATAGCGAGGCTGCGCTCGACGGCCTGCTCTTCACCTACGCGATGGTGCCCGCGATCGCGCTGGCGCTCGCGTACCTGCCGATGATCCGATACCCATTAGGCAGAGAGGAAGTTGCGAGGGTCCAGAACGAGCTACGCCAGCGTGAGCTGGCGTAGAGCGGGACGTCGCAGCGGACTCGGTCTAGTTCTAGACCGGCCAGCGCGGGTGACTGTCTCAGGCAGTCGCTGCCTTCGCGGGAATCGTGTACGACTTCAGCTCTGCGGCGAATTCACGCATGGCGCGAATACCTGACGCTTCCGCATCGGCACACCACTGCTTCAGGCTAGCCAGCAGCTCTTCCGAGTTGCCACCACGCTTGGCCCAGATTTCCTGCAGGCGCAGGCGCATGTCGTAGACAGTTTTCAGGGCTGGCGATGTCTCCACCAGCTCACCGATGCGAGCGCGGTCTTTCTCACTCACGAGAATCTCTTCTCGCGTAAGCACGGCTTTCGCTCGACGGAACGTGCCCTTGGCTGATTTGCCAACCGCGTGCTGTGCGGCTTTTGCTTCCACCACAACCGGCTTCACGACCTCGTCTGCGTAGCGCGACATCACGCGGAAGCGATCGTTGAGCAATGCCCAGACGGTATCCATGTCCAGTTGCGCCTTGTGCGGATCGTGCTCCACCACGGGGCCGGTCGACAGCGCTTTGGCCAGACCAACCGTTTCGAACAGGCGGATGTACATCCAACCGATATCGAACTCCCAGGGCTTGACCGACAGCTTGGCGGAATTCGGATACGTGTGATGATTGTTATGTAGTTCTTCGCCGGCAATCAGGACGCCCCAGGGCGAGATGTTGGTCGCCGCATCCGGGCACTCGAAGTTGCGATAGCCCCAGGCGTGGCCGATGCCGTTGATTACGCCAGCCGCGAAGACTGGTGTCCACGCCATCTGGATGGCCCAAATCGTAATGCCCGCAACGCCAAACAGCGCGACGTTGATGATGAACATTGCGAGAATGCCCATCTGCTGATGTCGCCCGTAGACGTTGCGCTCCATCCAATCATCCGGCGTGCCGCCGCCGTAACGATCGAGCGTTTCGTCAGTTGCAGCATCTGCGTAGAACTCAGCACCGCGAGACAGAATCGAACCAAGGCCGTTAACGACCGGGCTGTGCGGGTCGTCTTCGGTTTCACAGAACGCGTGGTGCTTGCGGTGAACCGCGGTCCACTCTTTGGTGTTCATGGATGTGGTCACCCACAGCCAGAAGCGGAAGAAGTGTCCGAGCGCCGGATGTACGTCGACACTGCGATGGGCGGAGTGCCGATGCAGGTAGACCGTTACGGAAACCATGGTGATGTGCGTCAAGACCAACGTGTAGGCAACCATCTCCCAGATGGATGCCTTGGTCAGACCGCCGACTAAAAAGTTAACAAGTTCGATCAACATGCCGCTTCAGATCTCCTGTCTGTGAGCGTTCGGCCAGTAGGCCGCCGCATCTTTTTTTGCCGCTGGCTAACGTTGTATCGCTGCGAGCGGTGGTTTTGGTCGCATCGATGCGACCAGGGCTCAAAGCCTGGGACACATCGCGTAGCGTTCGGAGGTTCCGAGCGCCGCGCGCGGATTGTGGCAAGCGTCGAGGCCAGTTACCACTAGTCATCAGCTTGTTTTTACCTGACATTCAGTATACCCCGCCAGCCCATGTCCGCAGTGCGTATAAGCCGTTATTGTGACCTGCTTCGAGTCCGGTATCGATGGGATGTGCGTTCCCGAGCAGACTTAGCCAGCGTGAGCTTTGCGGAGACTATATGGGGACGTTTTGACGCAGTAATGGCTCTGCGACCCATTTTCCTCAAAGTTATCCGACGCGACCATCGAATATCTAAAGAAATCAAAGCGATATGACCCAAAACCAGACCCTAAAAACACGCTACCTCGCAGCACCTGACGACTGCACGGCGAGCAATCGCTTCAAAAACAACGTTGTGCTACTCGATTGTCGTTCGAAACTCGGGGACCTGCCCTGGGGTCGCAATTCCTGGCTGGCAGGCCACATAGCCGGCGCGGTCCACCTTGATCTGGATCGGGACCTGGCCGCTGCGCCCGGCGCCCGTGGCCGCCACCCGCTACCGGACCCGGATCGACTCGCCAACCGCCTCGGCGAACTCGGCGCATCCGACGACAGCCGCATCGTGGCCTACGACGACGTCGGCGGAGCCATGGCCGCGCGCGCCTGGTGGTGCATTCGCTGGCTCGGCCATGACAGCGTCGCCCTCCTGAACGGCGGCCTGAATGCGTGGCTGGCGGCAAACCCCGGTGACCTGGTCAGCGGCGAAGAGACGCCCACGGCTGGCCGATTCACGCGCCGCACGAGCCTCACCAGGACCATCAGCGCAGAGGAACTGGCAACCCAGCTCCACGACACAAGCCTGGTGGACGCCCGCGCCCAAGAGCGCTTCGACGGCACGGTCGAACCTATCGACCCGGTTGCAGGCCACATCCCAGGCGCTACGTGCCTGCCGTTTCAAGACAATCTGACCGAAGATGGCCGCTTCAAGACCCGCGCTGAGCTGGCGGCGCGCTTCGCCGCGCTACCGGATCCGGTGATCGCCTATTGCGGCTCCGGAGTGACGGCGGCGCACAATCTCATTGCGCTGCGGCTGGCCGGTCGCGATGAGGGCGTTTTGTATCCCGGTAGCTGGAGCGAATGGCTGATCGACGACGATCGGCCGCGAGAACCTGCCGAATAAGACCGCTTTGCACATCCCCAAACCAACACTGGTACCCGCGGTCCTCTCGCTGCGCGACGGCATTCCCTACAGCGAAGCTTATGGCGATTCGTTTTACAGTCCCGACGCCGAAGGTGAGGTGCACCGCGTGTTTCTCGATCCCGTCGGCTTTGATGCTCGCATTCAGAACCAGGGTCGCTACACCATCGCAGAGACCGGCTTCGGCACCGGGCTCAGCTTTTCCGTCGCTGCCGAACGCTACCTCAACAAGGCTCCGGTGGATGCCACCCTGCACTTCATCAGTTGCGAAGCGCACCCGTTCAGACAGAAAGACGCCGCGAAGCTAGCAGGCCTGCTACCCAATACGACGCTGGCAAAAGCTCTGCTCGCCGACTGGCCGCCACTTCTGCGCGGCTGGCATCGGCGGGTGTTCACGGGAGGGCGAGTAACGCTGTCGGTTTTCTTCGGCAGTGTTGATGACTTTGCGAGTGAGCTCAGCCAGCAGCAAAAGCGTGCGGTTGATCTGTGGCTCTTCGACGGCTTTGCTCCGGACCGAAACCCTGCCATGTGGCGCGCCGAGTTGCTCAGCAACTTCGCCGCGCTGGTTCGTCCAGGCGGCGCCATGTCGACGTACACGGCAAGCGGCGAGGTTCGTCGGCGTCTCGAAGCCGCGGGATTCTCAACACGGCGGGTTGACCAGAAGCCACACAAAAGCGAATCACTCGTCGGCGAGCGGCTGAATGATTCATTGAGCCTGGCGTTGATCGATGCAGTGGTGCCCCGACGAGTTTCGGTGCACGGCGCCGGGTTCGCTGGCGCCAGTGTCGCTCGTTCGCTGGCGCAACGAGGCATCGCGGTAGAGGTCGTCGATCCTGCGGGCGCCGGAGCTGGCGCGTCAGGGCTGCCTGCGATCGTACTCCATGGCCGGCTACTGGCCGACCACTCGCCAGCCGCCGAGTTGCGCGCCCACGCCTACAATCTGAGCTGCCTACTCATGCGCGAGCGCTGTCCGGGCGGTTTCGTGCCGAGCGGCGCCCTGCAGGGACCGGGTGGCACCACTGATTCCCAACGACTGGAAGAACTCGCCCGGCAGTACGAGGCCACAGGCCGTTGGCTACAGGTGCTGGACAAGAGCGAAGCCAGCGACGTCGCAGGCGTGAAACTCGCCACAAGTCATCTGTGGTTCCCGGACGCGGGCGTCGTCAACGGCGCTGCCGCGGTGTCCGAGCTACTGAATCATTCAATGATTTCGCTGCGAACAACGCCGAGCTCAACGTTTGAGCAAGCGCCGGTCGTGATCGCTTGCGGGCCGCGCAGTAACGCGCGAGACGAGCTAGCAAATCTCGAGATACTTCCGGTTGCCGGGCAACTCGATGTTTTCGAGAGCTCGACACTTCGCTGCGCGCTACTGGGAGAAGGCTACGCAGCACCTATAGACCGCGACTGCACCGCGGTCGGCGCGACCTACGAGTACAAAGCATGGGAGCCCGGCAGAGCGAGCGAACACAACCTCGAACTGGCGCGGCGCCTCGGTCTGCCAGAGATGCCGGCCAATTCGCACGCGTTCCGCGCGGAGCGTGCGGTGACCTCAGATCGCACGCCCATCGTCGGTGCGACCCGAACGCCGAACCTTTGGGTGAGCACAGGACACGGCTCCATGGGCGCTACGTTTGCTCCCCTCGCCGGCGAGATTATCGCGAGCCTGCTATGTGGTGAGGTAACGCCACTGTCCTGCGATCTGCTTGGCGTGCTCGCACCCACGCGCTTCGAGGCGCGCCAGGCCCGACGCGGTTTCAAGCACGGGGCTAGAGCCGTCGCTTCAGATCCAGGCGTTTCTGACTAACCGAGAACACGCACGTTGATCACACTCGGAATCTGCTCCAGAGCAGTCCGAACCTCAGCGCTCGCCGGCTGTTCGATGTCGATCAGGTTGTAGGCGTAGTCGCCGCGACTCTTGTTAAGCATGTCCACCACGTTGAGTTTCTTATTCGCAAGGACGGACGTGATCTGACCGATGAGCCCGGGCTCGTTGCGATTAGTGATAGCAAGCCGAACACCCTCGGAAGGCTCCAGCATCACCGGCGGAAAGTTCACCGAGTTGCGGATGTTACCCGTCAACAGAAAGTCCTTGAGCTGTTCGGCTGCCATCACCGCGCAGTTCTCCTCAGCCTCCTCGGTGCTGGCACCCAGGTGAGGCGTGAACATGACACGAGGATCGTCCAGCAGATCGGCAATCGGAAAGTCTGCGACATAGCGGCCGAGGTGCTTGCTCGCGAGCGCGGCTGTCAGCGCGGTAGCGTCGACAATCGGCTCACGGGCAAAGTTCAACAGCGTGCTGCCCGGGCGAAACGCTCGCAGTGCTTCTTCGTTGATCATGCCGGTTGTCTGCGGCATCAGCGGAACGTGTAATGTGACGAAGTCGCTGCGAGAGAACAGGCTCGGCAGGTTCTCCATACGCTGCACCTCCGAGGGCAGACGCCACGCAGCATCGACCGAAATGGCCGGGTCGTAGCCGAGCACATCCATGCCCAGATCCAGTGCAGCTCGAGCAACCATCGAGCCGATCGCTCCGAGGCCAACAACGCCCAGGGTCTTACCCATCAGCTCGAAACCCTTGAAGCGCTTCTTCTCGGCCTCAACCTGACGATTCAGTTCCGCGGCATCATTCAGACCGCTGAGCGATCGGGAATACGCGATACCACCGCTGATGTCTCGCGCGGTCAGTAGCAAGGCGGCCAACACCAGCTCCTTAACGGAGTTGGCGTTAGCGCCCGGCGTGTTGAACACCACAATCCCGGCTTCGCTGCAGGCATCGACCGGCACGTTATTGACCCCGGCACCCGCGCGCGCGATCGCCCGGAGCGAAGGACCCAGATCGCCAGCGACCAGCTTGTGAGAGCGAAGCAGCAGTGCGTCCGGATCGGCGATTTCGGTGCCGACTTCAAATTGATCCCGAGGCAAACGCTCAAGGCCTCGAACCGCAATGGCGTTGTGTGTGCGTACTTTGAACACGCTGTCTCCCTATGTTTGCCGTTGAATCGGCTTCCGCTTTCACCAAGCGAGTATTGGCATCAGGCCAAACGCCGCATCGGCTGGCTGGTTATTCTTCTATCGTTGTTATCTCGTGCCGGCTGGGTCGATGTTGGCCCAGCGGCCAGCGAATTCGGTCGCGCAGTCTATCAGCACATTAGATCGGAGGTTGATCACGGAGGCGCCTCGGCCAGGCGCAGCAGCTCGTCAGTGAGTGACTGAGTTGCATCGGGGTATTCGGTGAGCGCTAGCCTGCTGCGGACCATTTCAGCGTCCGACCAGAGCGCCTCGATTTCGCTAACGAGCCTATCGGGGTCGAGCCCTTCCTCCGCGACGCTGCGGGCCAGGCCGTGATCCACGGCATAGGCTGCGTTCTCGATCTGGTCGCCTCGGGAGGCCTTCGCCGGCAGCGGTATCAGTAGCATCAACTTGCGCAGGGCAATCAATTCGAACAGCGCATTCGCGCCAGCCCGAGATACCACGAGATCCGCAGCGGCAAGAATATCGCCCCACCCCTCGCCAACAAACTCCGCGCTGGCGTAGCCAGGCACATCGAGCTCTTCCGCCTTGCCTGCACCGCATACGTGGAATAGGTCATAGTGCTCAGCAAGTACCGGCGCTGCCTTGCGAACCAGTTCGTTCACGGCATCAGAGCCAAGCGAACCACCAGTGATCACGATCAACGGCCGTTTAGATTCTGCCAAGCCGAGCAACGTTCTGCCCTGCGCAGCAACTCCTTCCAGCAACGCGCGTCGCACGGGTGTTCCGGTGTGCACCAGCCGGCCACGGAACTTCGGCATCATCGTGTCAGGAAAACTCGTGCACAGCGTGCTGACAAACGGCGCAGACAACTTGTTGGCCAGGCCGCTCGACGCATCGGACTCGTGGGCCAGCACGGGCACTCGGCAGAGCCACGCTGCCACCACTACCGGTAAGGCAACGTAGCCACCCTTGGACATGACAGCGCGGGGCTTCAAGCTCCGCATCAGTCCAATGCAGCGAAAAACTGCGGCGATCGTACGGAAAACGTCCGTGAAGTTCTCCCAACTGAGATATCGGCGCAACTTGCCCGTGCGCAGAACAATGGGTGTGGCACCGGCGCCACTGACCAGCTCTCTTTCCAGCTCCGCGGTACCTACCACGAAGCTGGCGGAGTAACCCAGAGCAAGACATTTCTCGACGACAGGCAGCGCGGGAATGATGTGGCCAGCCGTGCCGCCGCCAGCAAAGACGATGGTTCCCGGAATCTCGGGACGCTCAGCGCTTGCTCCAGCGACCTCTGAGCCGGCCATCAGAGCAATCCGAGCTGCTGCTTGAGGAACGGCACCGTGACTTTGCGCTGTTCATGCAACGTCGCCGCGTCAATGGCGTCAAGCTGCTCCATCAATGCCTCGAAGGATCTGGGCCCACGAGCCAGCCAGAATTCGAGCACCCGATCATCGAGTTCGAAACCGCGCCCGGCGGCACGCCGCTTAAGCAGCTCCGCCCAGCTCTCTTCGACCGGTGGCGCGACGTTGAACGATTGCGCGGCGCGTAGCCGGGACGCGAGATCAGGTAGGGAAAAATGGGCCTCCAGCGCGGGCTTTCGCGCGCTGACCAGCAACTGGCCTTCCGACTCCAGCAACTGCTGATAGGCGGCCATGATGAGCACCTCACTGTCCCGATCACCGAGCCACGCGTCGCAATCGTCGATGCAGAGCAGCGCAACATTTGTTTGCCCCAACAGGCCTGAGAGCGCTTCTTCCGCGCCGACTTCCTTCGCCGGCAGGTAGATAGCCCGTTCGGCTCTGCCGCGGTTCTGAGCAGTATGAAGCGCGTCACTGCAGCTCGCCTGCAACAGGTGGGTTCGGCCCGAAAAACGGTCGCCGTGCAGCCACAGGGCAGAGAAGCCGAAGTGCGCATGGCGCAGCCGCGCGACCAGCTCCTCGTTACCGGTTATGGAGAAACCCGCGAAGCTCATGCGTTCACGCAGAGGAAACGGCAGTGCCAGTTGGCTCATGTCCGGCGAGACCGGGACTCTCGGGCGGCCTTGCGGCTCCAGGTAATGACATAGTCGAAACCGGAGGCGATCGCCAGCGCCGCTAGCGTATAGAAACCCCAGGGATCGACCAGGTTGGCTACAACACTGACGCCAGAGAGACCCACAAGCAGGCCAGCCAGCACGACAAACTGCGCCGCGGTATTGGCCTTGCTGATAAACGTTGGCGCGACTTCCAGCTCACCAAACCAGATGCGGTATATACCCGCACCCGCGAGGATCAACAGGTCACGACCGATGACGATAAGCGCCAGCCACAACGGCAGGTGGCCCTGGAGGGTGAAGACGACAAACAGCGTCACGGCGAGCAGTTTGTCAGCAATGGGATCAAGCATCGCGCCCATGGGCGAGAGCCAGTTGAATCGACGCGCAAGATAGCCATCAACAGCGTCGCTCACGCCAGCAATCACCGTCAGCAACAGGGCTTCGGGATAACGCGTGTGCCACAGAAGCCAGGCGATCGGCGCAACCAACGCGATGCGCGCCAGTGTGATCAGATTCGGTAGCACCCTGAGCTTCATGACCGCAGCCTACCCCTCACCACCGCGCCAGCGCAGCGCCAGAGCACCGTCGAAGCCGGCAGGGCCGGCGGCTTCCAGCCGACCATCAAGCCGGAGCAGGTCGAGCAACTGCTCATCGGAGGTGCGGGTGGCCAACGCGATCGTTGCTCCGGACGGCACCATTTTCTGCAACGCCACTCGCTCAAACGCCTGATGAGAACTGAGATAGCGCATCAGGCGACCGTAGTCACCTGCGCTGTTGACGCCGGATATGTCAGCCCGCACCACACGCAACGAGCGGCCAAGCACCGCAAATCGGCTGGCGAGCGTATTAGCCATATCATCGATCAGCACGCTAGCGGTGACGCGGGCGTCCCGGCCCGTTGAGCGCGCAGAGCCCTCCTCGTTACCTAGTTGATAACGCCAACTTCCGTTGTAGCCGCTGTTTGTGCGCTCAATGCGCCCCATCACCACAACATCCGCCTCATAGCGTTCGCTCGCTGGCACAACAACGTCTGCCAGTCTGCCCCAGACAACAGCGGGTGAGACCTGGGATACGTCCGTGAGATCAAGTAGCGGAAACACGATCGGCAGACCGCGACGCTCGGCGGCCCGGCGCAACTCTTTAACCAATTCGCGACCAGAATCGTCATCCGTATCGCTACCCACCAGCGAACGCTGGCCTGACTCGCTGAGTGCAATCCAGATCACCGCATTTGGACGATTGCTGCCCCAGAGCGGGAGCTGAGCTGAGCGGATAAGGGTAGTGACCGCGCTACTGTCAAAATTGATCGACAGATAGGTCGGGTAGGCATCGTCGCCCTCTTCGTAGCCGAAACGATTGTAGTAGCGCTCTGGCTCGCGCAGCGCAGCCGTCACCGCTTCATTGCGCGGTACGCTGGTTAGCCCCGTCAGGCGCGTGAGCATCTCCAGAAGACCATTGGAAGCAGCCTCGTCTCGCAGCTCGGGATTTTGCGAGGCGACTCCCACGCGCACATCGTACAGTCCGGCGACTTCCGCGCTGAAGCCCGGCAAAGCGAGCACCAGGGCGCTAGCAAAGATAAGGCCTTGGGCAATGCGGGCGCCGCATCGAGCTGTCTGTCGGTTTCGGGTCGCTATCATCGGGGTATGGGGCTTTGTCGGCTCGGGCCGGCATCCTACGCAAATCCAACCCGCAGTTTACTCTTCACCGGCAATCTTCGCTGGCCCGTCGAGAACATTTACCGGCCGGGGTAAACTGCGCGCCGGTCAATCTCAGCCGGCACATGCCCGGCAGCCAGCAACGGATACCAGCCATGACATCGAAGCTTACGTATAAGGATGCTGGCGTCGATATCGATGCGGGCGCTGAACTCGTTCGCCGAATCAGCGGAGCAGTGAAAGCCACCCATCGGCCCGAGGTTCGCTCGGATCTGGGCGGTTTCGCCGCGCTCACCGAACTGCCCAGCCGTTACAAACAGCCCATGCTGGTCACCGGCACTGATGGCGTTGGCACCAAGCTGCGGCTCGCGATCGACTACGATCGGCACGACAGCATTGGCCAGGATCTCGTCGCAATGTGTGTCAACGATGTGCTGGTCACCGGCGCTGAGCCTTTGCTGTTCCTCGACTATTACGCCACCGCCAGGCTCGACGTCGATGTCGCCGCCCGAGTGATTGCCGGCATCGCTGACGGCTGCAAGCTCGCGGGCTGCGCGCTGGTCGGTGGCGAAACGGCAGAGATGCCGGGCATGTATGAATCCGGTGACTATGACCTGGCCGGTTTCTGCGTGGGCGTTGTCGAGCGGGAAGAAGTCATCAGCGGTGCGAACATGACCGTGGGCAACGTTCTCATTGGGTTGGCGTCCAGTGGCGCGCACTCAAACGGCTATTCGCTGATTCGCCGCGTGCTCGAGAATGCCGGCCGACCGAGTGACTCGCTGCTCGATGAGCTCCTGGCACCAACCCGGATTTACGTGGCACTCGTACAGCAGTTGCTGTCGGAATTCGGCCATGACGCCGTCCATGCGATGGCCCACGTCACCGGTGGCGGCTTCCAGGAAAACCTGCCGAGGATGTTACTCGACGACGCCCTCGCGGTGCGCGTTGTAATGGATAGCTGGCAGCGGCCAGACCTGTTCTCGTGGCTGCAACAGGCCGGCAATATCGATGAGCTGGAGATGCTGAAGACGTTCAACTGTGGCATCGGCTTTGTGTTGTGCGTCGATGAGGCGATCGCCGAACCGTTGATGGCCTGGCTGGGTGCACAGGGTGAGGCCGCTTGGCAGATCGGCGACATTGTGCCCGCGGGCACACCGGCCGCTGACGGTGAGCTGGTGCTGAGCTAACTCTTCCGGCTCGACGTATCGCGGTGCTCCTCAGCGCGTATCAGGTGCGCGGCAGCGTCACACCCGTCTGACCCTGATACTTGCCGCCTCGATCTTTGTACGTGGTCTCGCAGCGTTCATCTGACTGGAAGAACAGCATCTGCGCGACGCCTTCACCGGCGTAGATTTTTGCCGGTAGCGTGGTGGTATTGGAAAATTCCAGCGTCACATGCCCTTCCCATTCCGGCTCGAGCGGCGTCACATTGACGATGATGCCGCAGCGCGCGTAGGTGCTCTTGCCGAGGCAGATCACTAGGACGTCCTCTGGGATGCGGAAGTACTCAACGGTACTGGCCAGTGCAAAGCTGTTGGGCGGGATGATGCAGGTCTCGCCCACCACATCCACGAAGCTGCGCTCATCGAAGTTCTTCGGGTCAACGGTGGCCGATGAGATGTTCGTAAACACCTTGAAGTGATTCGAGCAGCGCACGTCGTAGCCGTAGCTGGACGTGCCGTAGGAAATCACACGGCGATCGCCCGCGTGGCGAACCTGGCCCGGCTCAAACGGTTCGATCATCCGCTGGCTGGAGGACATCTCGCGAATCCAGCGATCCGATTTAATCGTCATAGTTGATTCTTCTAACTCTAAACAGGGTATTCGGGGCGGGCTGACTGGCTCTCGGCCGATCAGTCATCCGTCATGGTAATACTTGGCACACCAGATCCGCCGATGTTAGCGAGCGCCGCCAGCAGGGCGATGGCGGCGGTCCGATAGCGCGCCGCAATCGGGCCGTCCGGATCTGCAGCGACGGTCGGTGTCCCGCCATCGGTCTGCTCGCGGATGCTGGCGTCCAGCGGCAACGCGGCCAACAACGGAGCGCCGTACTCTTTGGCGATGCGCTCACCGCCGTCGCTACCGAAGATGTGACTCTCGCGGCCACAATCCGGGCAGATGTGCACGCTCATGTTCTCGATGACGCCGAGCACCGGGATGTCCACCTTGGCAAACATTTCCACAGCCTTGCGCGCGTCCAGCAGTGCAATATCCTGGGGAGTGGTGACGATAACGGCGCCAGACACCGGAGCCTTCTGGGCCAGGGTGAGCTGTATATCGCCAGTGCCCGGCGGCATATCGACGATCAGAACGTCCAGCGGCGCCCAATCGGTCTGCATCAATAACTGCTGCAACGCGCCGGTCGCCATCGGCCCACGCCAGACCATGGGCGTGTCATCCGTGACCAGAAAGCTCATCGACATCGCCTTGATGCCATGCGCCTTGATCGGTTCGAATACCTTGCCGTCACGTACCGCAGGCCGAGTGCCCGAGGCAATGCCCAGCATCATGCCCTGGGACGGCCCATAGATATCAGCGTCCAACAGGCCCACCCGTGCGCCCTCTTTCTCAAGAGCAATCGCAAGGTTCACTGCGGTCGTGGATTTGCCCACCCCGCCTTTGCCTGAGGCAACGGCGACAATGTGCTCGACACCGGGAATACGCGGCTTAGCAGGACCACTCAAGGGGACATCTCCACTGAGCCTGCGACGCGCGCAGGCCAGACAAACTGTAAGTCGCGGCCGTAGCCGAGACGGGAAAATGGTTGCGCATTATGGCGACGCGGCTGGCCGGCCACAAACCGTCGTCCGCCAATCGTTTAACGGTTTCGGTATAGTCCCCGGCCACGCCGGCCACGCCCCGGCCCAGTCCCAGCGATCCCTGCAACAGAGTGCGATAGAGAACGATGAGCCGCGAACCACAACGCCACATATTGGTCACCAGCGCCCTGCCCTACGTGAACGGCGCGATCCACCTGGGCCATCTGCTGGAAGACATTCAGACGGACATCTGGGCACGCTTCCAGCGACTGCGCGGTAATGTCTGCCACTACGTGTGCGCCGATGATACCCATGGAACTGGCACGATGCTTCGCGCCGAGGCCGAAGGTATTTCCCCCGAGGCCATGATCGAGGCTGTACGGGTTGAACACGCGAAAGACTTCGCAGACTTCCTGATTCTTCACGACCGCTATCACTCCACCCATTCGCCCGAGAACGAAGCGCGCTGCGCGCTGATCTACGAGCGTCTGAAGGACAACGGCTACATCTTCACCGGCGACGTGGAGCAATTGTTCGACCCGGAGCGCGGCTTGTTTCTGGCCGACCGTTTCGTTCGAGGCACCTGTCCGAAGTGCGGTGCTGATGACCAGGCAGGCGACAACTGCGACAACTGCGCCGCAACCTACGCGGCGACCGACCTGATCGAGCCAAAGTCCGTTGTCTCCGGGGCCGCGCCGGTGCTGCGCTCCTCCACCCACTACTTCTTCGATCTGGGCCAGTTCGAAGACGTCCTGCGCGAGTGGACAGCCAGCTACGTGCAGCCCGAGGTCGCGAACAAACTGGCCGAATGGCTCGATGCAGGTTTGAAGTCCTGGGACATATCCCGGGATGCACCCTACTTCGGATTCAAAATCCCTGGTACCGACGACAAATACTTCTACGTGTGGATGGACGCTCCGATTGGCTACATGGCCGCGTTCGAGAACCTCGCCGCAGACATCGACGGCCTCAATTTTGAAGATTATTGGGACGCCGGATCTGACTTTGAAGTACACCACTTCATCGGCAAAGACATCATCAATTTTCACTGCCTGTTCTGGCCCGCGGTGCTAACGGGATCCGGCTACCGTCGTCCTACCCGCGTGCACACCCACGGTTTCATTACGGTCAACGGCACCAAGATGTCCAAGTCTCGGGGCACGTTCATCAACGCTCGCACTTACCTGGATCACCTGGACCCGGAAGCACTTCGCTATTACTACGCAACCAAACTGTCCGGTAACTCGGACGACATGGACATCAACCTCGACGACTTTGTCCAACGGGTGAATTCAGATGTGGTTGGCAAAGTCGTGAACATCGCCAGCCGCTGCGCCGGCTTTATCAACAAACAGTTTGATGGGCAACTCTCCGTCGAGCTGCACACGCCCGAGCTTTGGCGTGACGCCGCCGCTCGCGCCGGCGTGATCGCCGAGTACTTTGAGGCTGGCAACTTCAATCGCGCACTACGCGAGGTAACTGAGCTGGCTGATCGCGCGAACGAGTACATCGCCGAGCACGCGCCCTGGAAACTCATCAAGGAGGACGGCAAGCGAGAATTGACGCAGGCCGTCTGCACCCAGGGTATCAATCAGTTCCGTCTGATCATGATCTATCTGAAACCGGTGTTGCCGGGCCTGGCTGAACGCAGCGAGGCCTTCCTGAACGTTGCGCCATTCACCTGGGATGATCTCGATGCGCCGCTGCTTGGTCAAACATTGAACGCGTTTACACCGCTGTTCGCTCGCATCGACAGCAAGGACGTGGACGCCATGGTTGCTGCCTCAACTGATAGCACCGTGCCAACTGACGATTCGGTCAGCGCACCCGCGAGCAAGGCTGAGAAAAAAACGTCCGGCAACGAGCCCACAAAAGCCGATGCCGACGCTCCGGCTTACATCGGCATCGACGACTTCGCGAAGATCGAACTGCGTGTTGCGAAGGTGCTCGCCGCAGGACCGGTGGAAGGCGCTGACAAACTCCTGCGTCTTACTCTGGATGTAGGTGATCACGAACGCACGGTGCTATCGGGCATCAAGTCCGCCTACGACGCTAGTGAGCTGGTCGGCAAACTGACGGTGGTGGTCGCAAACCTTGCGCCGCGCAAGATGAAGTTCGGCACGTCCGAGGGCATGGTGCTCGCGGCCGGTCCTGGCGGCAGCGACATTTTCCTGATCTCTCCAGATTCCGGCGCCACGCCTGGCATGGTCGTCAGCTAACGGCCTTGCCGGGAGGGCTTTGTGAACGAGCTATTGCTGCTTCTGCTAGCCACGGCGTTCGTGAACAATTTTGTCCTCGCTCAGTTCCTCGGCCTGTGCCCCTTCGTGGGCACCAGCGGTCGTTTTGACACCGCTGCTAGCATGGGGCTGGCGACCGCCTTCGTTCTTACGTTCGCGGCCCTGCTGAGCTACGCCGTCTACCACGGCGTACTGCTGCCGCTGGACCTCGCCTACCTGCGCATAATTGCCTTTATCGTGATCATCGCGGCCACCGTGCAGGCCACGGAGATGCTGTTGCGTTTCATCAGCCCGATCCTGCATACCGCGATGGGTCTCTATCTGCCCCTGATCACGAGCAACTGTGCAGTACTCGCGCTCGCGCTGCTGGCCGTCGATGCTGAGCTAAGCCTGCTACAAACGGTGGTGTACGCGATCGGCGCGTCGCTTGGCTTTTCTATCGTGTTAGCGCTGTTCGCCGCAGCGCGAGAGCGCACGGAACAGGCAAACGCACCCGCGGCTTTCGCAGGTGTGCCGTTGGCGCTGGTGACCGCGGGCATCATGTCTCTGGCATTCATGGGTTTCAAGGGCATGGGCTCGTGATCAGCAGCATTGCGGTACTCGCAGGCCTCGCGCTGTTTGCCGGTGCCCTGCTCGCGTGGCTCAACCACCGCTGGCCGCGCAACACCAGCGCTGAGGTCGACGCCGTCGATGCCCTGTTGCCACAGACCCAGTGCGCCCAGTGCGGTTATCCGGGTTGCCGTCCCTATGCTGACGCGCTGGTCAATGATTCTGCGCCGATCACCCTTTGCCCCCCGGGCGGCGAGGCACTGGTCGTCCAGCTCTCCGAATACCTCGGCCGCGCTGCAGACGCACAGCTCACTGACGCGCCCGCGTTAGTCGCCCGAATCGATGAGGCTCGCTGCATCGGCTGCCTGTTGTGTATCCAGGCCTGCCCGGTGGATGCGATTGTGGGTGCGCGCGGGTATATGCACACCGTTCTGATTGAGGATTGCACCGGTTGCGAGCTGTGCTTGCCGCCCTGCCCCGTGGATTGCATTGAGCTGCTACCGGCTCCCATGAGCATCCGACCGTGACCAACCCAACGTGCGTTTTCATACCCGTGTCCCGGGCTTTCGTTGAAGTCGGTGCAAACGTGGCGCGCGGCCACGTCATTGGGCGCGCCGGCGCTCTGGTGCATGCGAGCATCAGCGGCCGAGTCACCTCGATCGCTCCGCGCGCCCGATTTGCTGACGAACTGCAGCCCGCACTACACATTGGCATCGAGGCACAACGCGAGACGCCTGCCGATGAGTTCCTGGAACCACTAAGCGAGCCGGGTTCGGATGCCATCATCCAGCGCTGCGAGGACGCGGGCCTGGTTGGTCTGGGCGGCGGTGGCTTCCCGACAGGGGACAAGCTGCGCGCCGCGAGCGGCCGCGTTCATTGTCTTGTCGTCAACCTGATGGAGAGCGACGCGGGAATCGGCGCGGATGCCTATCTCGCAAGAACAAGCCTCGCTTTGATAACTCGCGGCGCGAAACTCGCGGCGAGCGCCTGTGGCTGCGAAAACATACTCATCGC
>CAYGQC010000016.1:0-3171 GCA_964351875.1 uncultured Pseudomonadales bacterium
TTCGAGTAGGTTGTCTTCGCCTTAGCTGTCTTCGTCGTCGGGAAGATGCGGCTGATCAGCGAGATGAGTTTGTTAGCTTTTCTGTCGGCCACAATTGACCACGAGCGTGTTCTGCGCCGGCAGGTCAGCGAGCTGAGCTCTTATGAGGCGCTGAATCGCGATGGGGCCAATTTCCAGGGCGACCACGTCGAGGCCGGCAGAGCTCAATGCGTCCAGAAAACCAACAATGGTCTCCTCTCGGCAGAGCGCGACAAGCGCTAGTTTGGTTTTGCCCTGAGCGAGCGTATCGACGGGCATGTAGTCCACGACAAAATCGTCGGCTTCGCTGCCGATACGCTCATTAAGCAGGCTCGCAATCGCCGCGGCGTCTGTCTCCCCGGCCCTGGGTTGATAGGATACGGGCATGACTCGTGCCAGAGATGCTGGCAGAGCAGCGACAACCTGTCGGCCTCGACAGCCGTGCTCTTTCAGCGCAGCGCGGACCAGAGCGCGAAAGCGTTTGCTGTCCTGCCATATTGATTCCGGACTGCTGTTGTGCGCACATGATCCGTAGGCGCTCAGGCGCAGGCCGTCGCGATTGCGCGAAAGCTGAGCCATGTGAATTTCTGTCAGGGATATCTCAAGGCCTATGGCACCGTACTTTGTGCCGCCGTTGAGAAGCCCGTTCCATCGAGCTGCTAAGTCCATGTAGAGCGTTATACGGCACGCGGAGGCAACGGAATGTGGCCTGGTCGACACTGCCGATGAGCGGCCGCGAATCGTCAAAATCATACGTAGAACAGGCGAGTTTGCGACGCTTTGTTGTCGCCAATCTGTGATGGCTGCACACCCATTGCAGAGTGTGGCGCCTACACTGTCAGTATGCCCGGAGTGTTTTCAAAGCTTGCACAGAAGCGACGATCGGTGGAGCGGCGCGCGTCGGCGAATCGTGGCTTCGCGTACGTCGAGGTACTGATCGCGGCGGCTCTCATCGCGATCGTTTTGCCTGCGGCTTTGCAGGCTGGATTTCTCACATCAGCGGCCGTAGCTCAGGAAAGTCGCGCCAGCGTTCGCCACGAGGCACGTGTCGCGCGTATGGAGTTCATTCGCGGAACGCCCTATAGCGCGTTGCTAAGTGCGGCGGAAGCTGCGGGGAGTCAGACGGTACCCAGCCTTTTCTCTGACGACTCTGGTGATGCTGACCGCGTGCTCGTGCGCATTGCTCGATACGATGGCGATGCTGATCCATTCACCGTGGCAGACCCGGACTTTGACGGTGATGCCAATGCGTTCACTGGCTACCGCGGATTGTTGTGGGTTGAGATTACAACTGAAGGCGCGCCGGGTGAGCTATTGACTCTCGTTCGCCCGAACCAGATGTTGCCGGGCAGCCCAAGTTAGCCAGCATATCGATGCGGTTTACCGCTAGGGGCATGCCGTGATGCTGAGGTTGTCGATGTAGACGCGGTCGTTACCGCCCATCCCGGACCAGGTCAGGAAGCGGATCATGCTCTTGTTTGTCAGCGGCGCGGGTAGCGTCAGGGAAGAGGCTACGCCTGCTCCTGTGATGTTATCCGTGCCCGGCCCTTGAATGCGTTGCAGCTCGATCCAGTCGCTTCCGCCGTTATCGGAATACTGAACCATCATGTAGTCATTCGACTCCAGCGCGGATCGCCAGTAGTCGAATGCGAGCTCGGCCCTGGCAAAACTGCTCAGATCGATCAACCGCTCGATGCCTTCACCACCGCCGTCGTTGTCCCGAACCCGAGCGACGAGGGATAAGCCCGGCTGACCGATAACTTCGTCTCCCGCTCGAACGTCACCGTCGTCGTTGATCTCGATCCAGTCGCTTGCCCAGGCAAGTGAACCGGTGCTGCCCTGCCAGTCGCGACTTTCGAAATCATCGCTCGCGATTTCGCAGTACGGATTGCTTCCGCTCGGCGGAAGCAGGCTTGCGTACTCCTTGCTGATGACGTCTGCATCAATCACTTCGTTGTAAATGCGAACGTCATCAATGACGCCAACAAAGCCGTTGTCGTCGTGATCACGACCGATCAGGAGCTCGCTGCTTGTTACGGCTGCCCGTTCAGACAACACGCTGCTGCCAACGAGTTTGTCATTGACATACAAATTGACGTCGCCATCTGCGCTGATCGTCGCGACAACGTAGTTCCACGCTTCGGCCTGTGCCAACGCACCGCTGCTGATGACATCCTGGCTGCCGCTACCGATCTGGGTAAACAGCAATTCATCGTCCTTGATTGCGAGTTGGAAGTAACTATCGTTGCTCAGGATTCCCTGGAGCCCGCTGACAGATCGCGGATAGATCCAGCCGGAAAGGCTGAAGTTGCGATCCAGTGCGAGGCCAGGGTCGGCATCGATGACGATGCTGCTGTCAGCACCAGCAAACTCGATTGCGCTGCCCTCGACGCCTGTGGCTAACCAGTTGGTATCCTTCAGATTGCCTATACGCCCGGCAACCTCGTCAATCGTGGTGCTGCCGCTATTTTCATTCAGCCGCCAACGTGCACTAGGCTGAGGTAGCTGCTCCAGCCACTTCAGCGTGTTGGTTGTGCTGTCAGAGAGCACGTGCTGACAGGTCTCTCCGTGAATCGCCACGCCGGTAGACTGGCCGGGCTGCCCGGCCGTGTACTCTCGTATTAGAGTGCCATCCATATCGATAATCCGGCGGCTACTCGGATAGGTGATGAGCAGCTTGTCGGAACCCGGTAGATGAACGATGCCGGTGGGCTCTTCCGGCGCCAAGACTGTGAGCTGTTTCTGTGCGGCACCGTCCTGATCGTAGAATGTCACCAGGCCCGTCCATTCGTCGACGACAACCACGTGTTCGTCGAACGTGCCGCTCAGTGTGGTGCCGATGTAGCTGACGCCAGTTGTGGAAATCATGCCATCGTCCGCGGTGTCGTAGCGGTCGATGCGGCTGCCGTCGGGCTCCATGAAGACCAGACGCTCGTCGAACCATTCAACGTACACCCAGTTACCCGCGTGCTTGCCGTCGACGATGTAACTTGCGCCAGCCGGATCGTCCGTCGGCGTGTCTACCTGCGCGAGTAGGCTGCCGTCATCAGTGACAAGCCGCAGGCGCGCGTTGATTCGGTCGGTGACGAGCCAGGCACCGCCAACCGGGGTGGATACTCCGTCGATCACCGCTCCTTCCGGCACCCAGGTGAC
>CAYGQC010000016.1:3271-42926 GCA_964351875.1 uncultured Pseudomonadales bacterium
GTGATCATCGAGATGCTGGCGTCGCTCAGAGAGACGTCAGCAAGTGGAAACGCGGCAGTGATCGCATGGGCGACTGAGTCGACCGAGAGCGCGCCGGCGCTTTGACCGGTGCTGCTGTCGGCAATGCGGATCTCGTCCATCGCATCGGGGTGTTCGCTGACAACGCCAACTCCGGTGTTCGCGAGGTCTCCCATGCTGGCGGATCGAGCGTCCGCTGACACGAAGGCGACGTCTTTGCCACTTAGGTAAGTTGTCGGCAAGAAGTCGAAGGTTGTATCCGTGACCAGCGTTACATCGTAGCCCCACGCGCGGAACAGGTCGTAGCGAATCCGCTCCTCTGCCGTCAGCGATAGCGCGCTATCCACGATAAACAACAGGTTCCCGGCCGTAGCACCGGCCGGTTCTGCGCTCGCAGCGCAGCTCATACCGCAGGCGCAGGCGTAGGTGATACTCAATTTCCACCGGCGGGTGTCGTTGTTGTCGTCAGAGCTTACGAACGAGGCGTCCGCGTTTGTGGTGGATAGCCGAACGCCAAAGTTTGGCTCGCCGTTCACCCAGCGTTGGACGATCTTTGTCAGATCGATATCGAACCACTGGTTCTTGGCGACGGTATTGGCTCTGTGCATGGTCGCGGAGTCGACCTCGCCGTTTGTCCGAGCCCAGGAGTCCAGGAATCTCGCCTGGTCGCGGGTTATCTGCCCCTCATCCCAGATGGCGGTAAACGCTTGCGCGGATATCGTGCCCGGACTGGTGAGATCGTCGGTGTACAGGGATAACGTGGCCGAGGTCACTCTCGCCCCGAGCGGCAGCGCGCCTATGTCGAAGCGCAGGGCGCTCATGCGCTCCGGGCTTGCAGAGACTTTCAGCTCACGGGCATCGCCGTTGTTACCAGCGTCATACCAGGCGTCCTCCGCTTCGCTACCGGGCTGCTGAAAAAACGTTTGCTCCGCCTGGAACATAGTGAGAGTTTGTGGCGGCGGATCGCTGGTGTGTCCGCTCAAGAGAGTGGCCGTCACCGTTGCGATAGCGCTGTGAGTGACGGCGTCGCTGTGTACCACCTCCAGGAATGGCCTGTTCGCGGCAGTTCCGTGTTCTTTACTCGTCACCTTGGATTCGATCTTGTCGGATGTCGCGAGAAGACGCACGCCGAAGTTGCTGCCGGGATTGCTGACCCAGCGCTGCACTGTGGCGGTGATCGGCACAGCCAGCCAGTGATCTTTACTGGCTGTGGGCGGGATGCTGACCACGGATGTCGTATCAAAATTGGCGCCGTGGCTGTTCCAGGTGGCGGTGTTCTCATCGAATCCGCTGGTATTCTCGTGTACGGCTATTGGTTTGCTGTTCTCCTCTTCGTGCGCATACAACCACAGTGTTGCGGACTGAATCGCTCGATCTGTGCCGATGGTGGAGACGTCGAATCGAAGCAGCGCGTGCTGGCTCTTTCCCGGATCGTTCTCGACATGTAGATCGCCGTGGCTGGGATTGGTCTTGTCCGGCGACTTCTCCTCGATGTATGTATCGTGGATCGGGCTGAATGTGGCGGACTGCCGATCTCCGACACCTTTTAAAGACACGTCATAGCCGTGCGGCCCTAACGGTACGTTGTTCAAGGACACTAATGCAGGACAGCTACCATCCGCCGCCAGCTCTGTAGCGTGGGCGAACGCCGCGGCAACGATTTCCCGAGACGTATCGACGTCGGTTGCGCGGGTCTGATTGAGCAGTGCGCTTTGACTGCGGCTCGACAGCCAAACAAGTGATGCGGCTATCAGCGAGAGCGTCAGGACGACGGCCATCAGTATCGAGCCAAGTTGGCTGGCCTGGCGAGATGTTGGGGAGAATGCGCTCACGGCGAGCGCCGCGTTACGGATCGTGTGTAGGTTTCAATGGCCCCGTCTGCACTGATTAAGTCCAGCTCGATATCGATGCGCTCTCGCGCCGCGTCGAGTCTGGTGCGCTCAACGCGCAAACGATCCACGTTGTCTGCGAGAACCCGGCTTGTGCGGAACACACCGGACGCTGCGCCCAGCACCGGAAGACTCTCTGACAACTGGCTGCCGACCTTGCTGATACCGGCTATGTCGATCCAGTCTTCGTCGCTCTGGCCGTCCTCGTCGTCATCGGCTGCTGCGCCTTCGTCTACAGTGCCGTTGCCGTCCTCGTCGATGCCGCAGACCCCCGGGCAGCCGTCGCCGTTGGCATCAGCGCCCCAGTCCTCGTCCAGCAGTCCGTCGCCGTCATCATCGAAACCGTTTAAAGGGTCTTCGTCTGATGCTCCGTCCTCGTCGTCGTTGCCGGGCGTTCCTGCATCGGTCTCATCGGCGGTGCCATCAACGTCATCGTCAACGCCGAACCAACCATTGCCACCGTCGGCGTCCATGTCCGCGCCGGGGTCTTCGTTGGACTGCCCGTCACGGTCGTTGTCCGCATCCGCGAAACCGTCACCATCGCTGTCGAGGTCTGGATCGATGGCGAAGGCTAGCCCGTCGGAAAACCTACCCACCTGGGGAGTCAGCACAAACGGGGCGGTTCTCAGCCAACCCTCCATGCGGTCGAGTGCATAGCTCGCATCGGATGCGCGCTCCAGCGTGCTATCGGCGGCGCTGGTCTTCTCCAGGGTCGCGTTGAGGACGCTGGCAAGGGAGGCGAGAAGCAACGCGCCGATCAGCAGGCTCAGCATCGCTTCGATCAATGTCATGCCGCGCTGATAGATGGGTTGCCGAACTGTGCGAACCGTGCGCATGGTCAGAGTCTGGCGCTGACGGCGCGGCCGGTCATGGGCGCTAGCGAGACGCGAAAACTGCTGCGGCCGTTCGTGACAATCACCTCTCCGCCGGTCAGTAGCGCGTGCCCCGCAGCATCGATATGTTTGGGTATGCCGTTCGCATCGAACAGAATCTGACTGCGAATTTGACCATCGTCTGTCACGAAGCGGGCGGTGGTGGTGATATTGCGAGCGCCGGAGGCGGCTCGCAGACTGCGTTGGTATGGTTGGCGTGTGGCCGGATCGACGACGATACCGGCCGCAACAGGAGGGGTATCTCTGCTCATGAGTTGCACGCTGATCGTGCCTGTACCCGTTATCTGGATTCCATGCATCGAGCCACTGCGTATGCTCTCGTCCCGAGCAAACGCGATTGCCTGGGCAACGGACCCAGCCGCGCGTTCTGCGGCAGCGTCTTCGTGGCTTGCGGAACTTGGCGAGATGATGAGGGCCGCCAGAGCAATCAAGCTGGTGACGGCGAGAAGCTCGGCGATGGTGTATCCGCGAGTAGCCATTGGCGCGTCCTGCGCGAACTGCTGAATCGAAGTCAAGTGAAGCTGCGTCGCAAAGCAACGTCCGGCAGCGCCTTGTTGCCGGGCTAGCTCAACCTAGTAGGAGTCGAACGGCACACCGCGAGAATCGTTGTTGGTGTCGTTCGCGATGAACTTGCCGGAGGTCGGGTCGTACTTCCAACCGCCTGCCGCGCCGTCTCCGGACATCGCCAGATCGCCAGAAGATGCACCACCGGTCGCAACGACAACGAGCGTGCTGGACTTGCTGACCGGGTTAACCGGCAGCGCGTCGATCTTAAGGTAAGGGCCGAAGTTGAAATTGCCGCCGACGGGGAGGGTACACGTCTGGCCGCTGGCATTACTGTAACGCGTGAGCTGGTCTGTGAACGCGGTATCGGATTCGGCCGCACCTGCACCCGCTGTGCCACCGGTGCAGGTTCCACCGCTGCTTGCCGCGATCGCGGGGTAAGCGCCGTGTTGCTGTCGATACAGATCGATGGCTGATCGGATGGCGGCAAGGTCGGACTTGAGCGCCGATTCCTCCCCGTCGGTAGTGGTTGAGGCGAACTGGGGCACCACAATCGCGGCCAGGATGGCCAGCATGATAGCGACGATCAATAGCTCGACGAGTGTGAAGCCTGTCTGGCTTCGTTTGCGGTTACAGCCCATGGGGCATTAGCTCCTACATCATGTAAGCAGTCTGACTGTCGGCATCAGCCTTTAGTCAGAGATCCATGAGTTGAGTATAGGAACTCATTTAGGTTTTGCTGTGACGTTAGTCACGCACCATCGCAGGTCACCCGACAGCGTGAGACAGCTTGAAAATCGGTAGTACCAGGGAGCTCACGATGACGCCGACGAGGCCACCCATCACGAGAAGCATGACGGGTTCGATCAGTTTGCTCATCCGATCCAGGCGTTTTGCCAGCTCGCGCTCGTAGTAGTCTGACAATCGAATTCCTACCAGCCCGATGTTGCCGGCTTCCTCGGCGGTGGCGAGCATCTGTTTGGTTAGTGTGGGAATGAGCCTGGAGGCTTCGAACTCGTCGGCGATGCGCCCACCTTCGCGCACGTGCAACTCCACTCGATACAGCAAGGCGCGAAACTCGCGGTTGCTGACAGCGTCCGAGCACGCTCTTAGTGCATCGACGATCGGCACCCCGTGGTTGATCGACAATCCGAGCACGCGCAGTGTCTGGGACAGATAAAGCTGTACGGCGACCGTGCGAATTCCAGGCGTTGTCAATTTCAGGCGATCCAGCGTTAGGCGGCCGGTATCGCTACGCAACCACAAACCAGCCAGCCAGAAACCCGCGATCGCCCCGCCGGTGTACCACGGCCAGTGAGCGATCAGGCTGTCGCTGAAGGCCAGCAATACCACGGTGGTCGGGGGGAGCTCGTCGGCGATAGCGGCGAACATATCACCGAATTTCGGAAAGACGAATACCAGTACGAAGACGATCGTCAGAATTGAGAAAACGGTCAGAAACGCTGGATAAGTCATTGCGGAAATGATCGTTGAACGAAGGTTCTCGCGCCGCTCTTCCATGTGCAGGAGTTGCTCAAGGACCTTGTGCATAAAGCCGCCTTCCTCGCTGGCGGCGATCAGATTCACGTAGGTGGAGGAGAACACATTGTCGTGGGTCGCCATGGCGGCGCTTAAGGATTTACCGGTTGAGACCTGTTCGCGCAGATCCTCAACAACCGCTTTCATCGCGGGGTTTTCGGTCTGCTCGGCGAGCAGAGTGAGCGACTGGAACAACGCCATTCCTGTTTCCAGCAGCAGAGCTAACTGCTCGGTGAAGAACATCCGATCCGCTCCGCTCACCGATGTTCTGTTCAGCCAGTTAACCGGCCGGGAAGCATTGCCGCGTTTGGCTGTTGGCATGACCGGGCTGGACGCGGCTGCTGATTGGGAGAGTTGGATTGCCACTGGTTACACGTTGACCGCGCGGGTCACCTCTTCGATGGTGGTTTTCTGTTCCCTGACCCTGGCCAGGCCATCGTTGTACAACGTCGTCACGTCGTGATCTCGAATGTGAGCGGTGAGTTGGTCCCGACTGGGGTTGGTCATGACGAGCCGCTGCAAGTCCTCGTCCATCATCAGCGTTTCGTGAATGGCGAGGCGGCCCCGGTAGCCAGAGTCGTAGCAGTCGCTGCAGCCGCGGCCCCTCGCCAGAGAAATGCGTTCGTCATCACCCCAGCCGTAGCGCTGGACAACTTCGGAAGGCGCTACAAAGGTTGTTTTGCAGGACGGGCAGATCGTGCGCACGAGCCGTTGCGCCATAACCCCGATGAGTGCGCTGGATAGCAGATATGGCTCCACGCCCATATCGATCATTCGGGTAATCGCACCGGCGCTGTCGTTCGTGTGTAGCGTCGAGAGCACCAGGTGGCCGGTGAGCGCCGCCTGAACCGCTATGTTCGCCGTTTCCTGTTCCCGGATCTCACCAACCATGATGATGTCAGGATCCTGTCTGAGTGTGTGTTTGAGGATCTTGGCGAAGCCTAGCCCGATGTTGTTCCTGACCTCGTTCTGGTTGATGACATCGATCTGGTATTCCACCGGATCCTCAATGGTGACGATGTTCTTCTCGAGTGAGTTCAACTCGTTCAACGCCGCGTACAGGCTGGTGGTTTTGCCGGCACCGGTTGGGCCGGTGACGAGGATGAGACCGTAACCACAGCCCAGCAGGGTTCGATAGTTGCCGAGATTTTTTTCTGACAAACCCAGCCGATCCAGTTCGAGAATCGCCTGGCTGCGATCGAGTACTCGCAACACAACTTTCTCTCCGTACAACCCGGGCAGGGAGCTGAAGCGAAGGTCCACGGACCGGCCCTGGGTCATGACCTGGATTCGGCCATCCTGGGGCAACCGCCTCTCGGCGATGTCCAGATTCGCCATGACCTTCAAGCGCGATACTAAAACGGGAAGCAATTCGTGCCGGAGCGTCATAACCTCGTAGAGCACGCCATCGATTCGGAAGCGAACCCGGCAGCGTTCGCGGCTGGGTTCGATGTGTATGTCGCTGGCGCCGTCGCGTACTGCGCGCTGAATCAGCGAGTTGACCAGGTTGATAACCGGGCTGCCGTTAGCGGCGCTATCGGCGGCGTCCAGGTCGGGCACGCTGTTGTCGACGACCTCGAAGTCTTCGTCCACCTCGGCGAGGAGTTCTGCGCCGAGCTCGAGGTTGTCGCCGCTCTCGTTCGTGATCGCGTGGATGGCATCGAGGTTTGCGAGTACGGGTCGAACACGGCAGCCAGTCAGGTTCTCGACCTCGCGCAAGCAGGGTGAGTTTTGTGGGTTTGCCATCGCGAGAGTCAACTCGCCGCGTACGCTAAACAACGGATACACCTGCAGCCGTTTGATCGAGCGTTGGTCAAGGATGCCACTGATGGCCGGATCGAATAGCCCAGCTCGTAGCTTGATCTCCGGAACAGCGAGCTGCTGGCTCAGTGCGACGAGCACGTCCTGGTCGCTCGCCCAACCTTTCTCGATCAGCACTTCTCCGAGGCGCTTGCCCGATGACTTCTGCATGGCCAACGCTTCGCCGAGTTGGGCTTGTGTCATCTTGCCGCGGTCGACGAGGATGTCACCGAGGCGCAGTTTGCTCGAATCGACGCTGGATGATGCTTCGCCGTCGGTGATCAGCGTGATCTGTCTATCCAGTCCGGTCGCGATGAAGACCTCGGCGAGCACTGTGCTCGCGTTGGTCACTCTCAACTGGCTCGAGCGCTTGAGTGCCATCTCATGGGCCTCGAGCAGGGCAGTCAAGCCGCTGCTATTGATCAAGCGCTGGCGCGTTAAGTCGATAGTTATCTCGGTGATGCCCTGGCCTAGCGCGTTGGCTACCTGATCCACGAGTTCGTGCTGGGTGTCCTCGAGCAGCAAATCGCTCATTGGTAGCAGCTTTACACCCAGGCCATTCGTCGATCGGAGAATTTGTGGAGCGTTGCGTTCCGTCGCGGCTGTTGGCGGGCTCATGAGACAGCCCCCGCATCAAGCTTGGGTTCGAACTTCGCAAGGAAGTCGTCGAACGGCATGGGCTTGGCGAGGGCGAAACCCTGACCGTAGTCGACCCCAAACTCGGTGAGTTGCTCTGCGATCTCTGTACTGGTAACAAACTCGGCGATCGTGACCAGCCCCATGCTGTGGCCAACGTCGTTAATCGCGCGGACCATCGTGGCGGCAACAGGATCGTTGATGATTTCACGTACGAAGCTGCCGTCGATCTTGAGCGCGTCCAGCGGTAGTTGCTGAAGATAGGAGAACGAGCTGAGACCAGTGCCGAAGTCGTCTAGCGCGAAGCTCACACCTCGGCTGCGCAGCTCGGTCATGAAGCCTTCCGCCACTTTCAGATCTCGGATCGCGGCGGTTTCGGTTACTTCGAAACAGATACTGCCCGGCCGAGGTTTGTACTGATCCAGGCAGTGCCGCACGAAGTCGATAAATCCGGTATCTGACAGGGACTGTCCGGACAGGTTAATCGTGATGACGAGACGATGTTCCGGCTTGGAGGCGGCGCGTTCGGTAAATGCCTTCAGCGACCGTGACACCACCCAGCGATCGATCGAGGGCATCAGGTTGTAGCGTTCGGCGGCAGGAAGAAACGAACCCGGTGGGACGATATTGTCTTTGTCGTCGAGCAGCCGAATAAGTATCTCGGCATGGGGCTCGCGCGACTGATCAGCCAGTGGCGTAATCGGTTGAGCGTAGAGAACGAAACGCTCATTTTTCAGCGCATGCTGAATAGTGCTCACCTGATGCATCTGCGCGTGCCGCTCAACGAGCTGGGCGTCTTCGGAATTGAAAATTTCGAAACGACCACCACCCGCCTCTTTTGCGCTGGAACAGGCGAGCTCCGACTCGGCAAGAGCGTTCACGGCGTGGCCGCTATCCTTCGAGAGCAATGTGATTCCGGCGCTGGCCGAAACGTCGATCGCGTTGCCGCGCCAACTGAACTCCAGACTGTTGATTCCGTCGATGATCCGTGCGGCGATTCGATGCACGTTATGCGATTGCGATCCATCGATTAGAACGCCGAATTGATCGCCGCCGATGCGTGCGATGATGTCGCCATTGTCGATAAGGCTATCCAGCTTCTGGGCAACCAGACGCAGCAGCGCATCACCAGCATCGTGTCCCGCGGCTTCGTTGATGACCTGCATGCGATCCAGATCCAGAACGAGGAGCCCGTCTCGATTGGGCGGCTCTTTAGCGTTGGCAACCGCTTGCTCGACTTTGAGTTCGAACGGAGCTCGCCAGAGCAGTCCGGTCAGATCGTCGTAGGTTGTTCTGACGATCTTCGATGCTTTTTGTGCCATCACCTCGAGTAGGTTCTTGTCGCTGTTGGTGAATATTGATTCCGAATGCGGCCGGCCAACGAGAAGGAAGCCGGTGACTTTCTTGTGATTACCAAAGGTGATGGGGGTAATGACGTGGCGGAGCGTGCGCAATTCACTGGATACGGCCAGTTCATGCTCTAAACTGTTGTTGTAAACGTGCGAACCGGGATTCTCGGCTAGCCAGGCGTTGATAGGTTTCGCAATGTCGGCGATACCTCTGACCAAAGGGCTGAGCCCTTCTTCTGCGACGGACTCAAAGTAGAGGTTCTGGTTGTTCAACACCATGATGCAGAAACTGACTTGCAGGTATTGGTGCGAGTTAGTGACGATTTCGTTAAGTTGTCGGTTGGTGTTGTTAGCGTTGTCGCTTTCGTCCTTGTCCTGGAAGACGAGGTTCAGCTCTTCATACCGACTGGTGAGCTCGTCAGTCATTTCCGTGAGTTCAGCGTTGAGAGAGAGCTCTGTTTGAATGCACTGGGCGAGGGCGTCGATCAGCTTTTCGGGTGGAGGTTTTGCCGGGGAACGGTAGCAAACCAGCAGGCTGGCGACGGTCTGATGCTGATAGCTCTTGAGCTCGCGAGTGTGCTGCGCCAGTGCAGATGCCCGTCCCGATGTCGAGTCTTCGCACGCTTGGCGATCACCTGCATAGCTTACGATCTGACCGTCGTCGAGCAGCGCGATGCTCAACGATTCTGCGGTTAAAGGGGCGAACAGGTTATGGTATTTCTGCAGGTCGACCGCGCGCAGCACTTCCTGAATACTCATGCTTCGTCACCATGAAAGGCTTCTGCCAGCGCTGACGTGAGCTGCTTGATGCTCACTGGCTTCTCGACAAAAAACAAATTGTTCATTCGAGCAGTCCATTCGCGATGGATCTGATCGGGAACGCTGGTGACGACGAAGATTGGATAGGTGCGCTCGGGTTGTTCTTGCTCAAGGCTCTTGCAGAGCTCTTCCCCGGTCATTACTGGCATTTCAATATCGGTTATCAGCCCATCGGGCAGCGAGTTGTTCTGAGCGTCCGCACGCAGAGCTTCGAGCGCCTCCAACCCATTCCTGAACACAGTGGTCCGGTAACCGGCTCGCTCCAGTGAAGTCTTGACGATTCTCGCAGGCACAGCCTCATCGTCCACCAGATAGAGTTGGCGCGGTTCGCTCATATCGCCTGCTCGAGAACGCCGGCCTGCTTCCACAGGTCGATCGTGAACTTCGAGCCCGCGCCGACTTTGCTCTGAACGCGTATGGAACCATGATGCAGCTCGACGATATCGCGGGCTAACGCCAGACCCAAACCGTGACCGCTGCGACTCGTTACTTCTTCGCCTTTGCCTCGAGAGAACTTGTCGAAAATGGAAGCAATCTCGTCTTCGGGAATACCGATGCCGGTATCCGTTACGGATATCTGCAGCGAGTCCTCGGACTCGGCAGCGCTGATGCGTATCGCTCCGCCGTCGTCGGAGTACTTGATCGCGTTGGTGAGCAGGTTGTTCAGCACAATGCTGATGAGCGATTTGTCGAGCTGTGCCGTGTCGACGTTGTCCGCGATGTCCACGGAATACCGTAGCTGTTTGTCGGGGGCTGAACGGCGGATTGTCTCAACGGTCTGTGTGATTAGCTCACTGACTTTGACGCGCCCGGGCTGCATCGCCAATGTACCCATTTCGATCTGGGTGATGCTCAACAGGTTGTTGATCAACAGCGCCAGCCGCTCGACCTCATCGTTGACGATGTTCAGTGTTTCCCGTCGATACTCCTCGTCGTCGCCGTCTGGCCCCTGCAGCGATTGGGCGCAGAGCGAGAGGGTATTGAGAGGCGTTTTGAGTTCGTGGGAGACGTGGCCGACGAACTCGCCGCGGCTGTTGCGAGCGAGTATCTCCCCGCTGACGTCCTGCATGACGATTACCCGCCCAACTGACTCGGCGCTTTTGCTGGTTGCAACGCCGGTCGAGGAGACCCGTAGCGTGGCGCCAGGCAGATGGGATGGCCGTATATCGACGGTCGCCGGTTGTTTGGCTGAGTTGCCGGACAGCAGGCTGATAGCTTCCGCGAAATCGCCGCCACCGAAAACCTGTTGAACGCCCTCGCCGCTGAATGAGGCAACATCACGGCCGATGTACTGGCCGAATAGCTCGTTAGCGAACGTCACTCGATTGTCGTTATCGATGATGGCGATGCCGCTGTTCACCGCATGCAGAATCGATTCGAGCTTCAGCAATCGGTAATTGAGAAACCGCTCGGATGTGACCAGCTTGTCCTTTTCGCTTTGATAGCTGTCTATGCGTTGTTGAGCCTGGTCCATGAAAACGTTGAATTGCTCAACGAATGAGCCGATAGCCTGGCCGTCATGGTTCTGGCCCCCATCCGCTTGGGACAGGGTTTTGGCGAGGCCCTCGAGGGGCGTCACTTCGCGGCGCAGAAACATCAACACGAGCGGCGTCAGCAGAAAGATGGGGAAGATGATCGAGGCGAGATAGGAGACATCCTTGGTTGTATCCAGCCATTTGGGCTGGAAAAAGGCGATACGATAGCTGGCCTGGCTGCTGGCAGAGGAAAGTGGCCCAAACGCCTCGATGACGGTGTGCCCCCCGATATTGGTCTGCGGCAGGTGGTTGATCCAGCTAGTGCCTGCTTTAGCGGAGCTGGGTGCCGGCGGTAGTAGAGAAATTCCAGCCGAGGTCTGGCTGGCGATTGAACGTCCGCTGGCACTTGTGACAGACGCGTAGGCGAACCGATCATCAGCGCTGACCTGAGCCAGGAGGCGAGCGTAGGCTGTCTCACGTAACTCAGGCGTCAGAGCGTCGGCGGGGAGTGAGGTAATGAGACGTGCCGCGTTGTTTGCGGTCAGGCTGACACCTTCCAGTGCCCTGTTGTGTTGATAGGCGAGTGCGATCGCTATCACTGCAATTGATGCAACGATAGAAGCGAGCAGTACCTTCACGTCCAGGCGAGTGTGTATCACGGGAGTCAACATCCTGATTCGACAACAGTCTTGGGTGGCCCACGAGCACTGGATCCATTCAGCGAATACGTTTGGCTCTGATGTAGTCTAGGTGACGATTTCCTCGGCCGATGTGACTGGGGTCGACGAATCGCCTCCCTTTTACAAGCCAGTACCCTGTACTGGATAGCCCTGGAGGCGGGATGTGACGAATCCTGTGAGGCAGTTCACAATTGGAGCTGTATCCCAGCATCCAAGTGCAGAGGCGGAGAATGTCGGATAGCAACGCCGTGGAAGCAGTCGAACTCACACCCGCGATGGGTTCGGAAGTATTCAATCTGGATTTGGCTGATGGGGCTGCGCTCTCGCCGGCATGGCTGTCCGAAATGCTGGCCAGTCGCAAAGTGCTGGTTTTCCGGGATCAGGACCTCAACCGCGAACAACACAAGGCATTTGCGCGCCTGCTCGGTGAACTGCATATCCACCCTTCGAACAGGCACCTGGACAAGAAGGGTGATCCCGAGATTTTTGCGATCCGCACTAACCAGGATAGTCGTTACGCCAACGGAGACGGCTGGCACACGGATGTATCCTGCGAAGAGATACCGCCGCTGGCCTCCGCGCTGTTCGTTCGCGAGCTACCGGGTGAGAGTGGTGGCGACACGATGTTCGCAAACATGGCGCGTGCGTTTGAAACTCTGTCGGAGCCCGTCAGGCAGCTAATCCGGCCGCTGAGTGCGGTGCATGACGGGCGAAAGGATCTTGCCCGCTACGGTATCGAGCTCAAGCCTGGTCAGACCTACCCGTGCTCGACACACCCCATGGTGCCACTACACCCGGATACCGGTGAGGAGATTCTGTTCGTCAATCCGTCGTTCACGGATCATATTGTCGGTCTGCCGCGGTGCGAGAGCGACGCACTGCTCAAGTTGCTCTGGCGCCATGTGACTGATGACCCGTGCCTGCACTGCCGAGTGCGCTGGCAACCTGGAACACTGACGATCTGGGACAACCGCAGTACGTGGCATCACGCGGTGTGGGATTACTTTCCGAGCAGTCGCTACTCGGAACGGGTCACAATCCTCGAGACCCGTCCGCCGAGTCGCGGTTGATGCCGGCATCTCACGGAACACCGATCGCTGAAGTTGATGTCAGCGTCGAACTGGTTCAGGCGTTGCTCGCGGATCAGTTCCCGGATTACTCGCGCCTGCCGGTTTCCTTGCTCGCCAGTGGTTTCGACAACATCAACTTCCGCGTCGGTGACGAGCTGATCGCGAGGTTACCCAGGCGCGCGATCGGCGCTGAACTCATTCAGTCCGAGCAGACGTGGCTGCCGAAACTGGCCCGCGTGGTATCCGTTCCTATTCCTGTGCCGATTCACGTGGGCGCGCCGGCCGCGGGCTATCCCTGGGCGTGGAGCCTCGTGCGTTGGCATGAGGGCGAAACGGTGGACCTTGCGCCGCTGGCGCGCCATGGACGGGAAGCGTTCCTCAAGTTCCTGGAGCAGGTGCATCGGTCAGCGCCTGCTGATGCGCCAACCAATCATTTTCGGGGTGTTCCGCTGGGGCATCGAGTCGAAGCAGTTGATGATCGATTTGCTTTCCTCTCGGAGAATACAGATCTCATCGGCACGGCTATTCAGACAATCTGGCAACGGGGGCTGGAGGCAGACGCCAACACGCAAGCAAGGCCTCGCACCTGGCTGCACGGTGATCTGCATCCCCGAAACGTTCTCAGTCACGACGGCAACCTGGCTGCGGTTCTCGATTGGGGGGACATCTGCGCTGGCGATCCGGCGAGCGACCTTGCGTCCGTCTGGCTACTCTCTCCCGAGCATGCGCTCGATATGGAATCAAAGCTGCTGGTCTCGACTGTCTACGATGGCGAACTCATGCGGGATCGATTGCGGGGTTGGGCCGTACTCTTTGGCGTGCTGTTTGCCTCCGTGGGTGTCACTGACGACCCACGGCATTTTCACGTTGGCCGCCGTACACTATCGGCCCTTTCGAGAGATGGGCTACGCGCCTAGATGGATCCTATTACTCAGGGCGCTCTTGGCGCGACGTTCTCACAGTCCGCAGCCGCGGCAAATCTGATTGTTCAACCGGTCGAGCAAACGCGGCGTCACATCGGCGCAATCGCTCTTCTCGGGCTGCTCTCGGGTATGGCTCCGGACCTCGACATCTTTATCCTGTCGACAACGGATCCGCTGTTGTCGCTCGAATACCACCGGCATTTTACCCATGCGCTCGCGTTCATCCCGATTGGAGCGCTGATCTGCGCTGGGATCTTGTTCGCCGCTGTGCGTCGCCGACTGTCGTTTGTCCAAACGTACCTTGCGTGCTTCTTTGGTTACGGCAGTCACGGTCTTCTGGATGCCTGCACCACATATGGCACCCAGTTGCTCTGGCCCTTTTCTGATGTCCGTATCGCCTGGAACAACGTCTCGGTAGTTGATCCGCTGTTCACGATACCGGTTGCCCTTTTTGCGATTCTCGCCTGGCGTCGCAATGCTCCCCGACTTGCGTTGTTTGGGTTTGCCTGGGCGTTGCTCTATCTTGGCCTTGGCGTCGTGCAGAACCACCGCGCCATCGACGCTGCTGTTGTGTTGGCCGCGAAGCGTGGTCACGTTGTGAGCGCAGACGATATCGGCGCCAAGCCGGCGTTCGCTTCGCTGTTGGTATTCAAGACAATCTACGAGGCTGACCGCCGCTTCTACGTTGATGCGGTGCGCACGGGCCTCGCAACCCGAGTCTATGAAGGCGAAAGCATCGACCGGCTGGATGTGGCCCGCGATCTTCCCTGGCTGCGACCGGCTTCCCGGCAGTCGCGGGACCTGGAACGTTTCCGCTGGTTCTCGAATGATCACCTTGCGCTGCATCCGGCGAATCCTAACCTCGTGATCGATATTCGCTACTCCATGGTGCCCAACAAACTCGACCCGCTGTGGGGTATCGAGCTGGACCCTGCTGCGACGGATGATGCGCATATCAAATGGCGGCCGATGCGGACTGACGGGTCTGAGCGTATAGGCGATCTGTGGGACATCTGGATGAACCGCTGAGCCAGCAAATTTGCTGCCTTTTTACTGGCTTTTTGTTGTCTAGTCGCAGGTCACGGCCGCCTCGCTTGACCAAAATGCGCGTTCGGCGCAGACTGCGCGCGCTTGGAAGACAGTTTGAGTCGATCGCATTGGCCCGGATGCCAGCGATTTCAAGCTAAACACGAAGCGCAGCGGGGCGAGCAAGGCCCGCGCAGCCAACTAGCGAACAAACGAACAAACGAACAAACGAACAAACGAATAAGTGAATAACGCAGACCAATGAACCGCTTCACCCACATTACCGATCAACAGCCTTCCGGCGCCTTCTGGCGTTCGGCGGTGGATCTGTGTGTGTGCGTGCACGGCAGCAAATCCCCGATGGCTTACGTCAAAGGCTCAGGGCCCTCCAGCGGTTAGCATTGTTTGCAAGCAAACGATTCAAAGAACCCCGGAGAGCCAAAAGCCTCCGGGGTTTTTCGTTTCAGAATCGAAAAATTATCGGAGACGAGCGTATTGAGGCGCAACGAAAGCTAGAAAAAAGACTGATAGAAAAGGACAAGAGTGCGATGAGCACGCTAGACAATTCCAGCGCTCCCAGACCGCTGGAACGCAACATACCCAGAGTCATGGTGCTGGCGTTCTTCCAGGTTTTCCTGGTGATCATGCCGGTTGCCGTGCCTTTCTTCATGAGTCGCGGCTTGGACATGCAGGGCGTCTTTGCACTGCAGGCGATGTTCGCGTTGATCGTTGTCGTGACCGAGGTGCCGAGCGGCTACCTCGCGGATCTGTTCGGACGGCGGAACACGCTTGTGCTCGGCTCATTTATAGCCGGCTTTGGGCCAACCGCGTTGCTGTTTACCGACGGCCCTCTGGGTCTCGTTGTCTTCGAGATCTGCCTGGCCATTGGTCACTCGCTTGTATCTGGTTCGGATTTAGCGCTCGTCTACGATTCGCAGCTTGCCGTTACTCGCCGTAGCGGCCGCGGCGCCAGTGTTGTCGGCCAACTCTATAGTGCGCGCAGCGCGGGGGATGCGATCGCGGCGGTCACGTGTAGCGTGATCCTGTTGTTCGGGACTATCGAAGATGCGCTGCTGCTGCAGGCAGTTGTCGCCTGGTTGCCGTTCCTGATCGCGCTCAGCCTGGTTGAGCCTCCGGGCAGCCGGCTGACGAAGGATAGCCACCGCGACAATATGGGCCGCATTCTCCGGCACCTGTGGCGCTCGGGTGGCGTACTGCGCTACACGTTCATAGCGCTGTCCATCTGGAGCCTGACAACATTCTACGCGGTATGGCTGCTGCAGAAGCTGTGGCAGGAGCAAGGCATTCCGCTGATGATGTTCGGCTACCTTTGGGCCGCGCTATCGCTGCTCGGTGGCCTATCGGGGCAGTACGCACACCGCCTGGAGGCGCGTCTTGGTGTTCGCAATACTTTGCTGCTGCTGGCGATGCTGCCGATAGCGGGTTACCTCACGTTGAACGCGGGGGGCGTGGCTGTCGGGGTCGCGGGTGCGGCGTTGTTTTACGTGGCTCGTGGTGTGGGTGTCGTCGTGCTTCGTGAAGCGCTTAACGAGCGAATACCCAGCGAATTTCGAGCGACGGCAAACTCGCTGGCGAGTTTTGCGTTTCGCGGGGCGTTTGCGATCACGGGTCCGATCGTCGGCTTTGTGTTCGACTGGTGGGGAATGACAACCACGCTGTTGATGCTTGCTGGGCTGTCGTTGCTGATCTTCGCCGGGACATTGCTGCCGCTGATCCTTGCCCTGCACCGGGGTGATGATATTGAGAGCGAAGAGCCAGCACCCTGTCAGATGCCTGCCGGTTAGCGTCGGTCGGCGTCTTCCAAGTTCAACCCGAGTATCCCCATGGAGACTCGGGTTGTCTTGCTTGAACGCGCGCTGGCCTCAGCCTTCAGAGACGGCGATCAGCCCGGGCCGCTGCAGCGGTCCCTTGCGTTTGCGTTCGTACTTCCTAGCGGGCGTGTTGACGATGTCAGTCAGCTCCGCTGCCCTCAAACCGGCTTCGATCCGCTCGTCGCTGGCGTCGGCATACAGCGTCGTTCGCTGTCTGGGCGTCCGACCCGCCGCGGAGATCATCGCCAGCATCTCCTCTGGCGAGGTTTCCTGGCCGTGGCTGGTGCCGGCGGCTCGGGTGATGGATTCGTTCATCAGCGTGCCGCCGAGATCGTTGCAGCCGGCGTCGAGGCAGGCGACAACACCCTCATGACCCATCTTCACCCAGCTCGTCTGGATGTTATCGATCAAGCCGTTGAATACCAGGCGAGCGACCGAGTGAATCAGGATGCTCTCCCGGAACGTCGGGCCTTTGCGTGCCTGACCCTTGAGATACATTGGCGCTTCCATATGCACGAACGGCAGAGGCACGAACTCGGTGAAGCCACCCGTATCTGCCTGAAGATCGCGAATGCGGAGTAAGTGCCTCGCCCAATGCTCGGGCCGTTCAACGTGCCCGTACATGATGGTGGCGGTGGTGCGGAAGCCAACCGCGTGCGCGGCGCGCATGACCTGGAGCCATTGCTCGGTGTTGATTTTGTCCGGGCATAGAAGCGCTCGCACTTCGTCGTCCAGCACTTCTGCTGCGGTGCCGGGCAGTGTGTCCAGCCCGGCTTGCTTCGCGCGCGACAGGTAGGTCTCGAGGTCGAGCTCCAGCGTGGCGGCTCCCTGCCAGACTTCCAACGGCGAAAACGCGTGGATATGCATATCCGGCACCGCGGACTTCACGATGCGCAGAATTTCCGTGTAGGTATCACCGGTGTACTCCGGGTGGATACCACCCTGCATGCACACTTCCGTCGCGCCGCGTTCCCACGCTTCTACCGTACGGCGGGCGATTTCTTCAGGATCAAGATCGTAGGGACGACCGCGCAGGTTCTCCGCCAGCTTGCCTTTAGAGAAGGCGCAGAACTGACATTTGAAATAGCAGATGTTGGTGTAGTTGATGTTGCGATTAACAACGTAGCTCACCGTCTCGCCCACTCGTTCCCGTCGAACGGTATCGGCTGCCTGCACCACGGCGCTGAAGTCATCGTCACGTGCCTGAAACAGCCGGACGATCTCCGCCTCATCCAGACGCTCTGCGCGCTGCGCTTTAGCGATGATGTCGGCAACGTCGGTGGATAATCGCTCGGGGACGGACTTGATCGCGGTCAACACGGCTGCGGGGGGAAGTACTTCCTCACCCGGTGACCATTCGTCCGTGCGCGGAAACCCGTCTGCATCGACCCAATCGAGTACGCGCTTGTGCAGTCCTTCGTCGAGCCAGCGCTGGTAGTGCTGGGCGTAGGCGGGGTAAATCGTCAGCCGCTCGTGCAGGTCCTTGCCGGCAGACCGGGTCTCGCGGGCGAGATCGTCCAGATGCGGCCAGGGTGCTTCCGGGTTTACATAGTCCGGCGTCAGCGGTGATACGCCGCCCCAGTCGTTAATACCTGCAGCAACCAACTTGGGCAGCACGCCGGGCGACAGGTTTGGCGGCGCCTGAATGCTCATCTGTGAGCCAAACAGGATGCGAGCAATAGCAATCGTCCACAGCAGCTCGTTCAGATCCGGTTCCGGCGCCTGTGCCATCTTGGTTTCCGGCTTGGCGCGGAAATTCTGGACGATGATTTCCTGAATGTGCCCGTGCTTCTGCTGGATGTCGCGCATCGCAAGCAGGGACTCGACTCTCTCGAGGCGGGTCTCGCCGATGCCGATCAGAATGCCGGTCGTAAACGGGACAGCGGCAGCGCCGGCGCGTTCCAGAGTGTCCAGACGAACCGCCGGGACTTTGTCCGGTGAGCCGTAGTGCGGCATGCCTTTCTCAGTCAGCCGGTCGGATGCGGATTCAAGCATGATGCCCATCGACGGCGAGACCTTGCGGCCGCGTGCGATTTCCTCATCCGACATGGTGCCGGGGTTGAGGTGGGGCAGTAATCCTGTCTCCTTGAAGACGCGTTCAGCGACGTGAACCAGATAGTCGAAAGTGGTCTCGAAACCCATTTCGGCGAGCGCTTCGCGTGCTGCTGAGTAGCGCAGCTCGGGCTTTTCTCCCAGCGTAAAGAGGGCTTCTTTGCAGCCCATCTCAGCGCCGTGCCGGGCGATCTCCAGCACTTCCTCGACGCTCATATAAGGCGCTTTCACTTTCCGGGGAACCTGAGCGAACGTGCAGTAGTGGCAGACGTCCCGGCACAGGTGAGTGAGCGGAATGAACACCTTGCGCGAATAGGTCATGACGTTGCGGAAACCCTGATCCCGCAATTGGCCGGCAACGTGTGCAAGCGCGGCTGTATCGTCATAGCCGGCGAGTCGAGCCGCCGCATCGGCGCTCGGCAGGTGGCCGGAAAGCGCGCTATTTAAAATGCCGTCGATATCGGCTTGGTCAGGTGCGCAGGTCACGTCGGTGCTCATGTGTCTCCCCGAAACGGGTCTGTAGATTGATTGATGCTATCGCTGCGCGCCTGTCCGAGTCGCTCCGCAATTCCCGATTTGTCTAAGTATGTGCCGGTTTGACAGGACTGGCCGCTGGCGAGCAATCGTCGCAGATCATCGGGCGTATCGATATCCAGTTCGAAATGTTGTTGCCGCACAATGCGCGGAGTCATCCCCGCTGCGTAGGCTGCATCGATATGGGGACGAAAGCTCGTGCCGTCAAATCGATAGGCGATGTTGGCACCCGGTGAGCAGAGTAGGGCGTTCGTACCCAGCCTCTCATCGTCCGGCACGATCGTGATGTCGGTATGACCGCTAATGAGGGCGTCGACGTCTGCGGCGGTAATGAGCGGCAGGTCGGCTGGTACGACAAAATCCCCGTTGGCGCCCAGGTGATCGCGCAGGTAGGCGCTTGCTTCGAGCAGCGCCCCGGACAGATCGGTATCGGGCGACTCGCGAAAACGCTCTGTGCCGAAGGATTGGGCGAGGGCATCAGCCTCGGGTGCACGTGAGACGATCAGAACGCCGGACAGCCGTTGGCTCTGGACCAGCGCCGTCAGCACATCGCGTGCAAGCGCGAGCATCAGTTGCCGCCGCTCTGCTTCGGACAGCACCGAGGACAGGCGAGTTTTCGCCCGTTCCAGCGATTTGATTGGCACGATTGCCCACATTGTGAAGGTCCGATTCGGGAAATCAGGCTGGGCGTTGTGACCGCTTTGCGGCCGAGTTGATCAGATCAGTTCGGCAGCAAAGGCCAGAGTCCGCTCAGCCAGCTGTATTCGATCTTCCAACGTTACCATGACGCTATTGGTAACCACAGTTGCGCAGGCAACCTCGGATGCGGCCTGCGCGTCGGTGTTATCGAGGACAAATCCGTCCAGCAGATCACCGTAGTGTGCAGCGACTGCTGCTGACGTCACGGGAACACCCAGTTCCTTCATCATTTTGGCAGCGGGGCCTTTCAGCGCTTTGCCGCCGATGATCGGTGACACCGCGATTACTGGCGCTCGGGCCGCACGCAGGCGCTCCCGAAAATCCGGTATCGACAGAATCGGATCGACCGAGACGAACGGATTGGACGGGCAGATGACGATGGCATCGACCTCTTCCAGCCAGTTCAATGCGTCCGCGACGGGCTGTGCTGCGGCGATGCCGTCAAAGCGGAAGCCTGTGACTGTGGGCTTGCAGCGATCTCGGACGAAATAGTGCTGAAAGGCCAGATCTTCCTCGGGCGTTGCGACAATGGTGCGCACCGGCATGTCCGTCATCGGCCAGATCGTGTGCTTGATGTCGAAGGCGCGCCGCAACGCATGGGTGGCTTCAGACAGGCTCGCGCCACTGGCTAGAAGCTCGGCGCGCTGGTGATGTAGCGCGAGGTCACGATCACCCAGGGAAAACCATGTCTCGCCGCCGAGCTGTTCCAGCGCGGCCATGAAGTTCCAGGTTTCGTCCTGGCGACCCCATCCCGTTTCGGGATTAGCAGTCTCTGCCAGCGTGTAGGTGAGCGTGTCCAGATCGGGGCAGATCGTCAGCCCCAGATGTTCGAAGTCATCACCGGTATTGGCGATGAAGGCGAGCTGCTCCGGTGGCAGCAACTTGCTCAGACCGAACGCGAGTTTCGCGCCGCCGACTCCGCCGGTGAGCGCCAGAATTTTCAAAGCGCTGCTCACCGAAACAGGTCTTCCGCGACTGGGCGATTAATCATGGCAGACGTATCGGAGCTTGCCTCGGCTGCCATTCCCCGAATCAGTGCCGCTGGGATTGCTTCTGTCGTCTCACCCATGACCAACGTTGCAGCGCCGGCAAGAGCGTCAGCACGATTGATCAGCGTGACTTTCAACTCCCGGCCATACAGATCTTCGCCGCCGCGATAGTCATCCAGCACGGTCATTCCTGCGCTGCCGATTGCCGTGCCGACAGTGCCTAGGCGCCAAGGGCGATTGTGGCTGTCGGTAATGAGGACACTGACGGTGCAGCCAGCACGCTTCATCAGTTCAGTGCGTAGTGCGGCAGCGCTGGCGTCGGGGTCGAGCGGTAACAGCAGGACGTTCTCTTCGCCCTCAGCGCCGTGCTCGATGTTGGATTGATCGATGCCGGCATTGGCCGCGACGAAGCCCAGGTTATGGCGCACGATCAACACGCCCGGTCGATGCCGAACCACTTCGGTGGATTCGCTGAGCACCAGTTGCACCATGCGCGGATCTTTGTCGGTTTTTGCCGCTAGCTCGATCGCCTCTTCGCTCGGCGTGACATCCGCGAGTGGTATGAGCCGACCTTCCACCTTGCTGACGATCTTCTGGGCAACGGCGACGACATCGCCATCTCGGAGGGTGTAACCGTTATCGGCGACCGCCGCCAACAGCAAGCCGGCGAGGTCGTCACCGGCGTTGACCATGGGCATGCCAGGCAGCGCCACCACTTCGAAACGCGGAGTTCTCATGCTGTTGCTGCCTCTACCTTGATTGTCGCCAACCGTCGATCAGTGATCGGCCTGACCCACAATTCGGATTCCCGAATGGGAGATGTCGTGCTTGCGGTTAATCTGAATCAGAATCGAGGTGAGTGCTTCCGCCGCTGCCGAGTTTTCGATAGGACCTGCGTGGAAGCCACGCATACCGGCCTGTTCCGTCAGCTCAATTACCTTGTCACGCGCGACCTTTTTGTTCCCGGATACCAGCACGTCGCACTCGATCTCTACGTCTTCCTGCAGAAGGTGGGCGGCGATGTTCTGGAAAGCGGTAACCACCATAACGTCGTCGCCGAGCAAATCCTGGGCGCGCTTACCGGCGCTGCCTTCGGGAGGCAATTGCACAGTGCCGACCTTCGGCGGTACGAGCGGCACGGTGACGTCGATCAGGATCTTGCCGCTGAGGGAGTCTTTTACGCTGGCGAGGGTAGAAAGCTGATGGTCCGCAGGTACCGTTAGAACCACGATGTCGCCGGCTGCCGCCGCGTCACCGTTTTCCATCGGCACGGCTGGCGTGTCTGGGGAAATCTTGGCAAGCGCTTCCACGGCGGCCTGCGCCTTCTCGAGCGTGCGCGAGCCGATGATGATCTTGTGGCCGGCTTTGCTCCAGAGAATGGCCAGTCCGGTTCCGAGATCACCGGTGCCGCCGAGAATTGCAATTGTGTCCATAGGTCTTCCCCAGTTGTTGTCGTTTGATGCGTGTCTGCGCCCCGCGTGATCCGAGGATCGAACGGAGATGTCGATGTTAGGTGGTTTCTGAACCCGCCCGAATAGCTGATAGGCAGATCCTAGTCAGTCGTCAATTGTCTCACAATTGCCCGTGACGAATGCGTCAGCGGCCGCTGCTTCGGTTACTTGAATATTGTTGCGTGGAGCTTGTTGTCAGGTTGAATTCATGGCAGCCAGCTCCGGCAGCACCTGTTCGATCAGCGCCTCGGTCTGCTCCATAACTTCGCCGGTACTTCCCGCGATGGGCCGCAATACAAACTTGTGTGCACCCGCTTCGTGAAACTCGCGAATGCGAGCCATGATCTCGTCTGCGCCGCCGACGGCGAAGAAACCGTCGGCAGGCTTGCCGGTGAGTTTGGCAAGCCCCGCCATCTGCTTCTGCACGATCGGATCTTCTTTGCTGCCGAAGTAGAAGCCGAAACCGGCGCCGTAGTGATCTTCGTCGATAGACGTGCCGTACTCATTGCAGGCCGTCTTGATGGCTTCGATCACGGGCTTGACGTCTTCCGCGTTTTCGATGCCTGCCTGCCAGCCAGTGCTCCAGCGAGCGGTGCGCTCGATTGCTGCTTTCGAGGAGCCGCCGAGCCATAGCGGGAGTCGCTTCTGCACGGGTTTTGGCGAGATCGTGGCGCCTTTGAGTTGATAGTGCTCACCCTCGAAGTCGACCTCATCCTCCTGCCAGAGTTTGCGCAGGATCTGGACGGCCTCGTTGGTGCGCCCGCCGCGTCCTGCGGTTGGCTTGCCTGTCGCTCGAAAATCCGGGCTGCGAGCGCTGCCAACGCCGAACATGGGTAGCAGTCGGCCGCCGGAGAGAAAGTCGATGGTGGCGCATGCCTTGGCGGTAACGATTGGGTCGCGCAGGCCAAGGCTTGCCACGTTCATACCGAATTTGATTCGCTTGGTGGCGCCGGCGAGCGCGGCCATCACGCTCATGGTTTCCAGTTGCGGGTCGCGGCTGATGAGCCGATCGCTCTGCCAAAGGGAGTTCACGCCGCCTTCGTCGCACAGCTTCACCCAGGCCCAATAGTCGTGGGCGTCATTGAAGGGAAACCCGGCTAATCCCAGGCCCGCACTGATCGTCATTGTCCCGCTCGCCAACTGAAAATGTAGCCGTCAGGGTAACCCGGGCAAAGGCGGGATATCATCTGTCTGTACCGGGGAAAGTCAGGGGCAGCGGGTTTGAACGACAGCGATAGAGACGGGGCGGTCCCCCGAGTTCTGGTGTTGGGAGCGACGGGGCTTGTTGGCAGCGCGGCGGTACGTGCCTGGGCGGACGCTGGCGCGGAGGTCACGGGCGTCTCTCGGCGACCGACCAAAATTGACTTGCCGTGCCGCTGGATAGAGCTCGACCTGACGGATGCGGATGCGTGTTCAGGCGCTCTGGCAGATCAGGCCTTCTCTCATGTCGTCTACAGCGCGCTCTTTGAGGAGCCGGAGTTGATCTCGGGTTGGCGTAGCACACGTCAAATCGAAACCAATGCCGCGATGTTCGAAAACGTCCTCAATGTCTTGCCGGATCATGCTCACGTCACCCTGCTGCAGGGTACAAAAGCCTACGGAGCTCATGTGGAAGTGATGTCTCTGCCGGGGCGTGAGAGCAGTCCGCGTCATCCACACGACAACTTCTACTGGCGTCAGGAAGACTATCTGCGTGCAACGCGCGATCGATTTGCCTGGACGATTCTGCGGCCCCAGGTCGTTTGCGGCTCTGCTGTCGGCAGTCCGATGAATACTCTATTGGCCATCGCGCTGTACGCTTCGGTCGAGAAAACCATGGGCCGGCCGCTACGCAGTGTCGGCTCCGGCGGCTTTGTCACCGAACTGATTGACGCGCGCCTGCTGGCACGCGTCATTGTCTGGGCAGGTCAGTCCGCCGCGGCGGATAGGGAGACCTTTAACGTGACGAATGGCGATGTCGTGCACTGGCCGAGCTTCTGGCCGGCGTTTGCTGAGCTGGTCGGTGCGGAGTATGCCGATGAGGCGCTGGAACCGAATTCGCTTGCGCAATGGGCACAAAACCCCGAAGTAGAGCGCGTCTGGCAGGCGCTGGTCGCGGAGCATGATCTGCTGCCTGGCACTCTGGCTGAGCGCGCCGGCTCTTCCTTTGATTTTGCTGACGCCGTGCTTGGCTGCGCTGGCGGCGCGACGACGTTGCTGTCGACGATCAAGTTGCGCCGTGCCGGCTTTGGCGAGTGCATTGACAGCCTGGCCATGTGTGAGGAGCTGCTCGCCGAGATGGCCGACAGCCGGCTGATTCCTGCATGAGGCTGGTGGCGGACATCGGTGCGACCAACGCGCGTTTCGCGCTGGCAGAAGGCATGAGCCTCGTCGCTCGAGTGACGCTTGCGACCGGGGAGTTTGGCGATGGAATCGAGCTTGTTCGCGCCGGTCTCGCGGCGCTCGGCAAGCCGACGCTGACCGGCGCAGGTCTCTCTGCTGCCGGGCCGGTGCGCGGCGACGTCATTGAGATGACGAATGCCAATCTGGAACTCAGCAACCGTGACGTCGGCAAGGCGCTTCGTTGTCCCACCTTGTTGCTCAATGATTTTGAAGCGCTCGCATGGGGTCTGCCCTTTGTCGATGGACTTAGGCCGATTGGGCACGTATCCGCGGATTCTGCCCCGGCGTTAAGCCGTGAATCGGTTCGGCTCGCGTTAGGCCCAGGGTCGGGTTTTGGCGTTGCTGCGAGTATGCCGACGACTACCGGTTGGCACGCGCTTCGATCCGAGGCTGGGCATGCTGCGCTCGCGCCAGGGTCACCGCTGGAGCGGGAAATCCTCAACGTTCTCGCGCAGCAACATTCTGAGGTTTGTTGGGAGGCGGTGCTGTGTGGGCCTGGTCTGGTCAGACTCTACGGCGCCATGGCCGAGATCTGGGGCAGCACTCCCACGCTCGATGACCCTGCGTCGATTGTCGAGGCGGGGCTATCGGCACAGGAGCCGCTATGCCACCAGACACTGGACGTATTCTGCGGCTTCATGGGTGGTGCCGCGAGCACGTTAGCGCTGACGTTTTACGCTGAGGGTGGCGTATTCCTCGCCGGCGGCGTTCTGCCCAGATTCGCTGATTTCCTGGCCGCGAGCGGCTTTCGCAGGCGGTTCGAGGAGAACGCGACCTACCACGCCTGGTTGACGGGCGTTCCTACGTCTCTTGTCACCGATGACGCGTTGGCACTGCGCGGCGCGGCTGCGGCGATCGAGCGCCATCTGTCGTCGCCCTAGTGGCGGTGCTCTATGGCGTTGCGCCGCCCCGCTGTGCGGCGAGCACTGCGCGCACCAGCTCTACCTGGTTCCAGCGAATACCGTTCGGGTTGACGCCTGTGCGCACGATGACCAGATTCTCAGAAGGAATCACGGTGACGAGCTGACCTTTGTTGCCTGCGGTTGTGTACGTGTCCCTGGGAACGCCGGGGAAGTTGTCGAGGAGCCAGAACTGACCGCCGTAACCCTGCTGGCCCTCGGCTACGGGCTTGGCTGGTGCCGGGCTTGTCACGGTCTGGATCCAGCCATTCGGCAGAATGCGGTTGCCGTTCCATACGCCTTTGTTGAGCAGGAGCAGACCTAAGCGCGCGAGATCTCGCGGTGTGGTGTAGACCTGGGACGAGCCGATCAGATTGCCAGCGTGATCCGCCTCCATAACAGTGCGATTCATGCCGATGGGATGGAGCAAATGATCATAGGCAAAGCGCAGGTAACGCTCGTCATCATTCAGGACGTGACGCAGGCCGCGCAGTAGTAGCAGCGTGTCGTTGTTAGCGTACTTCCAGCGGCTACCCGGCGTCGCTTCGAGGTGGCCGCTTGTGCCGGACGAGATCGCATCCTGGCCACCGAAGTAGACCGCGTTGGTGTTCGCGCCTTCGCTATACAGTCCGCTGGACATGTTGAGCAGATGGCGCCAGGTGATGGCGCCGCGCGAATCACCCGGGCTCGCGAATTCCGGGATTGCGGCGGGTTCGTCCAACTCGAGTAGACCCTGACCCTCGGCGATGCCGATCATCAATGCGGTAATGCTCTTGGCGGTAGACCAGGTTCGGTAGGCAGTTTCCCGGCTGAAGCCATTGCCGTAACGCTCGGCAACAATGTTGTCACCGTGGATGACGATCACGGCACTGGTGATCGAACCTGCACCAAATCGATCGTTGTCAAAAGCATCAGCCAATACTCGGTCGAAACGCGCATCCAGCTTGGTGGGCAACTCGGCGACCGGTTCGGGAGTTGGCATCGCTGCGAGACTGGGCAGGAAAACGGAGTCGCCGGCAGGGATGTCACCGGGAAGAATGGTGCAGCCCATGTGCGGTCGATAAATGGCGGTTCGGATGTTGCCGGCGCCATCGCTGGCCGTGACCCGGCGCCGCTGGTCGTCGATTACCGGTTCAGGCAGATTCAGCGGCTGCGTATCGCGCAGCTCAACGTCGAGGATCTGCTCGAGGCTGCGATTGCCATGGAACGTCGCGGAGCAGGTGAACAGCGCTCGGTAGCCGGCGGCGATAAAGGCATTGCTGTTGTCGGCTGCCCCGACGGGCTGTTGGTAGCTGCTGGTCAACTGCCCGGTTGCAACGGGCGCGCATAACGCCGTCAGTATCGCCGCGCTGCGGACGGTTCGACCTGGCCATGTTGGGCGGGCGCGGCGTAATTGCTTCAACGGAAGGTTCCTGTTAGCTCGGTTATTATGGCCGAACTATATCGCAGCTCGGCTGGTTCAGTGGTTCACCTGGACACGTGTGCTGTTCAGGTAAATCGAGAATGTGGGGAGAATCGCAATGACTGAAACCAACACAAATCAGGCGAAACTGATCTATGTGCTGTATCTGGCCGGGTTCGTTACCGGGGGGATTACCAGCCTTATCGGAGTGGTCATGGCCTACATGGCGCGTGGCGACGCTGATGCGATGCTGCAAAGCCACTACACTTGGCAGATACGAACATTCTGGATCGCTCTGGTCGGCTCGATTGTCGGCGGGCTACTCACCCTCGTGCTGATTGGCTTTCTGGTTTTACTGGCTCTTGCCGTTTGGCTGATTGTTCGCTGCGTGAAAGGTTTTCAGCAGCTCGATAAAGGTGAGCCGATAGAGAACGTGGAAAGCTGGCTGATCTAAACGCGCACGTTTCACTGCGCAAACAAAAACGCCGCCCCATGGGCGGCGTTTTCTCAGATGGGTAGCCGGTGGGCTACCTAGAGGTCCTCAGCGATCAGGCGACCACTAGCGTTCGGCGTGTCGTTTGTGTTCCAGGGAGCCAGGTCATCAACGATAGCCTGTTCCACTTCCTCAGGCGTCGCGTTCGGGTTGCGCGCAAGGTACAGCAGGGCGGCGCCAGCGACGTGCGGGGTCGCCATCGACGTGCCGCTGATGGTTGCGTAGCCGCCATCCAGCCACGTGGACAGAATCGCCTCGCCTGGCGCCGCCACCGTTACCGGGTTGCCGAAGTTGCAGTTCACGTCCGCCAGGTTCACATCGTGAGACGTAACCGTGATGGCGCCGTTAATCGGATTGCCGTTGCCGTCTGAACCATTCGCCGTATTGATGAAATCATCGCCAACGCGCGCCGGAGAGTTCGTCTGCGCATCCCCTGGGAACAGGCAGGCGCCCAGGATGCCGTTACCGGCTGCGATCGCGTAGGTCACACCGGCGTTGATCGAGCGTCGAACCGCGGTGTCGATCGCTTCCGATGCGCCGCCGCCAAGGCTCATGTTGGCAACCATCGGCTGGTTCGGGTTCGCCTGCTTGCGGGCCGTCACCTCATCGACTGCCGCGATGATGTCATCGTTGGCGCAGGTGCCATCGGTACCGCAAACGCGGAAGCCGTAGATCGGCGCGCCTGGAGCGACACCGACAACGCCGCCATTACCGTCGATAGCAGCAGCGCTGCCTGCGGTGTGGGTGCCGTGGCCGTTATCGTCTTCGCCGTCGTCACTCGGATCGGCGGCGATGAAGCCCATCTTCTCGATGATGTTCAGATCCGGATGGTCCGAATCGACGCCGCTGTCGATACCGAACAGCCAGGGTGTGATGTCGCAACCTTGGGCGGTAGATGCCTGCCACGTGGCGTTCAGATCCGCCCGCGTTGTCGTGATGCCGTACAGGCTCGCTAGGTCATCGTGGCCGCCGGTGTCAGCACAGCCTACTGGGCCTGTGTCGGTGGTCGCACACTGCGCAGCAGTGAATGCCGAGTTGCCGCCGGTGTTGAACGCCTGAACGCGGTAGCAGTACTGGGTCTCGGCCACGAGACCGCCGCTGGCATAGCTGGTCGCGTTGACTGCCGCGATATCGATCTCGGCAAATGGTCCGCCAGCGTTTGCGGCTTGCTCGATACGGAAACCGGTCTCGTCAGTCGCGTTGTCCGTCCAGGTCAGATCGATGCGCTGGCTGGATTGAACCGTGAGCGCCAGGGCTGAAGGCGCGACGGGTGGATCGACTGGGTCGAGCGTCGGCGTGGCGCAGGCCTGCGTTGAGAACGGGCCGGTATTGGTCAGGGTCTGGCCAACACGCACTCGATAGCAGTGTTCGAGACCGGCCGTGACGTCGTTGTCCGTGTATCCAGCCAGATTCGCCTGCACGATGATCTCGAGGCTGGTGAACGCTGCGCCATTGACGGCGCGTTCGACCTCGAAGCCGACCTCGGCGGTGGCATTGTCGGTCCAGCTCAGATCAATTGACGCGGTGCCGTTAGCCGTGGCAATGACGTTGCTCGGCGCAGCCAGCGGATCAAGCGGCGTGCTGTTGGTCGTATCGCAGGACTCGTTACTGTAAGCCGAGTCACCATCCGAGTTGAATGCCTGCACCCGATAGCAGTACTCGGTATCCGCGAGCAGGCCGGTGCTCTGGTAAGCCTCGACGTTCGCGCCCAGTACTTCGATTTCAGCAAAAGCGCCGGCGTTTCCGAGCGCTCGTTCGACTCGGAAGCCGGTTTCGTTGGTGGCGTTGTCGTTCCACGCCAGGTCAATGCGGCCGTCGTTCACGGTGTTGGTGGTCAGGCCGGTTGGGTTCGCAGGTGGCGTCGGAGGCGGTGTGTCGGGGGTAACGCAAACCGGAGCCGAGAAAGGGCCCAGCACAGTGAAACTCTCGCCGACTCGAATCTGGTAGCAATATTCCTGACCGGCGCTGACGGTGTTATCCGTATAGCTGTTCAGGTTTGCACCAATGACAATCTCCAGCTCGCTGTACGCGCCGTTAATGCCGGTGGTGGAGCGTTGGATCTCGCTGCCCAGTTCCGTGGTGGCATTGTCAGTCCAGTTCAGCACAACCTGGTTGGGGCCGGTCGCGACCGCGCTGACGTTTGTTGGTGCATCGACGGTGTAGAGCGTCCAGTAGCCGTTCGGCTCGATGGATGCGATCGCTGGATGGAGCTGCAGGCGCGCGATGCGGTCGGCCGGAATCTCGGCCGAGAACCCGGTCAGGGCCGCGCGGAATGTATGGCGCAAACGCATCTTGTGCTGGCTACTGAGGCCCGCGACAAGTTTCAGCGCCTGGGCGCGAGTGATGTCTTGCTTGAAGCGAACGATGTACTCGTTCGGAATGACGCGATAGCTGCGATCAGCAGCTTCGACATTGAGCGCAGAAACGCTACCGACGACAAGCGTCAGCAGGAGCGCGATGACCGCTCTGTAAACCATGAATTTTCCCTCGTATCAGCGCTGTTACACCAGGCGCCAACTGGCGATGCCTGTGCGCGGTGTAGCGCTGCTGCCCCCTCCGGGCGTGAAATCAGACGGAACTCGGGCGGCCGGGTAAAGACGGCGAGCCGAATGCGACTGACGCGTTGGCGCGCGCTCCCGGGATCGGCCGGAAGGGCGCTGGTCGGAACGAATGCGGATGCTGACCGGCGAGGTGTCGCCGTCAGACTCGCGCTCGAACGTCTGGCTTGCCGGCAAAACCGGCAAGCAATAGATCGCAGCGCGTTGTGAGTTACCAGTACCGGGTTCGGCCGCGGCAGTCTCTCTGGCAGCACCGTGAGCTCGTCTTGAACTCCACTACAACAGGCGCTGAAGCGATAATTCTAACGGCTCGGCTGCGTCAAAACTACGTCAAAGCGCCTCGAATCATTCTCAACAGTGTTCTATATATCGACGATAAACTCTCTATAAAACAAATATTTAGGAAGTAAATATCGAGATAGACTGTGTTGAGCTTTACGAAGCGGTTACATTCCCGGGGCGCTCGCCTGGCACGCTCGGGCCTGCTCAACGTTGCCTGAGTTCAACTGGTTTGGGAGCGGCCTCGCTTCTGGATGTCTGCTCGGCGTCTGGCGACTTTGTCGGCTGAGACTTGTTTTCGCGCGTGGGCGTTGCTCGCCTGCTGCTCCAGCTCCAGGCCTTCACCGAGGCTGCCCATCCAGCCGGCTTCCTGGATTCTCAGGATCTCATCCCGGGTGGCTCGATCCGTCGTCAGAATGTCAGCGGCGATTTGTTCGCAGGTCGACATCAGTTGGTCCGGCTCGACCACTCGATTCACCATGCCCCAACGATCAGCGGTTGCCGCGTCGAGGAAGTTGCCGGTCAGAGAGAGCTCTTTTGCGCGTGGCAGGCCAATCAGGCGAGGCAACCTCTGTGACAGGCCCCAACCCGGGACGACACCGACTCGGGCGTGGGTGTCGGCGAACCGAGCCTCGGTGGATGCGACGATGATGTCGCACATGAGTGCGAGCTCGAAACCACCGGTTATCGCGAAGCCGTTGACGGCTCCGATCAGCGGTTTGTGAAGATCCGCGATCGCATCGTCCAGTGAGCGGCCCGGAGCGCCCAGGCTGCTTGAATCGCTGCCTAGCTCCTTGAGATCGAGTCCAGCGGTGAACGCTCGGCCCGCACCAGTCAGGATGACTACTTCCACGCTGTCGTCGTTGGCAACGGCGTCTATTGTGGAGACCAGTTCCGCGCGCAGAGCCAGCGACAGCGCGTTCAGTGCGTCAGGACGATTCAGCGTGAGTACTGTGATACGTGGGTCAATGGTGCTGCTTTGGCGTAGTACGAGTTTAGTGCTCACGTGGCGGTTCCTTAGATGTAGTGGCTTGCCCTGGGGTTTGGGTTTTCGTCGATGTCGCGTTCGTTTGTGGTCAATCGAGCGCCGCAATTACGTGTTCGGCGATGCGCTCGGCCATCGGCTGGAGAAGAGGGTCGGGTAGATCGTGGCCCATGTCCTCGATCAGCCACAGGTTGGCCCCAGCGATGCACTCGGCTGTATCTTCTGCCGCGGCTGGCGGCACCAGCTCGTCGGCTGTGCCGTGGATCACGAGTGTTGCGAGGTTGCGAACGCCGCGCAAAGCGTCGCTGCGCGAACCGCCGTGAATGAGTGCGAGGAGCTGTCGAATCATGCCGTTGTTGTCCAGCCCTCTAGACAGCTCCTGGTCGACTAACTGGCCCAGACCAACGTCGCTTGAGAGGTAGGTCTGGCCGCCCAGTGCTTGCCAACCTTCGACACGAGCGGCGCGCGCAGCATCCGGATCTGTTGGAATTTCTCTTACAAATGCCTGCCAGACCGCGGGCGTTGCACCGGGTAGGGAGGGGTTGCCGGTGCTGGATGCGACGCTGGTGAGGCTTGCCAACCGGTCGCGATGCCGCAGCGCCATGTTCTGGCCGATCATCCCACCCATGGAAAATCCGACAACATGGGCCGTCGCCTGGCCGATGTGATCCAGCACGGCAATAGCGTCATCGGCCATGTCATCCAGGCTGTACGCGGCGGCGGCGCCTTTGCGGGCCTCGTCGAAAGTGGGTGTTTTTGCGCTGATCCGCCCGGAAGCGCCAACGTCACGGTTGTCGAATGCGATTACACGCAAACCCCGGGCGACCAGGGAGTCAATGAGCGGCTGCGGCCAGTGAATCAATTGGCAGGTAAAGCCGTGAATCAATAGCAGCACCGGGTCCGTGCGTGCGCCCCACTGCCGGAACGTCAGGTGAAAGTTGTCGCGTTGAACGGTTGCCATAGTCTTGCGAGGCTCTATGTCTGGGGCTAAAGCCGGCCAGTATAGAACGGGCGGCCATCGGGTGAGAGGTGCAGAGCAGCGCGGCGCCCCATGCCTGGGCAAATGCCAGGGCAAATGCCAGGAAGTCCTCGCGGCTCAATACCCTTGCGCTGGTTGTCCTGCTGGGTTGACACTGACAACTACACAGACAGAAAGGATTGCCATGCCGTGGCAGTTTGTCGAAATGTACGGGCAGTCTAACGTTGTTGATTACCTGATTGAGCGGGCGCTGACTGCGCACAGCGAGCTTTTGCTTGCCTGCTCGTCAACGACGACGCCTGCATCGCGACGCCAGCTTGGTGCGGTGGGCACCTGGAGCGGCGACGCTGCCGCGGGCGAGCGGCCTGACCAGGACAAGCCGAGCGAGGCTCCCGTATTGGCGAGGCTCATCACCACGCGTCGAATCGTTGCCGCGTGCTGGTGGACGCTCAGTGACGGCGTCGAGCCGTCGCTTGCGCGCTCAGCGCTCGAGCGGGATTCCCAGCTTGCCGAGGTGCTTGCGGACCTGACGACGCCAGCAGCGGGCGAGCACTTGCTCGCAGACATCCTCGACAGCAGTTCGAAAACCAAGACGAAAGCGGCGCTCACCCGGGTGCTCGACAACTATCGCCTCGATCTGCCAGGCGCTGGACGCTCTATAGCGGATGAAACACGTTTCGGCGATGACGATCTGGCGGAGCTTGCGATCGGTTGGGTTGAGTCGGACGCTGCTGCCTGGCGGGAAGTGGATGGCGTCAGCGGTGTTGTCGTTGAAGGCGGCGTGTTTGCCAGTGACAGCATTCTGCGAGCCTTCGACCGCGGCGCATTTCGAGCCCAACGCTGGCTGGCTAAGCCGAAGGCCAGTCATGCACGCAGGCTCGCCAATCACGCACGGCGCCTGAGTTGGCAGTTAGCGCTAATGCGCAGCGCTCTCGGGGAAGAGAATCGTGCGCTGGCGTGGTACTCAGACAAACTGGTTGGCGAACTAACAGATCTGAGCCTCGTTGAACACCTTCTGAGCTCCCCGGCCATCGTGCGTGAGGAGGGTAAAGACGCGCTGCGAGTGCGAGGCGCGCTGGACGCGCGCTCGGAGCAAGGTCGCGGCCGGGTCGAGAAACTTATTGCCCGCGTCTATGGTCAAAGCAGAGGCTCGCTGGCGGAACTGCTGGAAGAAGAGATTGCGGCGCTCGATGTCGATCGGCAGATTGTCCTCGTCGCGCCGGTGATCACTTGACCCAAACGCGCATTGATTGCGACGGGGGATTGGGCCCGTTTGCCGTGTGCCTACCGCCTCAATGTGTGCGCACCGCAGAGCAGGACAGCGCGCGGCTATGAGTGAAGATGCGTGAAGATGCGTGAAGACGCGAATCGGATAGACAGGGAGAACGAGTGAGAAAGTTACAACACTGGCTTGCAGCGACAAGTCTTATCGCGCTCACGGCGGGCTGTGACGGCCAGGCTACGGTGGTAACGGATCAAGCGTCCCCGCAACCGACGGCAAGCGCATCCGATGTGGTCGAGACTTCCGTTGCCGCGAGCTATGCGCAGGCCTGGGGGCCAGCCATTGGCGAGGCAATGCCAGTGCTGGACGCGCCCGATCAAGGTGGTGAGCAGCAGACACTGGCGAGCCTTTCGGGTGATCAGGGCATGCTGTTGTTTCTCAACAGAAGCGCCGATTGGTGACCCTTCTGCAAACGCCAGTTCGTGCAACTGGCTCAGTGGCAGGATCGATTCGAGACTCTCGGTGTGAATGTTGCAGGCATGACCTATGACAGCCAGGAGACCCTTGCGGAGTTCCACGCCAAAGAATCACTCGGCTATCCTTTGCTGAGGGATGTTGATCAACGCCATGTGTCGGCGCTTGGCGTTCTAAACGAAGACTACGGACCAGGCCACGCCGCGTTTGGCGTGCCGCATCCAGGCATTGTTTATATCGACGCAAACGGTATCGTGCGCGCAAAGTTTGCCGCGCAAGGCTATCGGAGCAGGCCACCCTTTGAGGCGGTGTTTGCAGCGGTCAGTCAGATTGTCGGTGAGCAATAGCGCGCCAGCCTGATCCGGCTGCCCGTCGGAAACGCGCCCTTTTGAGACGGACTCGACTGTCAGGTTGCCGTAACGCGCCGGGTGCTTTCCGTAAGCACCCCGTGGTGATTGCCGATCAGTTTTAACCAAGCCAGCGATGGTCTGCGGCATGGCTGCGTTGTTGTGAATACGCACGAAAAATGAACAGGGATTAGCATCGTGTTTGTCGGAAAGCTCTCGTCTTTTATGTGGTTGCGCATGTGGTTGCGCATGTGGTTGCGCACGCGCTTACGTGAATTCATCTCTCGGCTGCGTCCTCGGCGCATCCCGGCGCTGGTTGCGGCGGGGTTTTTGCTGTTGCTGGGTGGCTGTCAGACCGTTATTGGCTCGGTAGCGGGTGGTTTGGCGTCCGACCTGTCCGATGCCATCCTGAACAGCTCTGACCCGGAGCTGGTGCGCGACGCCGCGCCCGCCTACCTTTTGCTCGTCGATAGCCAGTTGAGCGAGGGTGGGGCACCTGATCTGCTTCGGCAGGCGGCATCGCTGAATGGCGCATATTCGGCAGCGTTTGTCAGTGACCCTGAACGAGCGCGCAAGTTCGCCGCCAAGGCCCTGGTCTATGCTGAAAGGGCGGCGTGTGGCGGCCTGAAGGACGCGTGTGAACTGCGCAGGCGAGACTTCGGAGAATATGAAGCCTGGGTGGCTAATATTGGCATCAAAAACGTCCCGATGGCCTACGTCCTGGCCACCAGTTGGGCGGGCTACATACAAGCGAATGCGGATGACTGGGCGGCGATTGCAGAGCTGGCCAGGGTGAAGGTGCTGATGGCAAGAGTGGCCGAACTGGATGAGACGTACGACAACGGCGGCCCCCATTTGTATCAGGGCGTGTTCGAAACCCTGCTCCCTCCTGCCATGGGTGGCCGGCCGGAGAAGGGCCGGGAGCACTTTGAGCGAGCGATCGAGATCAGCGGCGGGCGCCACCTGATTGCGAAGGTCTATTTCGCCCGCCAATACGCACGCCTCGTGTTTGATCGGGAGCTGCATGATCAACTGCTCGGCGAAGTGCTTTCAGCCGACGTTAATGCCCCTGACCTTACGTTGACGAATACGATTGCCCAGCAACAGGCACAAGATCTTTTGGAGAGCGCTGATGAGTATTTCTAAACCGGCCCCGCAATCTCGCAAGAGCAGCGCTCATCGTTGGAGCTGGATTGCTGCCCTCGTGCTGGTGGTGACCGGATACTCGTCGCTCGCGACAGCGGAGCAGATCAAAATTGCCACCGTGTCACCCGATGGTTCCATGTGGATGAAGTCTCTGCGCGCAGCGGGCAAGGACATTGAAGCGGCAACTGACGGCCGCGTGAAGCTGAAGTTCTATCCCGGCGGTGTGCAGGGGGATGACAAGGTTGTCATGCAGAGAATTCGGCGAAATCAGTTGCACGGTGCGGTCATGACGGTCGGTGGCCTTGCCGCAACCAACACTAATATTCAGTTGTACAGCTTTCCATTGCTGTTTAACAGCTATGAAGAAATCGACTACGTGCGTGAGCGTATGGATGGCGCTCTGCTGGATCAGCTCGCGAAGGACGGGTTTCGCGCCTTTGGCTTCTCAGAGGTTGGCTTCGGCTACGCCATGACGAAGACGCGTGCAAGCAGTGTGGAGGACATGCGTGAGCGGAAGGTCTGGATCCCTGATGACGACAAGGCCAGTGCTCAGGCGGTCGCGGCCTACGGTATTACACCGGTACCGCTTTCCATCGCCGATGTTCTTGCCGGGCTGCAGACTGGATTGATTAACGCCGTCGCGGCGCCACCCGTTGGCGCACTCGCGTTGCAGTGGCACACCCAGATTGAGCACGTTCTGGATCTGCCATTGCTTTACGTTTACGGCGTTGTTGCCATTAGCGATAGGACCTTCTCCAAGTTGTCGCCAGGTGATCAAGCAATCGTCAGCGAGAAGCTTGCGGATGTAGTACGGGTGGTGAACAGGCAGACGCGTCTGGACAATGCTCGTGCACGTCAGGTTTTGATCGACCAGGGCCTGGCTTGGCACAGCGCAAGCGACGCTGAGCTCGATACGTGGAAGAACCTCGCGCGGGTCGCATCGGACGATTTGATTAACGCTGGAGTCGTTGAGTCGCCGCTTTATCTCGAGATGCTGCGTCATCTTGGTGATTTCCGGCGCGCGCAAGCGGCGGAACCCACCTCCGAATCGACCGGGCAGTAGAACGTGATGCGCGGGCGGGCTTGAGCGACATGGTGAGACTCATTCGAGGCCTGGAAACGGGCGTACTCGTGTTACTGCTGTCCAGCATGCTTGCGCTTTCTGCCTACCAGGTTCTGGCTAGAAACTTCTTTGACGGCGGTATTCTCTGGGGTGACGCTGCTGTGCGCGTCATGGTGTTGTGGGGCGCGCTGCTCGGTGCGATGGTCGCAGCGCGCGCTGATGAGCACATCCGTATCGATCTCCTGACGCGCTATGCAAGCCCAGGAGTCGCTCTGTGGATGCGCCGGCTGACCAGTGCGTTTACAGCCGTGATCTGCGGCCTGGTTGCATATTACAGCGGCGTTTTCGTTATCGATGAGCGTAGCTATGGCGAAATCGCATTCGCTGAAGTACCGGCCTGGATCTGTCAGGCGATTTTACCCGTCGGTATGGGGTTGATAGCGCTGCGCTATGTCGGCCATGCGATCTCACCACCGCCGTTGCAACAACCCATTCGAAATCTCTCCAGCGAATCACCGAAAGACTCGGTCGAGGGTTCGGGGCGAGGATCATGATCGCTCTGCTGGTCGTGGTGGTCATTCTCGCGGCCATTGCGGGTGCGCCACTGTTTGTCGTTATGCTTGCCGCGGCGCTGATCGGGTTTCTAGCCGGTGACATCGACATGTCGATCATCGGTGTGGAGCTCTACCGATTAACGGATACGCCTCTGCTACTGGCGCTGCCGCTGTTTACCTTTGTGGGTTATCTGCTCGCAGAAGCAAAGACATCGGAACGGCTGGTGCGCCTAACGCTGGCTACGCTGGGTTGGCTGCCGAGCGGACTCGCAATCGTCGCGCTTATGGCCTGTGCGATCTTCACCGCGCTAACCGGTGCCAGTGGCGTCACGATCATTGCACTCGGGGCGCTACTTCTGCCGTCTCTGCTCAAGGGTGGTTACGACGAGCGCTATTCACTGGGTCTGGTAACGTCGAGCGGCTCGCTTGGACTGCTGATCGTGCCGTCGGTGCCGCTGATCCTGTACGGCATCGTTGCGCAGCAACTTGACGTCGGCCCCATGTTTACGCTCCAGGATCTGTTCATCGCTGCGCTGCTACCGGCGGGGCTGATGATTGTTCTGCTCGTCGCCTGGACGCTCTGGCGTTTCCGTCATGGCGAGATCAAACGCACGCCGTTTCGTCTATCCGAACTCGGTGCCGCGCTTTGGCAGGCTCGGTGGGAGTTGCCGTTACCGATCGTCGTCCTTGGTGGAATCTATAGCGGCTACTTCGCCATTTCCGAAGCAGCCGCGGTAACTGCTTTTTACGTGGTGATTGCGGAAGTGCTTCTGTATCGCGACGTCGCCTGGCGTGAGATGCCCAGAATCATGAACGAATCCATGGTGATGGTTGGCAGCATCCTTCTGATCCTTGCGGCCGCGATGGCGTTCACGAGTTTTCTGATCGACGCCGAGGTCCCGCAAACGGTCTTCGACTATGTTCGTGCGCACGTTGATAACGCGCTCACATTCCTCATTTTGCTCAATATTTTGCTGCTGGTACTGGGCGCGTTTCTGGATGTGTATTCGGCACTGGTGATCATGGTGCCGTTACTGCTGCCGCTGGCGGTGGGCTACGGCATACACCCGGTTCACCTTGGGATTATCTTTCTAGCCAATATGCAGATTGGCTATCTCACACCGCCCGTCGGGATGAATCTGTTCATAGCGAGCTACCGCTTCAAACGCCCGATCACCGAACTGTACTCGGTGAGTTGGCCGTTCCTTCTCGTACTGCTGGCGGCGTTAATGCTGATCACCTACGTGCCGGCGCTGTCGCTGATGTTTATCACCGATTGACCGCTGATGGGCTTGACCAGTTGGATGCTAAATACGCTAGCGACTGGCCTGCGTGCGCCCCAGACTCATCAGCTGCTGCTCTGGCCAGCCTGGGATCCGAGGAGCCGAACGCTGGGTGCAAGCAGAGCGATCAGGTCGTCCAGCGGCACCGGTCTTGAGAACAGATAACCCTGGGCGTACTCACATTTCTGCTCTTGCAGATAGCTCAACTGTTCCCGGGTTTCGACACCCTCGGCGACGACTTCGAGATTCAGGCGATGGGCCATCGCGATGACCGCGGAGGTTATGGCCATATCATCGGCGTTGTTTGGTATGTCCTTAACGAAACTGCGATCCACTTTGACCGTATTCATCGGGAATCGCTTCAAGTAGTTGAGCGAGGAGTACCCCGTGCCGAAGTCGTCGATCGCGAGCTGTACGCCAAGCGCGTGCAAGCGCGTTAGCGTCAGCGTTGCGGCGTCCACGTCGTGCATCAGCATGGTTTCCGTGATCTCCAGCTCAAGCTGATTGGGCGCCAGGCCGAACAGGCGCAGGTTTCGACGGATGGTATTGACCAAGCTTGGGTCGCGGAATTGCCTCGATGAGATGTTCACTGCAACGGAAATCGGGTGTTCCGACGCCTCGTTGAGCGCAACGCTGGAACGGCAGGCTTCCTCGATCACCCAGGTACCAATCTCGACCACAACACCGGTCTCTTCGGCGATGGGAATGAACTGATCGGGACTCACCAGGCCGCGCTCGGGATGATTCCAGCGTATGAGCGACTCCACACCGACAACTTTCTGGGTGCGGATGTCGACCTTCGGCTGGTAGTACAACTCAAACTCATCGCGTTGCAACGCGAGCCGCAGCTCGTTCTCAACGCGTAGCCGGTTTACCGCATTCACGTTCATGTCTTCGGAGAAGAACTGATAGTTGTTGCGGCCTTTTTCTTTGGCGTTGTACATCGCCAGATCCGCGTTTCTTGTCAGCGTGTTGGCATCAACTGCGTCGTCCGGCAGCACCGTGATGCCGATGCTGGTCGTGACAACCAGTTGATGCCCGCGCACGAGAATCGGCTCGCGCAGCTTGGTGAGGATCTTCTCGGCGACAATGCCTGCGTCGGCGGATGAGTGAATGTCGTAGAGCAGAATAGTGAATTCATCGCCGCCCGGTCGCGCGACCGTGTCTTCCTGGCGAACACATTCCTTGAGTCGAGCCGCGACCTGGCGAAGCAACTCGTCTCCGGCTTCGTGCCCCAGCGTGTCATTGACGCGCTTGAACTGGTCCAGATCCAGATACAGCAGCGCCGCGGATCGTTTTGAACGCTGGGTGCGGGAGATGGCATGTTGCAGGCGATCGCTGAACAGGCGTCGGTTGGCGACGTTAGTCAGCGTGTCGTAGAAGGCCATCTTCTCCATGCGAGCATCGTTGC
>CAYGQC010000017.1:0-33493 GCA_964351875.1 uncultured Pseudomonadales bacterium
GTCGAGACTTTCCTGGGAGAGAAAACCACCAAGCACCGTCTGTAGCGATCGGAAAATCGAGCCAGCCTCATCCGCCTCGTGGTAGTCACCTTTGAAGCGAACGGAAACGCTATCGCTGGGTTCGTAGAGCACTGAAGCTCGAACCGTAGATTCTTTATCATCCGCTAAATCAGCACCCGTCGCAGCGCCTTCACCGAAGCCGTCTCGGTTAGTGAGGGAGACGCCAATTCGCGCCGCGAGCGTATCCTCGATCAGCGGGATATTCGCGACGCCTTCGATATCGCGCCGATCGAAGTTTCCAGCACGCACTTCCACATAGCCCGACAACTCATCAAACTCGGGCGAGTTCGTCACGATGCTCACCGCACCACCGGTTGTGTTCATACCGTACAGGGTGCCTTGAGGACCGCGCAGCACCTCGACGCGTTCGACATCAAAAAGGTTTGAGAAAAGGCCGGTGCCACGAGTAACCGGAGCACCGTCAATATAGATTCCGACTGCTTGATCAGCATTAATCGTCAGAAAACCCGCCGTCTGCGCCCGTATCGTGAGATTCGCGAAAGTCGACCCTGTCGCTCCGCTAGGTGCGATCTGGAAGTTCGGCGTCATCTGGGAGATGTCCGAAAACTCGACCAAGCCAGCGTTTTCAAACTGATCGCCAGTAAACGCCGTGATAGACAGCGGCACTTCCTGAAGGTTTTCCGATTGCCTTCGCGCTGTGACGACTATCTCCTCTATCGCCGTCGACGGTTGGATATCGTTCGCCACGGCTCCTAACGACTCACCGCCGCCCTCAGCTGCGTACACCGCAGAACCTGCAGCACCAAACAGCACACCGGCGACTAGCCGTCTGATAAGCGATCGTTTACTCGGGCCTTCTACCATCTCAGTCTCTCCCTTTACAACAGAATTGCGGACAACGGTAAGTTGTCCATCACTTCCCATCGATGCGGAGAGGCCAGTACCTTCCAGAAGCGCCTGAAGGCCCTCACTGATCGCATAGCGACCTGCAAGGGCATTAGTCAGTAAATCGTTCGTCAACTCGAAGGAGAAAACCAACGTCTTATCGGCCTGCTTCGCAAATTCGATGAGCGCAAGATGAGCGTGTTGTGCACGAATATCGAAGGTGACTAGAGCTTCCTCTAATTCCCACTCGTCCGAGCCATACCCGTGAGGGGCGACCAATATCAAGAGTGAAAACAGTAGTAGGCTTACACCGTACCGAGCCTTGCGATGCGTTGCGGCCCAGCTTGCGTGGTTAGTAGACGATTCAGCGCTCATTTTCCGCCAGTACCGCTGCCAGGATCGATGCACACTAAGCACGGCGACTCAGAGAGACTCCTTTCTGGCACTAAGCAGGATAGTCTTGCCGTCAATGCGCTCGAAGTGAATATCAAAGTTGCTTCGGACCGAGGCAAGAAAACCGTTCACATCGCCAGCCTTATATAAGCCAGCGACCCTGACATCTCGCAATGCCTCATCGACAAATACAAACTTGACCGATGTGTAGCGGCTGATTTCCGCCACGGCCTCAGCCAGCGGCTCGCCAGCAAAGACAAGATTGCCTTCACGCCAGGACAGCTGAACCGCCACCTCGGCATCTTCCAATCGCTCGAGCTCCTCGCCGCTAGTACTTATCAGCAGCCGCTCGCCTTGCGCGACTTGCCAAACATCAGCTTGGCTCGCGCGGCCTCGCGCCGGGGGTGGCTCAGACGACAGTCGCTCGGCTGTTGACACTATTCCAACCTCGACTTTGCCTTCCGCGACAAGAAGCTCAATCTGATTCGGGTTCAGCACCTTGACCGTAAAGGCGGTTCCGATAGCCTGAATAACTCGCTGTCCGGCAGTGACGATCAACGGTCGATCCGGATCGTGTGCGACATCTATGTGTATCTCGCCATGATCGAGTCGTATTGATCGAGATGACGCTCTGAAGTCGACTTCAATTCGACTATTGGTATTAAGCGTAATCCGAGAACCATCCGTCAATTCAAACTTAGACAACCCGCCAATTGCCGTTTCATAGACGCGAGCATCTACCACATCCAATTTGCCTTCTAAGCGGCCGTTGCCGATCAAGCCAGCAGTGAGTAGTCCCGCCACAACTACCAGTGCTGCCATCGCGGACATCGCGGACATCGCAGTCACTGCAGTTAGCCAGCGTCGAGGACGCGGAATTGGTTGTAGTGATGGATGCGGGAACACCTCTGCCAAACGCGAAAGCGCATCCATATCGTCCCAAAGAGCAGCCATCTCAAGCAAAGCTGCCTCGTTCTCCGCGCTACCGTTTATCCAAGACGACAAGGACTTCGTCTCTTCAGCGCTCAGACCCCGATCAAGCTTAGCGATCCAGAGGCTTACTTCGTCTTCAAGCTTGGCGGGCCTACTGCGAATGTCTTGTACTTTACTCATAGTGCGCTCTTGCCCTGGGCCAGGGGCGATGTATTCCGTTGTTCGTGCATGAATTGGGCACATCGGTTAACGGCCAAAGCGACGTGTTTTTCGACAGTGCTCTCCGACAAACCCAATTCAGCGGCTATCTCACGCTGGGAGTAGCCATAAACTTTCTTAAGGACAAACACACGTCTCGCCTTCACCGGGAGTTGACGAACCGCCTCACAGAAGTATCCAAACTCCTCCGCCGACGCAGTTTGTTCCAGAGTTTCGTCTCTATCCGACGCCGCGGCGGACATCGCTACTTCGACCGATTCATCCCAGGAAGTATCTAACCGATAACTTGCTCGCTTAACGCTATCGAGAGCCAAATTCCGCGCTGTTCTGAATAAGTAAGACTTTGGGTGTTTGATACGGTCAGCCTTGCCCACGAGGCTTAGTCGTACATAGGTTTCCTGAACGATGTCCTCGACTTCGTGGGGCGGGACGATTTTCGATACGGCTCTCGCGAGCCGCAGCCGAAGCGCGAGGAAAACATCTACAAGCTCATTCATACACTTCGCGTCTCTCTACCTATCCCAACGCAAGAGACGACTCAGCGACGAATATCCGCCAGTCATCGTCGCTATTAGCGCGAACTCCCCTCGCAGCGCGAGCATGCCGCCCTTATCGACGCTCCACAACGGAGTCAGAATTAGCCGAGTGCGATCGATAGTTATACACACTGGCGCCTGAATATGCGGAGAATCGATCAAAACGGCGACGCGGGGACCAAAGGCCCACATCGACTACGCATACTGTAGTAGCGCAGCATTGGCTGGGCCAGGCACTCTACCTACTGGCACCTGAGAGCAGGCCAGAAATTTCGCTGAGAATTCGACATAATGCGCCCTCAAAACTCGCCCTATCGTCGACGGTTCATCGCTCTTTTTCCGCCCAACAATCGGCCGCCGGTGTGTGCCCTTTCTTTGTCACCACCAACCAGCGAATACTCACTTCTAGCAATAGCTATGCGCATCCAAGAGATCTAATTGACATGATCACCGAGCCCGAAAACACTCGCGTCGTCTTCGCCAAGCGGCCGACCGAGCAGGCGACGCCGGACTGCTTCGAGGTAAAGACTGAGCCATTGTCGCCGCTACAGCCGGGCCAGGCTCGCGTAGCGGTTGAGTACGTCTCAGTGGATGCGGGAACGCGCACGATGCTTCGCGGAGAAGGCTTCCACATGCAGGTTGCCCTCGGTGACACGATTCATGCCGGGGGTGTTGGCAGAGTCATCGAGTCAAACGTCGAGAAGCTCCCAGTTGGTCAACCAGTTCGCGGACGACTCGGCGCTCAGACGATCGCGACCGTTCGTGCCGACGATGTCGAGGTGATCGATGAGACCGGGGCTCCACTAAACGCCTACCTGGGCGTACTCGGTGGATCGACCGGCGTCACGGCATGGATCGGCATGCGCTGCGTGGCAAAGCCCAAGGCCGGAGACGTCGCAGTGGTCTCTGCAGCAGCTGGCGCGGTTGGCTCTATCGCTGCGCAAATTGCCAAGAAAGACGGCGCTTTTGTCATCGGTATCGCCGGAGGCGCGAAAAAGCAAGCCTTTCTGACGGAACGCCTAGGCCTTGATGCAGCAATCGACTACAAGAACGAAGACGTGAATCAGCGCCTGCGCGAACTCGCACCAGATGGCGTTAACGTCTTTTTCGACAACGTCGGCGGTCCAGTGCTCGATGCCGTACTCGACAACATCGCCATGCGAGCAAAAGTCGTCATCTGCGGAGCGATCTCTCAGTACGACGACATGGACAACATCACCGGACCATCCATGTATCTGCGGCTGGCCGAGCGCCAATCTGCCATGGAGGGGTTCGCCTACTTCCATTTTGCTGACAAGATCCCGGAGGCGACTCGCGAATTGGCGGCCTGGCTTGCCGATGACGCTCTGGTTTTCGAAGAGACCATTCTCAACGGCATAGAACGCTACCCGGAGGCACTCGGTTTTATGTTTACGGGCGGCAATATCGGTAAGCTTTTGGTCCGCACACACAAAGGACACGAAGCCAAGGCGACCTAAAGCAGTCGATGCCGTCAAGGCTTAGCCGGGAAGACACGGGGAGGTTAGACAGGAACGTCAATCGGACTTAAAGCGAATCACAAGCTACCAGTCCCCTATTTTGCCCATCGAATTGACAGGCATCGAATCGGCAAAGGTCAATTTTGGCAGCTCATAGCTCAAGAATCGGCGCCGACACCATTCCCGAAGCAATGCTCTCTGTCGCGAGCCACCGGCATCCCGACAAACGACAATCGCCTTCAGCCGATCCCCTTCGCCTGGCCTCATCAACCGCACCTGCACGTCGACAACGTCCGGATGCTCCGCCAACCGACCAGCGATTTCCTGGGTCGATACGTTGTGCCCTGCTACTTGAACCTTGCGGTCGCGTCGACCGTTGAGACGAAATCGCTCCCCCGACTCAAAGCGAAGCCTATCGGGCACTTCAAACAACTTGCCTGAAGTTTTCTCTAAGAGCTCATCAGGCTCACAGCGGCCCTGTGCACTCCATCTCGAAAGGAGACGTAACTCTGCCCACGGCTGTTCTCGATAGCCAATACCCGCCGTTTCGCTGGAACCATAGACCTCCAGAAGACCCGACAGGCCGCGCAGCAAAAGTCCCTCCCACGTCTCGCCACTCAGCGATTGGGTTGAGGAAACCCCGCGAACACCAGGTGGAAAACGATTGCCGTTCAGCAGGTATTGCCACCACGTGGGAAGCGCGACAACGATGTCGCCCTCCTTAAGGTTCCCATGCACGGCCTTGATAGACTCGTCAAAGGCCACCACCGGCACACCCATGATCTTAGGCAGCAAAACTCCCCAGATATATCCGTAGATATGGTGAGAGGGTGCAAGCAGCACACACCGGCGAACTACTCCACGAGCCGATAAGATTTCGGCAAAGCCAGCGGCTTCGCCGAGCAGATCGCGCGCCAGGTGCCGACTGCCGCGAGGTTGGCCAGTAGTTCCTGAGGAGCGAAAGAGAACTGTGTCGCCATCCTGAAACTTACAAACGAGCTGCGACCAGTCGGAGAGGCTCTGCTCAATCAGCAGCTTGTCTCCAATAGCCGAGTCGTGCAGACCAAACATATCCATAGCCTGGCTGACGACCTGCATTCTAAGCAAAGAGTCAAAAGCTAGCCCGTGGGAGTCAACTCTAAGCTCGCCATCGTAGAGCGGCCACTGGAACTCATTGTTCGTCAGTCCGAAGTGAGCGCAATATTCAGTACGGATCAAACTGTAGAGGGTCTGATGAACCTGCTCGAGCGACAACATATCGGCAGAGCCTTGGCCTATCTAAAGCCGCTTTTGAAGGCGCTTCACGAAAACCCAATACGTATCTTCGACCAGTCCCTTCTTCATGTGGACCTTCACTTTGGTAGGCACCATCTGATAGTCGAACACATATTCGAAGAGAACATCGAGGGAACCGCGTCGCACGCCGTCATAGAAACGCCCGCGAAATTCTTCGCTGTCGGTACATGGGGCGACTTCGGTAAAGAAATTTAGACCAACAACGCTAGACGGATCTCGCCCGGTAATCACCCCTTCCGCTGCATTGTAGCGACGGATCGTACCGTCTTTCTCCAACTGAATAGCGCCGAAGGCCAGATCGTCAAATCCCTTGTCGTCAATGTCTGACAGGACGTTTTCGATGTGATCATCATTGAATTGAATAATGTCCATCTAAGTTCTCCACTCAGCCGTCAATTTTGTCCAGAGTTGGATAAAGAACATTATCTTCGCTCTGTATTCGCGTTCCCAAAGCGCGAAACAGACGCTTTGTTTCTGTAATGAAGCCACGAGAGTCCGACTGAATCGCCGCTGCCGACGACCACTTAGCGCCATACTCGCCTACAGCCTCAGCGATACCGCCCATCTCATTCATAAATCGCGAAGCCATGCTGTTGATAACCGCGTCCTCGTGAGACAGCAGCTTGGGATAGAGCACGCGATCCTCCATCGCCAGGTGGCCCTTAAGCTTGCCGGAGAACTTCGCGAGCAGCTGGGTAATATCGGAAGCTCTGGACTCAATTTGATCTTCGCTAAGGTACCCCGAGATCGTATTGACAATCTCAAGTAGCTCTTTGTGTTGCTGACGAAACGTATCGGTAGCGCGCATAGAAATGCATCCAGGATATTTCCCTTAAGCGTAGGCGACTTTCGAGATATCGCAACATTCAACTAGTCAGGAAGCACGCGATTTACAGCCCTTAGCAGCTGATCAATATCGATCGGCTTGATAATCCAACCGTTTGCCCCTGCGTGTCGCCCTTCCTGCTTTTTGGCATCTTCGAACTCCGTCGTCAGCATCAGCACGGGCGTGTATTCATACTCAGACGTCTGCCTAAGCTCACGAACGAATTCATAGCCATTCATATTGGGCATGTTGACATCCGAGATAATCAGATCAAACGATCCGCCGAGAGCCGCGCTAAGGCCCAGCTCTCCGTCCTCCGCCATCTCTACTCCGAACCCATTCGCTGACAGCGCTGCCGCGATCAGCTGCCGTATGGAGGATGAGTCATCTACCGTGAGTACTGTCTTCATAGCCTGCGTCTACCGTCTACACTCAGAAAGTGTAGCAGCAACATTTCGGGACGAGACTTGAATACGAACCAAACCACCGGCTGGATTGCCAACACCAATCAAGCCCCGCCGGCACAGAGCGAAATTCTGTATGCCCAGCAGCCTATCCTCGACGTGAATCAGGAACTGGTTGCGTATGAACTCCTTTTCCGCGGCAACTTTGACGAAGTTGACGGTTTCAGCGCGAGCGCAAGGGTATTGCTCAACGCCTTTGACGAGGGGCATTTCACTGCGGACTCGATGTCGGTCCCACTCTTCGTCAATTTCACAGAAGAACTGCTTTTCAATGTCCCGCCTTTCGACACCAGCTATTTTGTCATTGAGCTATTGGAAACCATCGAACCGTCCGAAAGAGTCATTCAACAAGTTAAAGCGCTTAAAGCGCTCGGATATCGAATCGCTTTAGACGATTTCACCTACTCCGCGGCCATGATTCCACTCCTAAAATGCGCGGATATAGTCAAGATTGACGTCATGGCAACGCCGGTCGAGAAACTGTCCGACCTCGTCGACACCCTACGCGGCTATGGCCTGACGTTACTCGCCGAGAAAGTCGAAGATCACGAAATGTTTGAAGTCTGCAAAAAGCTTAGGTTCGACTGGTATCAAGGCTACTTTTTCGCCAGGCCCAAGCCGATTCAAGGGCGGAGCGTTGGACCTAACAAAGCGGCTGTTCTGACGATGGTATCGGCGTTGCAATCACACGATCTCGATTTGAGAACTCTTGAAGACATCATCGCCGGAGATTCAGGGCTGACCTACAAGGTACTTAAGCTGTCAAACAGTGCAGCCACCAAACGGGCAGTCCCAATCGATTCAATCGGAAAGGCAATCGCCATGTTAGGCCTCCGCCGACTGCAGAATTTCTCTACGCTGATGACGCTATCGGAGCTAGGAGAGAAGCCCTCCCAGCTACAGGTATACACCACGCAACGCAGTTTGCTTTGTGAGCGACTGGGCGGGTTGTTGCCAACTGAGATCGGCAGCGAAGTCTTTCGAACGGTTGGCATCCTGTCTTGTTGCGACGCCTACTTCGATGAGGACCTTGAACAGCTGATACCAAATCTCCCTCTGAGCGATGACGTCACCGACGCCATCCTTAAACACGAGGGCGAACTCGGCACGGTGCTCCGTGCCACCCAGGCGCTACAGGAATCGCGCTGGAACGACGTAGACTGGGCAACGTTGGAGCTTATTGGTCTTAGCGAGGCAGCCATTTTGGAAGTCGTTCGAGAAACGTCCAGTTGGGCAGAGAGCAACACCGAAGTGGAGCTATGGTGAACGCAGAACGCCTGATGGAGAAACCGGCATTAGGCATGAAAGACCGTGTTACATCACCTCTAGAACGGACGCACACCAACACACATACGCGAGAACCGCTTTGTGCCCATAGCTGCCATAGGCCAAATCAAAAATAATCGCCCCTTTGCGGGGAGAAACACATGAATTGAGATGCGGTTAGTGCGATTGGAGAAGTTGTTGGCGCCCTAGCTGTTGTGGCCACTCTTGGCTATCTCGCGATTCAAATTCGCCACAACACGATGGCTGTAAGGCGCAGCTCGGTACGGCAGGCAAATGTGGGGACTTCTGAAGAGTTGAATTCTCTGACCGAGGAAGGCGTCTCCGAAATATTCGTGAAAGGTTTGAAGTCCTTGGACTCCCTATCGGGCGTTGAGCGCTTTCGATTCGACAATGTGTTTTACCAATGGTTGAGCGCGCTGGAGCAAGCCTTCATTGACCGGCGTGACGGAGCAATCTCAGACGACACTTTCGCTGTGTACGATAACACCGTTCCCGGTTTTCTGACGACTCCTGGCGGTAGGGAGTGGTGGGGACAACGCTGCAACTGGTTTAGTTCTTCACTTCGAAACGACGTTGACAGGCTTATCTCTGAACCATCCGTCGAAGCAAAGAAGTCTGGCCCTGTGCTCTAGCTAATCTGTCGTCACAGCCGCTCCTTTGAGCAACGAGTTTGCGGCAGACGCGTCGGCGGAAGAAGCGCCAGCCATTTGTGTCGGCAGCCGGACCGAGGGTGCTAAGCAGATAGCATACTGGCACCCTACCATCCCGTTTGGGCTTAACCGATTGGAGATATGGCTGACACGAGACGACCGGAGGCTCCCGTCCAACGCTCTGATCAACGATTGCTTTAGAGCACAATTTCAAGTTCATCTGGCAGTGCTTGTCAGATCACAACCCTCCATCACAGCTACTGTTCGCCTAGAACTCCTCCCATACTTCATGTGTCGAAGAGGCGCTGATTGAAGTCTGCTTGGGTTGCGTCGATCTGCCCGGCGCAACTGTCGAGACCGACTTGCTCCGCGCATCCAGACCAACCCCCGCCATGGCTGTAGTATCTGCAAGCCCCCCAGGTTTCGTTGCGGCTGTACCAACCGTGAAATACCCGATCTGCTCGACCAGCCGATCCGCTTGATGACACATCGCCTCACTCGTATTCGATGCGTCTTCGACTAAAGCCGCATTTTGTTGCGTCATGCTATCCATATGGATCAGAGCCTGATTTATCTGGTCAATTCCCGCCGCCTGCTCCTCACAGGCATAACTGATCTGGCCAACTACCTGACCGAGGTTCGTCACCGACTTCACTATCTCGGAAAGTTGCTCTCCGGACTGTTTAACCAACTCTGCCCCGTCCTGGACTTTGACTACGCTATCTTCAATCAGATCCTTGATTTCTCGCGCTGCTTCCGCGCTCCGCCCAGCAAGTTGCCGTACTTCCGAGGCAACGACAGCGAAGCCTCGACCTTGCTCACCAGCTCGAGCTGCTTCTACGGCAGCGTTAAGAGCCAGTAGATTTGTTTGAAATGCAATCTCGTCGATGACACCGATAATGCTCGAAATACGATCGCTCGAACTTCCAATCCCCTGCATCGCTTCGATAGCACGTTCGGCGACATCGCCTCCTTTTCGGGCCTGTTCGCTCGCTCGTTGTGCAAGCTCATCGGCTTCACGAGCATTGTCAGCGTTCTGACGAACGGTACTCGTGAGCTCCTCTGTACTTGCCGCGGTTTCTTCGAGATTCGACGCTTGTTGTTCCGTTCGTTCGCGCAGACCGGCATTACCCTGCGACAAGCCCCTAGCACCCTCTCGCACGTCGTGAGCGATAGTACTTGCTCTCGACAATACGTCAGATAACTTCGCTCGCATGCCGACGAGCGATGCGTAAGCGCCCACTGGCGTTGCCTCTTCTGAATCGAGAATAAGCTCGCCATTGCCTATGCGCTCGGCCACTCCCTCAATAACGCTTGGATCGCCTCCTAACTGCAGATGCAATCGGCGACCGAAGAACCATGCGAATAGCGAAAGAATAGTCGCTGTCAAAACAGTAACGAACATCGATGCCCGAAACAGTTCGTGGAGACCCGATAGGGCATCTTGAGATAGCGTTCTAGCACCAATTGCCCATTCGACGCCTTCAACTTCAAGCACGCGCGCAACGTCGAAGTACAGCGATTCACCGGACTCGCTGTAACTTGTTCCACCGCCGCTCTCAAACGCCAATGTTACGAGAGCTGCATCGACGCTGTCTTCGAGAATAGCGACTGAATTGTCATGGGTCTCGGAACGAATCAACCCATCAGAGCCAAATAGCACCGAGTGACTCGAAACGTCCGAAGAAGCCTCACCACGCACAATTTCATTGATCCGATCGACCGGCATTTGCATGACCAGGACGCCGAGAAGATTGGAGTCCTCAAATATGGGTGTCGCTATAAAGGAGGCGGGAGAATCGTATGAAGGAGTGTAGGTAGCGAAGTCGACCAAGTAAGGCTGACGAGCGCCCTGCCGTAAAGCCCCATTGACTGCCTCTGCGATATTCGTGTCAGCGTAAGGCCCATCAAACAGGCTCGTAGCAAAATCCAGCTCTTTGAACACCGAATAGACGATGTGTCCATTCTCTGGCTCAATGATAAACATGTCGTAGTAGCCAAAACGGGTGGTGAAGTCTCGGAAGGCCGGGTGAAAGCGATCGTGCACATCGGAGTAGGCGCTTCCATCCGTAGCGTTGTTATAGGATTGCTTTCGACCTAGCGGATAGGGATTCTGCGCGATGTACAAGTATTGAAGGTGTCGAGCTACGGGATCGACGGGTAGAAATCGATCCGCGGCGATATCTCTGCCGTTACGCGCTCGGTACTCCTGCGAGAATACGTTCTCGTAGTAGTCGAGCAAACTGGCCTGTTCCACTGTGTCCGAGCGATCTGCGCCCGCTGTGTCGACGGATAGCAGGGCGAACGATTCGACGAACTGCCTGGTCGCCTCCACCACCGCTAGGTCTTTCGACATAGCCGCATTCTGGTCCCGGATCTGCGAAAAGTAGTCTTCGACGTGAGCCGCTTTCGTTCTCGCGACGGCATCTAGCCCGGAAAGCGTCAATTTCTCGACGGTTTCTCCAGCGTAGCGTTGGATACCGAAACTAACGATAAGCAGGGGCGCGATGCCAGCCAACAACATCGCGGCCAGTACTTTCTGTCGCAAAGAGAAATTAGACATCCTGCTTTAAATCCTGATCGATAGAACACGCTTAGGATATCGGCCCTGTCTTTCTAACCTTTAACTTTGCATTTTCCCTAGTGGCACCGTCAGTCGTTGCTAGACTGTAGTTAGCCGATCTCATGATCGTAGAGAGAACGTCAGGGAAAACTATGAAGATAATGATCGTTGATGACAGCTCGTCTATGCGACAGATAATCAAGCGAACGCTTAAGCAAGCTGGATTTCGAGACCTTGTGTTCTGCGAGGCACAAGACGGTTCGGATGCACTCAATAGCATCGATGCAGAGGATCCAGATCTAGTTCTGTGTGATTGGAACATGCCCGTCATGAACGGTATCGAGTTCCTGGAAAAGATCCGTGAGAACAACAATCCCGTAAAATTTGGCTTTGTAACAACCGAATCGACAGCAACGATGAGGGCCAAAGCCAGCGAAGCGGGGGCACAATTTCTCATTGCGAAGCCTTTCACGCCGGACGTTTTCGAACGCGCGCTCAACCGAGTACTCGGCTAGTGTCGGGCTCCTACATCGTGCCTTCGTCCGAGGCTTTGGCAAGCAATCTCACCATGGTCTTAGGTGAAGAGCCGACCATTCGGGAATCGTCGCTGCTCCCCGAAAACGCCGATTTCATTGCAATCTATCTCAATGAGCAGTCCGATCCAGTAGCAGCTTGCTACTGCGATTGGCCCATCGCGTGCGGGTTGGGAAGCGCGTTGTCACTCGTGCCGCCGGCGATAGCCGAAGAGATGGTCAGAGAGCACGAGCTATCCGAAATCGCTGAAGCAAATCTCTACGAGGTAATGAACATCTTCTCGAGCATGTTTATGAATGACGAGACGCCACACCTGCGCTTAACATCCGTTGAAGGGACGGGCGGTAACACGACAAACATTGCCAATGCTCAAGTCTCGGCGTCATTTGAGGTAGACGCAGGGCGCTATCCTGGGGGACACATCACTTTCGTATGTTCCTAGGACAGCGAGTACGCTACGCGATCTAAGCGGCGATGACGTAACGTGCAACGATACTACGCGTATTGCTTAGAATCGAATCTACCGGCACGTTGTCTATCCCATGCATTTTCAGGAAGTAGTCCAGTTGCGCCTCATCTAGCGTCGAATCCGTTTCCTCACAGGCAGCGAGGTGATTGGCAAACGCGACGCAACTAGCGGTTTCCTTATACGCCTCAGCGGCCTCTGGGTGGTGGTGATGTCTGATCGCGTTCGTAAGGCTAGCCGGCAAAGACCAGTGGTTAGCAAGTATTCCACCCAACTCAGCGTGATCAAATCCGAACAGCTCACGCTCGCTCTCCTCCAGAGAACGCTGTTGATCGAGCGAGTGCTCCAACACCGATTCCATCTCGTCTGGAACGGAATGAAACAGTAGCAACAGGCCCACGTCGTGGAGAAGACCAGCGATGAACGCGTTCGATGCTTCGCCCGACACCTCCAACGCTAACTCCTGGGCAAGCGCTGCGACGAAACGACTGTGATCCCAAAACGTTGTAGCGCGCATGAGGGCCGACTCGATCGACCCAAACGCTGCCGTGCTGCCTTGGACCAGCGCAAGATCCGCAATGCCGCGACGACCAACAAGACTGATCGCATCGTGGATCGAATCGATCGTTTTCGCGAGGCCGAAGGCTGGGCTATTTACTTGCTTAAGTAGGCGGAGCGCAAATGCGGGGTCACCCTCGATAAAGCGAGCCAGAGAGGCCGTAGCCAACTCCGGGTCGCCTGCCATTTCAGCGATACGCATAGCAGAGTGTGGGAATCGGATGGACTCATCCGCCTTAGCTAACAGTGCCTCGATCGTAATTTCCATAGAACACTCTTTCAGACTCAATATAGGTATCGGCGGAAACACCCTCGTCTTTAGCTGCTCCTAAACATTACCGGCTTCCAGCCGATATTGATTATACGAAGCCAAATCCGGCCAGAGCATTCAATGAAGCGAGGGTAAGACCGTTGGATGATTCCGATCTGCAGGAGCTAAAATCTCTTTTCCTTGAAGAGTGTGAAGAGAACGTCGACGTACTCGAAGGGGAATTGCTCAAAGCAAACGACCAATATATTGAGCCAGACGCTCTAGACACTATCTTTAGAGCCGCTCACTCGATCAAGGGCGGCGGAGCAACCTTCGGCTTCAACGCTTTGTCTAGCTTTACGCACGAGCTAGAGACTTATCTGGACGGGCTCAGGTCCGGTGCCAAAACGCTCAACGAGAGCGCTCTTCAGACGATGCTCAGCGCAGTCGACGTCCTACGCGACATGCTCGCTGAAAGCGATCCGGAATCACATGACTCGCACCCAAGATATCGGGAAGTTTCCGTCGAGCTCAGCCTACTGTCCGGAAACGTCAGCGCCACGACCACAGCAGACAGCAAACTTAGCGCAAACGCTGCTCCCGTGGCCCGGGAGACTGATTGGAAAATCGTTTTCCGGCCCAACGCCGATATGGCCAAACGGGGCAACGATCCGAATCTGGTCATTCGGGAGCTCAACACACTCGGAAAACTGGATATCGAAGCCGACACCTCGGAACTGCAAACGTGGACGGCGCTTGAACCCAGCTCCATCAGCCTGGCCTGGAATATGTGCTTGCGCTCGTCCGAGCCGGAAGCACGCATTCGCGAGGTATTCGAGTGGGTCGAATACGACTGCAGTTACGTGCTAGAGCAGATACCTGACCAGGATTCCCCGGACGTACCTCGATCAAACGCAGAAGCAGGCCTATCGCAACCAGAATCGCCTGATGACTCGGGCACTAGTGCGCCCAAGAAACCTGAAAGCACCACCATGCGAATCGCTACGGACAAAATCGATCGCATCCTCGACCTGGTTGGGGAGTTAGTTATCACGCAATCAATGTTATCTCGAACAAGCCATCTCGCTGAAACCGTGCACTCCGAACAGCTGTTGATGAGTATCGATCAGCTAGAACGCAATACTCGCGAACTGCAAGAAACCGTTATGAAGGTACGCATGCTGCCGATTTCATTCGCGTTCGGACGCTTGCCGAGGATGATTAGGGACCTTTCTAAACAACTGGGAAAAAAGGTCAACTTCGTTGTATCCGGGGAATCGACCGAAGTCGACAAAACCGTTCTGGATCATTTGCTCGATCCGCTCGTTCACCTCGCCCGCAACGCCATAGACCATGGATTGGAATCACCCGCCGACCGGGAAGCCGCCGGCAAGGACCCGATGGGTACTCTCACGCTAGATGCTTATCACCAAAGCGGTTCTATCGTCATCAAAATTATCGACGACGGCAAAGGCATTGATGATGATCGCGTTCTCTTCATCGCCAGAGAACGCGGGCTAGTCGGAGATCAAGAACAACTGAGCGATACGGAGATTCAACAACTGATCTTTGCGCCCGGATTTTCGACTGCGGAAACCGTAAGCGACGTATCGGGAAGAGGCGTCGGCATGGACGTAGTCCGAAGAAACATTATCGGTTTGGGCGGAAAGGTCTCCATAAGCTCAGTTATCGGATCAGGATCTGTAGTGACCATAACGCTACCTCTTACGCTATCCATACTCGAGGGCCAACTGATACAGGTCGGTTCACAACGTTTCGTCGTACCGGTGACAAACATCATCGAAACTATCGAGTATCGAAAGACAAGCGTTTCAGAGGTTCCGGGAAAAGGCACTACGGCTCGCTTTCGCGAAGGCTACATCTCACTCGTAAACCTCCACGAGAGTTTGCTCGGAAGCAAGCAAAGTGAGGTTAGCAGTTCGTCACTGGTTCTCGTACTCGAAGTACATGGCACACACATAGGGTTGATCATCGACGCTGTGCTGGGACAACAACAGGTCGTCATCAAGTCTCTGGAAGACAATTATCGGAAGGTCGCTGGGGTCAGTGGAGCGACGATAATGAGCGACGGGGCAGTCGCTCTCATTCTGGACGGAGCGGCTTTCATTGAAAACAATCAAGTACGCCACGTCGCGTAGGTGCCCATCGATATGAACAACGATACAGAAGAACTGCAGGACATCGCTGTCGCAGGCAGGCAACAACACCTCACTTTCACCCTCGCTGGAGAGGAATATGCCGTCGACGTACTCAAGGTTCGCGAGATACGGAGCTGGTCCAGCCCAACCCCATTTCCGCATTCACCGCCACACGTCCTGGGTGCAATAAATCTTCGAGGTACGATCATTCCGATAGTAGACCTGCGCCGGCAATTCGCACTCGACGAGCAAGCCTTTACAAGCACCACCGGGGTAATCGTCGTTCAGGCCGACGTGCTGGGGAGCGAGCGTCAGATCGGCCTCGTTGTCGACCGGGTGCTAGACGTCTTGAAACTGGATCTCGTCAACTCTATCGAATCGACCACGCACAGTTCGATAATCGGTGCACGCTACATCAGCGGCCTTAGTCGCTCCGAAGACAAGTTGGTGATGATCGTTGACCTGGAGGCCATTATCGCGGCAAGTCTGGCGGACGACGAACAGGGCGGTTCGCCCATGAAACGTCAGTGACGATAATGAAAATAGCCATTTCCGAAGAGCTCACCGTCAAGACTGTGTCTGGCGTAGCTCAGATGCTGGATGACCAAGCTCAGTCGGGACTCAATGTCGAATTGCACACGAGCCAAATCACGAAGATCGACACGCTAGGCGTTCAACTGCTGCTGATCTTTAAGCTGAGATTCGATTCCGAAAATCGATCGCTCACATGGGTCGATCCGAGCGAGCCGTTAGTCCGCATCGCAGAAGAGCTGGGAGTGAGCGAACTGATGGGACTGCATCGGCACTCAACATGAACAGCGGCGATGACAAGAGATCACGAGAACCCAGCAAGGGTAACGTGGTGAAAACAGGGCCGCTTGGTGCGCTGTCAGACTCACATTTTGAGTTTCTGCGTGAGCTCGCCATGAAGGAGACGGGGATATCTTTGGAGGAGTCCAAGCGGCCCATGCTCCAGGCTCGCCTAATGCGGCGGCTCACAAGGCTGAACCTGGATAGCATCGACGAATATGTAAGCAAACTGGACAATCCAAACGGACGGGAACTAGCGAGTTTCATCAATCTGGTCACTACTAATTTAACTTTCTTTTTCCGGGAGCCGATTCATTACGCCTATCTGACCAAAACAGCTCTTCCTGACCTACTTGCTCGCTCGGAAGCAACGGCTCCGATCCGAATCTGGTCGGCAGGCTGCTCTACCGGACAAGAGCCGTACAGCCTCGCCATTTCGATAAAGTCGATGGCAAACCCTCCAAAGGTCGATCCGAAACTGCTTTGCACAGACATTAACGGGGAGGTCTTGGAAACCGGAAAACTTGGACGTTTCAAACGAGAAGACCTGCGAGGCCTTACCCAAGCCCAGGTCAAAACTTGGTTCGACCCAATCGACGAGTCGTGCTTTGAGGTTAAACATGAACTCAAAAGCATGTTGTTGTTCAAGCAACTGAACCTTTTCTCTCACTGGCCAATTCGCGGCCCGATCGACATAGTTTTCTGCAGGAACGTAATGATCTATTTCTCGAGAGAACAGCAGAAAGAGCTGGTCTCGCGATTTGCAGAAATCATCGCAGTCGGCGGCTACTTATTTCTCGGTCACTCAGAGAGTCTCGCATTTGAAACCAATCGATTCTCCCGGGTAAGTACAACCACCTATCAACGCGTCAAATGAACACCAAGGCATCAGATCGAGAGATATTGTCCGACCTTGAACATAAGGACGGATCACCAATCCGGTATGTCCATCAAGGCACTGGCGAGGTCATGGTGAAGCTATCTGCAGGAGCAGTCTATGTCACTCAAGAGAACGAGACGATCACCACGGTACTCGGATCCTGTGTCACAACGTGCCTTCGAGATTCACGATCTGGGGTAGGCGGAATAAACCACTTTATGCTGCCTGATATTCCTACGAGCGCCAACCCGAAACTGCAGATCGAACAATCCGGGCGTTACGGCAAGACGGCCATGGAGACTCTAGTCAGTGCAATTCTGCGGGCCGGAGGACAACGGAATCACCTCGAGGCTAAGGTTTTTGGCGGCGCAAGCGTGATCGACGTAAGTAGCGACATTGGCAAAGAAAACGGCTTGTTTGCGCTACAGTGGCTCGAACGAAATGGAATACCCGTCATAGCCCAGGATCTCGGCGGAAACTTACCCCGCAAGATTCTCTATCACGCACCGACGGGAAGAGCCCAATTGTTGCGCTTGCGCAGCGTCTTCCGCGGATTCGTGGCCGAACGAGAGCGTAGATACTTGACCACTTTGGATTCGGAAAATTTGGAGTCGAATGAGAACGTGACGCCGGAGGACTAGATTCAGGTATCACAGACCTGGCGGCTGTTGACTCAACGGCGCTCTAGCGTCTACCAGCCAATCTAGGCAAGTTGAGACTGTGGTTACAACCGTTGCTCAACCGGCATACGTGCTCCATTCTTCGCGCTCCAGATAACGAGCCCAATGAACGATGCCCGACACCAACCCGCTGTTTGAACCGATCACCATCCGCGGCATGACCGTGCCGAACCGTATCGTCATGGCACCCATGACCCGCTCTTTCTCGCCCGATGGCATCCCGACCAATGAGGTGCTCGAGTACTACCAGCGAAGAGCAGCCGCAGACGTCGGCTTGATCGTCACCGAGGGTACAACGGTCGGCCGAGGCGGTGCATCAAACGACCCCAGGGTGCCAAATTTTCACCAGCCAGAAGCGCTTGCAGCGTGGGGCAAGATCACCGAAGCCGTCCACAGGACGCCGGGCAAAATCGCGCCTCAACTGTGGCACGTTGGCATGATGCGCAAGCCAGGCACGGGCCCGGATCCCGAAGCACCATCAGACAGTCCATCGGGACGCACGCACACCGGCAGCCAGGTCCAACCTGAGCCTACCGATAGCGAAGTGGCCGACATGGTGATGGCCTACGCTGACGCCGCTAGCGCCGCCGCGAGGGCTGGTTTCGACGCAGTGGAAATTCACGGCGCCCACGGATACCTGATAGACGAGTTTTTCTGGGGCGTCATGAATACGCGCTCGGACAAATACGGCGGCGGCCTGGTCGAGCGGGCCCGCTTCGCTGGCGAGATCATCGGCGAGTGCCGCAAGCAGGTAGGCAACGACATACCGATCATCCTGCGCTGGTCCCAGTGGAAGCAGCAGGAATACACGGCGCGACTTGCAGAGACCCCCCAGGAGATGGAAGCGTTCCTGAAGGTATTTGTCGACGCAGGTGTTGACGTTCTGCACGCCAGCCAGCGCCGCTGGTGGGAAGCAGAGTTTCCTGAAGTCGACGGCGACAACGGTCTCAACCTCGCAGGCTGGTGCAAGAAGCTGACCGGCCTGCCGTCGATAACGGTCGGATCGATCGGACTGTCTTCCGACTTCATTGGCTCATTCCAGGGCGAGTCCTCCAAAACTCAGCCCATTGGCCTGGCCGTCGAGCGGTTGGAAAAAGGCGAGTTCGATATGCTCGCCATTGGCCGGGCGCTCCTGCAGGACCCGCATTGGGCGCAGAAGATCCGGGAAAACCGTACTGATGAGCTGGAAGCGTGGGATGCGAAAGCCCTCGCCACTCTTTACTAGCGAGCAATTTGCCCGGATCGCGTGTGTAATTGGAATCCCCCCCTATTTTCCGGGGGGATTACAAATGGCGCGGCAAGCCTAAGGCGTTGCGGTGCGACAACGGAAGCGAGATGTGCAGCTCAGCGTTCCAGAACTGGGCAGAGGAGCGTGGCATACGAGTGATGTTCATCGAGCCGGGAACGCCGACACAGAACGCCTATGTTGAACGCTTCAACAGGACCGTTCGCCACGAGTGGCTCGATCTGCATCTGTTCGAATCGGTACAGCATGCTCAGGCCACAGCCACTACGTGGCTGTGGCAATACAACAACGAACGTCCCCACACGGGTATAGGAGGCATCACCCCAAGACAGAAGTTGGCCTTGGCAGCATAATCAACCTACTTCCTAGCCTCGTTAAGAATGAGGGGATTACAGAGCCTTGGGCGAATACCACCATCACAGTTCCGCAGGCAGCTTGAACAAGCCTCGAACTCTAGTTATGAGTTGTCCACTTGACGGGGAAGACTACGTGCCCTCTTTACCGAGCCTGTGGGCGCTAGTTTAGGCAGTTTCACAGGATTCAGTAGAGTCTCGGAAGAACACCACTGCAGACGTTGCTTGACGTGTGATAGTTCAGACCCGCGCTGTGCACACAGAAAGTTAGTGAACTGAACTAACCGGACTTCTGCACAACCGTCAAACCGATCAATGTCAGATCAGGCCGCAACCATCACAGCCGACAGTCCCGACTTCCGCGACGCATCTATTGGGGAACCAGTATCGGCAATAGCCGAATAAAGCTACTGGGTTGCGGACACAAGTTCTCAGCACAATCTTCGAAATCTAGGGGATCCGACCCGTACAATATTTCATCCCCATCATTTAGACCGTCCCCGTCACTATCGACTTTAAGCGGATCAGTCTTGTAAACAGCTATCTCGTCCAAATCACTCAACCCATCACCGTCATCATCAGTGTCAGCATTATTTCCAATTCCATCGCGATCAGTATCCCGAGTCTCGCTTGGATCATTCGGGAATGCATCATCTATATCCAGTACGCCATCATTGTCATCATCAGGATCAATCTGGTCTGACAGACCGTCGGCATCGCCATCTTGCCAATCTGGTGTACTCACCATAGTCAAACAAGCGCACTCCCAGCCCATTATTAAAACCTTACCGTCAGGGTAAATCTCCATTGCATCGCGCCGAAGCCAAAAAGCACCCGAGTCGGCAGAAGGCTCTACGTCAAACTCCACCCAACCCCTATTGCCAAATGAATCATCCAATGTCCCATCTTCATTGAGAGACATCAGAAAGAGCTCCTGATCAGGAAGCGGAAGCGGAGCGTCAGCAGTACCCAACACAAAAAGCCCGCCGTCTGGACGGAGCCTCACTCTGGTGGCATACGGAGTGCGGGTTGCGATTCCATCCAAAATACGAATTCCACTGTATCCGAAACTTGGATCGAGGTCCCCGTCTTCGGTAAACCGGACCAGAGCCGTTCTTCTCGGCGCCTCTCCAACAAGCTCAAGATATCCCAATACAACTATTCGCCCTTCATAGTCGATGGCTAAGTCAAGCACTTCATCGTTACCAAAACCAATAGGCGCTACTTCCACACCAGCATCACCAAACGCCAAATCTAGGTTACTCCCATCCGCAAGGTAACGTCCTACGATGAAACTTTGAGGCGACTGGAAAAAAGCCGCCCCCCCTCCGAACACAATTTTCCCATTTGCGTCGACGGAAAGACCAAAACTTGACCAAGTATCTTCGTGAGGATTCGCCCTACCGCCTGTACCAAAGTTACCGTCCAAGCTACCGTCGGAATTCAATTGATAGATTCCCAACCCGCCAGTTCCAAGGAGAATCCGACCATCTTCAAGCACGATAATTCTCTCAAAACCGTCAGTCGCCCCACCTGGCGTAGTGTCAAGATTGTACTTAATGACTCCTCCGGTTCCGAACGAAGGATCTAAGTCGCCGTTGCTATCTAACTTGAAAACAAAACTAGAGAAATCACCTGTTCCACGATCCCCCCGACCGGAGACAAACACCCCTCCATCCTCCAAAGCTGTCATGTCCCACGCATAACCACCACCAACGCCAACGTCGACCGATCGCGAGCCACCAATTCCGTACGAGACATCCAAAACACCCGACGAATCAATCCTAGAGACTTGGACAATAGGGTCGTTACCTTCAGTGTACGAAGTGCCAGCCACCAATATTTTTCCACTTGGCCGATGCACTGAAAGCCCAAAAAACTCGGCCTCGTCAACTTCCAGTAACTCATCTAACCTCAAAATACCATTCGACCCAAACTCAGTAGAAAGAACCCCACCTCCACGCAGATTCGTAGTCTGACCGTGCGTAGACAGGCGAGATAACCGCACATCATCGATATCAAAGTATGCTCCATCAACCGAGATGGAAAACGTCTCGATGGGAACATCTCGAATCACCCCAAAAAAGCCAAGTGTCCCTTGCGGCTGCGCCTCTAGGTCAAAAACCTCAGTCCCATCTATAACAACAGTGGCACCAGGTGCACTGTATGAAAAACCTAGGGCGAATGTCCCGACAGGAGCCTGAACTAACACCGACTGTGGAACGTCACCTTGCGGAGAAAGATACGATTGCGAACCGTAGAAATTGTTGTTTTGCACAAACATGTTCGACGTATTCGAGATTCTTAACCCTTTGTCAATAAAGGCGCCCGGATTGCCAAAGTCTGTAGATTCTCCAACACCCACGATGCCTTCGAAGTCGATAGTGGATGTCGTTTCCGTCGCCGCCAAGAAACTGGCTTCGTTACGATACCTACTTGATCGCACGCTCTGATCGACCTGAATAAGCACGTTATCTATGTCAATCGCCGCGCCCGTAACCGTTAGAGTTACGCTGGATATCCCAGATAACCGCACAACTCCATAGAACCCAAGTCCTCCAGGAGACTCAGGCGACAACAAATAGTGTTCTTTGTCGTCAACGCTAGCCACAACCCCCGCAGAGCCATAGTTTCGAAAGCTATACGATAATCCGAATGCAACGCTGCCAGGCGGCAATTGTATCTGAACGACCTGAGGGTTTTCGCCTTGCGCTGAGAGGACGGCCCCAGTTCCGTAAAAGTCCGTGTTCTGAACAAACATTTGCGAATTGTTCTCTATTGCCAAGTCGCCTTCAGAGTACAAACCAGGATCACCCAAAAACTGATTCTGGCCAGGAGCGACTATTCCTTCAAAATCGTAGGCAACGGGTGAGGCAAGACCTGCAACAAAACTTATTTCGTCAGTGAAAGTCGCGGACGATTCGGGTGTTGAACCGACAACATACCAAATATTGTCGATATCTATAGAGGAGCCAGAAACACCAATGACTACGAACTCAATGCCATCACGGCGAACGACCCCAAAGAATCCCATATCTCCGATTTCAGGTGCGGTCAAATTCAGGCCTTCGTCCACATCGAGAACAGCGCTCGCAACAGCCGTCGCCGAATATGCATAGGAAAAACCAACTGCAACCGTACCCGGAGGCAAAAAGATCACAACTTGTTGCGATTCTCCGCCTTGAGCCGAAAGAAACGAACCCGATCCGTATCGGGACTCAACATTCTGCACGAACATTTGGCTATCATTAGTGACGTTTAAGCCACTGCCAGAATCAAACAAACCCGGGTCCCCAAGGAACACGAAATCGTCCGGATCAGCAATTCCCTCAAAATCTATCAATGACGGATTATCTACTGCTGCAAGGAAGTTGCTTTCAACCTCGAACACAGCTGTTGCTTCAGCGTAAGCAACCGATGAACATGTCCAAAAAAGAAAGCACATCAGAGTCTTCGAAACTGACCACTGCGGTTGCGGATCTAGTAGGGCCGCTAGCTTCATGAGACATCCTCTGTCGCGCTACGGGAAGCGCGCTCCGTACTCTGCAACTTTTTTCTACAGCAAAAGATGTCAGATAGGAACAATGATCACAAGTGATTGAGCAACATTTATTCTGCAATTTCGGTTATCCCTAAGCGGGTTAATCAGCGAAGGTGACGTAGCGCTTGTCAGCGGTTTGCCAGTCTTCGGCTATCTCCATCAAGACCGCAGTTACGAGCCGCAGGCACGATGCCTCGTTCGGGAACAGTCTAGCAACGCGAGTTCTCCGTTTTACTTCTTCGTTTACGCGCTCCAATAGATTGGTCGTACGCAGTCGACGCCGATGCGATGACGGCAAGCTAAACACGGTAAATCCCTGTGGCAGGGCCGTCTCTGCCTATGCGACCAGCTTTGGTGCAGTCTCTCGGTGCCGATCCAGGAACTTGGTTAACAGATGTTCTGCTTCCTCAAGGTCCGGCGCATTGAAGATCGCCCGGATGTCGGCCGCTACCGGTGCGCGCATGGCGACATTAGGCACGTACTGACCGGCGTTCTGCTGCAGGTGGAACTGACACCGCTGCCAGGCAACGCTTGGGAACACCGCTTTGCGGGCCGCCTTGAGACCCTCGTGTGCATCGCTGACGATGAGGGTCGTGCCGTTAAGTCCGCGTTGCTTCAGGTCTGCAAGAAACGCCCGCCAGTGCGGTTCTGCTTCTGACAGACGAACGGAACAGCCCAGTACATCCCGCAAGCCTTGCTGATCGATGCCACAGGCGATCAGTACGGCAGCGTCGAGCACCTGACCGCCTTGCCGAACTTTTTCGTAGCGCGCGTCCAGAATCACATAGCGGTAATGGCCCAGTTCACGTGTGCGCCAGCCTTCCAGAATCTCATCCAGCTGCGCGGCCACTCGGGATACCTGGGTGGAACTCACTTCCATGCCGCAGAGTTCTTCGACGATCTTTTTCACCCGGCGAGTTGAGACGCCCTGGACGTACATCTCGGCAATCGACAGGAGCAATGCGCGTTCCGATCGCAGTCCTCGTTCGAGGCTCTGCGGATAAAAACCGCTGTCGCGTGTCTGTGGAACGCTCAGTGGTAACTCACCCAGTCGGGTCTTGACGGTCTTGTCTTTGAACCCGTTGGCGTAGCCTACCCTGGTCGCGCAGCGCTTGTAGGGCGCCGCTCCCAGGTACTCGCTTCGTTCCGCGATCATCGCCGAGTTCAGCAGTGCGGTGACCGCTTCTGCCATGCCATCAAAGCCGTTCGATTTTAGGAGTTCCACTGCGTCTTCAATCGACTTATTCTGATCTTGCTGAGCCATCTCGTTTTTTCCTTTCTTCTGCAATCGCCAAATCGCTGTTGAAAGGATAACCGGGTGGCTCGGCACTTTTTAGCCCAGCCAATTTACAGAAGAAACGTTACACCACCTCACAAGTGAATGACGCCGGTTTCTCCCGGGACTCAGTCGTTTGGTCCCAGAGCAGTGAACAAATGACTCAGGAGCGATACTGGCTGCTCGGACGTGTTTAAGGAATCAAGATCTAAGCGCAAATTCTCAGCCTAGTTCAAGCGAGTTCAGGTAAAGAAGCGATTGCTCCCGTGTTCAAACATGGCCATACAATCGTGGGCGTTGCCCGCGATCAGGTACTCATGCGTTTGCATGCGTGAACTGGCGCAGGTCAAAAAAGGGCTGCGACTTCCTAAGAAACGCGGAGGCATAACTCACGAAAGACGCCAAGCGAAGTACGAGTGTGTCTCCGAGCTGATAGGCGAGTTTCCGGCTCGAATGATGTGCCGCTTGGTAGCGAGCAAACCAACCGGCTTCTACGCGTGAAAGCGGCGGCTGCCAAGCCGGCGCTCTATCGCGAACGAGCGCTTAAAGAACAGGATCGCGCAGCTGCACACAGAGTCCGATGATGTATATGGCAGCCGCAAGTTAAGGGACGAACTTCAGTTCTTGGTGACTGGACGCCATCGTATCGCGCGACTTGTGCTTGAGATGGCATTGTTTGGCTATCCCAAGAAGCGCTACCGTGAGACGACCCAGTCGAAGCACGGTTATCAGATCGCTCCGAATCTTCTGAAGCAAGACTTCTCGGCTGGTACGCCCAACCAGTATTGGGTGGCCGATATCACCTAAATCTGGGCTGGGGAAGGCTGGCTTTATCTGGCAGCGATCGTTGACGTGTGCCCAATGGCCGTCATCGGTTAGTCGATGGGCGAATGAATCAATCGTCAACTAACAATCGACGCGCTGCACATGGCGATTGCACAACACCAGCCAGGCCAGGGGCTCATCCATCACTCAGATCGAGGCAGCCAGTACGCCAGCGCAGATTACCAAGAACTGCTGATCGAGCACAGCATGACCTGCTCAATGAGCGAAGCGGAGAGATGCTATGACAATGCTGCTATGGAAAGCTGGTTCGGCTTGCCCAAGACGCGAGCGGATCAATCGCTGCCGCTATCAAACTCACGCAGACGCGCGACTTGATGTGTTCGATTACATCGAACCCTTCTACACCAATCGCCGGCCACATGCTTCAGCGGGTAGGATGAGCCCACAGAGCTATGAGGCCGAGACTCTTAACCAAACTGTTCACTAAACACCGGCCACACCAACATTTGGGCGCAAGCCGTGCGGCCGAGCAGCCTCGGCCGCGATCGAGGGTAGCGCACTCCAGCTACTTGTAGCCGCCTTCGAGAAACCGGTAGAAAGCCGGATTGACCCATACTTTGTCGTGCCGTATTTGCCAGCCCGAGTGTTCGACGGCGTCGATCACGGACTGCGCCCGCGCATCCAGCACCGTCAGCGTCGCTTCATAGTCACCCGCCGTTAGCACGATCAACGATATCTGACGAAAGCCCGGAAACTCGCGATCCGTGTAGTAAAACGGCTGCCACCAGGCGCCCGCTATCAAACCCGCTTCGTCGTCGCTGTCGCGCTTGGCATAACGCGTCACGACGTCGTGGAATCGGGCTCGATCATCCGGTGAGCTGAAGCGGAACAGCACGGCCATCTCCTGTCCCATCACAACTCGCGCTCCACTGGCGAGCGTAGCAACGTTGCTGCCCGGAGTGCCCCACTCGGCGCGGTGCAGGAAAGCCGAAACCTTCGGTGTCATGTAAACCCAGGCATCCACGCCCTCACGATCCAGCAAGGTAACTAACTGGCGCAGATGTACCGGATCGGAGTGGGAGTAGATAAACGTCTGTGCTGGCGGAAAGCTGTCATACACGCCGGCCACTCGAAGGTCATAACCAGTGATCACCCCGTCCGAAAGCGCACCGCCAAGGACATCGAGCACATCGTCAGCGGCCAGCAGCGCCTCGTAGCTCAGCGGCCTGCCCAATCGCTGCAGCAATGAGGTATCACCCACCCTGCCAAACAGCGCCGGATGGTCATGGGCCTCAACGGCGAGATACTCATTCAACCTGCGAACGACCACATCCGCGTTCGCGAGATCTTCCGCATCAACAATGCCGGTAGCGACCAGCACCGCCGCTGCTCGCCTGTCCACTGGCATCGCGGCAGTCATCTGGCCAGCTAGAGCAGCATCGACCTGCGCTGAATCAAACGTATCGGCAAGCTCCGTGAGCTGCAGTGACTCGACAAACGGTACATAGGAAACCGAGGTCGCCGGTGGTGTTACAGCGCAACCGTAGAGGCCGGTAAGGACGACAAGCAACACCGCTGAGCAGTTGGTAAAGCGAGGCATAGGGCTCCATTTGTTCAGTAGCGTATGGCGCGAAATGCGCCAGACAAGACCCGTGACAACAACCAAGGCGACCAGCCTAGAGGCTGATTCTCGCATACCTTCCAAGCCTCGATAGCACCCGAGATCGAACTCCGCTAGTATGCGCCGCCTCTCAGGGGCCTCGCCCTTCTTCCCGCCGGATCACCCCTCGGTTTCTGATCTTCTACACTCAGATCAGCACCAGGTTGTTCATTGCTGCCGGTGAAATAGTAAGGACAACCATTGAAATCAGGTGCCCTCGCAACTGCCCGAACCGAGTGGTTCGGCAACATCCGTGGTGACGTACTCGCAGGGCTGGTGGTTGCACTCGCACTCATTCCCGAGGCCATCGCGTTCTCGTTGATCGCCGGTGTCGATCCGAAGGTCGGTCTGTACGCCTCATTTTCGATCGCGGTGATCATTGCCTTCACGGGTGGCCGCCCAGGCATGATTTCCGCAGCGACCGCGGCAACAGCCGTGCTGATGGTTACTCTAGTCAAAGAACACGGCCTGCAATATCTATTGGCAGCTACGGTGCTAGCCGGATTGCTGCAGATCGCTGCTGGCCTGCTCAAGCTGGGCTCGGTGATGCGCTTTGTTTCCCGCTCCGTGATGACGGGTTTCGTCAACGCGCTGGCTATCCTCATTTTCCTCGCGCAGCTACCCGAGCTGACCGGGGTGCCGTACCTCACCTACGTCATGGTCGCCGCCGGCCTCGGTATCATCTATCTGTTTCCGCTGCTCACGAAGGCGATTCCCTCGCCGCTCGTGTGCATCATCGTTCTCTCCGCCGTCGCCATCTGGCTTGGTCTGGATATTCGCACCGTCGGCGACATGGGTGAGCTGCCAGATACATTGCCCATCTTCCTATTGCCGGACATTCCGCTCACCTTCGAGACGCTTGCGATCATCTTCCCCTACTCAGTCGCCGTTGCCGCCGTCGGGTTGCTCGAGTCGCTAATGACTGCGTCGATCGTGGATGAGCTGACCGACTCGCGCAGCGACAAGAACCGCGAGTGCATCGGCCAGGGGGTTGCTAACACCGCAACGGGTTTCATTGGCGGCATGGCAGGTTGCGCGATGATCGGCCAATCCATTATCAACGTGAAGTCCGGTGGCCGCGGCCGGCTTTCCACATTGTGCGCAGGCATGTTTCTTCTACTCATGATTGTGTTTTTAGGCGATTGGATTAAGCAGATTCCTATGGCTGCTCTAGTCGCCATCATGATCATGGTGTCGATCGGAACATTTAGCTGGTCGTCGATCAAAAACCTGCGCGAGCATCCCCGAAGCAGCTCCGTAGTCATGATCGCAACGGTTGTCACTGTGGTGGCAACACACAACCTTGCGATCGGCGTCGGTATCGGCGTGCTACTGTCAGGTCTGTTCTTCGCCTGGAAGATCGCCCAGGTGTTTCGTGTCACTTCAACCGCCAGCGATGACGGCGCGCAAAGGACCTATCGAGTTGAGGGACAGATATTCTTCGCCTCAGCAGAAGCGTTCACTTCCTCTTTCGATTTCAAGGAAGCGCTTGAGTCAGTTGTCATCGATCTTAGAGCCGCTCACATCTGGGACATTTCCAGCGTCACGGCTCTGGACATGGTGGTGCTGAAATTTCGCCGGGAAGGCGCCGAGGTTGAACTGCTCGGATTGAACGACGCCAGCGAGACCATCGTCGACAAGCTCGCGATACATGATCAGGAAGGGGCCATTGAGCGTTTCTTTGGCCATTGAAGCAAAGCGCACCTATTCACGGGGAGACACGCCATGACAGAGCTAATCGCGGTCATCGACGGCTCAATCTATTCCGAGAGCGTCTGCGACCACGCAGCATGGGCGGCGCGCGACGGTGAGCGGTCCGTCGCGGTCGTACACGTTCTGGGCCGCCGCGACGTCTCCAGCGAGCCGGTCAACCTCAGCGGCAGTATCGGGCTCGGAGCTAGAACCGAGCTACTCGAAGAACTGGCTGAGCTGGATGCCAACAAGGCCCGGCTGGCGCTGAAGCGCGGCCGCGCGATTCTGGACGGCGCCCGCAACCGCCTGGAATCGGCTGGCGTCAGCAATGTCAGCACGCGCCTCAGACACGGGGAGCTTGTTGAAACCGTGGCAGAGTTTGAGGAAGACGCCCAGCTCATTGTCATCGGCAAGCGAGGCGAGGCCGCGGACTTCACCAGTGGCCATCTTGGCTCAAACCTGGAACGCGTGGTGCGTGCGACGCATAAGCAAGTGCTGGTTGCCGCGCGAAGCTACCGGCCAATTGAGCGGGCACTGATCGCGTTCGACGGTGGCGCGAGCGCAAACAAAGCGGTTGCCGGGATCGCCGAGTCGAGCTTGTTTAGGGGTGTTGAATGTCACCTGCTCACTGTCGGTTCTGATACCAGTGAGCGACGCGAGGAATTACAGCAGGCGGCCGAGCAACTACGTGCGGCAGGTCTCAAGGTTACCGAACAACTCGCTGCAGGCCAGCCCGAGGCAGTGATCGCCGCGGCTGCCGAAGAAAGCACCTTCGACCTACTGGTGATGGGCGCATACGGCCACTCCAGAATTCGAAATCTGATCATCGGCTCAACGACCACCGAGATGCTCCGCTCGTGCAAAACATCCGTGTTGCTCTTTCGATAGCCAGTCGGTCGAGCTAACGGTTGCGCAGATCCTTACGAAGAATCTTGCCCGAGGCGCTCTTGGGGATCGCATCGATCACTTCGAGCTGCTTGATCTGCTTGTAGCTCACCAGGTGTTCGCTCACAAGAGCCTGTAGTTCTTCGAGGCTCACGTCGACACTGGGTGGCGTCACCACAAAGGCCTTCGGCAGCTCGCCAGCCTCATCGTCGGGCACACCGATGACAGCGACGTCCGCCACCTTCGGATGGGTGATAAGAAGCGCTTCCAGTTCGGCCGGGGCCACCTGGAAACCCTTGAACTTGATCAGCTCCTTCATGCGATCGACGATGGTCATATGCGCGTGCTCATCGATGATTGCGATGTCACCGGTGTGCAGCCAGCCATCGTCATCAACCGTCTCGGCGGTTGCCGTTGGGTTATTGAGATAGCCGAGCATGACCTGAGGACCGCGAACCCATAACTCTCCGCGTTCACCAACACCCTGATCTTCACCGGTATCAGGATCGACAATCCGGCTTTCGGTATTTGAAATGGTCACGCCACTGGTTCCTGGGCGGTAGTCCCCTTCCACGGTGCAGTGACTTACCGGGCTAAGTTCGGTCATGCCAAACCCTTGCACCACCTCACAGCCCAGACGCTCGGAAGCCTTCGCCGCGAGTTCCGCGCCGAGTGGCGCAGCTCCAGAGAAAACCTGCCGGACGGACGACGTGTCGTACTCATCGACAATAGGCGCATTCGCCAGACCCAATACAATCGGCGGTACCGCGTAGAAGCGCGTAATACCAAGACTTGATACCGCTTGTAGCGCTTCAACCATATCGAAGCGCGGCATCGTCACGGTGGTGACGCCGTTGCAGATTAAGCCGTTCATTAGAACCTGCATGCCATATATGTGGAAAAACGGCAGTGCCGCGAGCGCGACTTCACCGTCCTGGTAGCGGATCGCGTGTCTGCACTGCTCGATATTCGCCACCAGGTTTCGGTGCGAGAGCATCACGCCCTTGGGTAGCCCAGTCGTTCCCGACGAGTACGGCAGCACAACGGTATGAGAGGCGAGGTCAACCGGCACCTGTTCGATGGGGTCAGCAAAAATCGACGCCATAGCCGTGGTTCCAGGAACCGCATCGCCAATCACGACTATCTCGGTGACATCGGTGCCTTTGATTGCCGCCTGAGCCGTTTCGACAAACATGGGCACCGTGAACAGGACGGATGCGCCTGCATCGATAAGCTGGTGATTAACCTCTTCAGAGCCATAGGTTGGATTGATCGTGGTAACCGCAGCACCGGCTACTGCGACTCCATGGAAGACAATCGCGTACTCCGGAACATTCGGCGCCATGAGACCCACCACTTTGCCCGGTGCGATCCCGCGCGCCGCCAGACCACCCGCGAGCGAGTAAATCGCAGCGCTGAGCTCAGCGTAGGTGTAAAGACTGCTGCCGCTGGTATCCCGAATCACCACATGATCAGCGAGTTCCGTTGCCCGCCTCATAACATGCGCGGTAATCGTTACTGGTGGAACATCGACGTCAGGTAGCGGGCTTGCGTGAATGATCATGAGTAGCAGGTATCCAGGTTGTCAAAATACACGGCAGGGCCGCTCGGATAGAACTAGAAAAGTGCGAATACGAAACGAGGGTATCGCTTCCTATCGGCTAGACATCAGCCTGTACCGACTAAGCGGCACCAATAAATCGCCACGGCAAACTCGCGCCGGCGTGGAATGGCCGCAATACCGCCTCGCCCGCCTGCACTCGTTCCGGAACGTCGAACGCCCGTTGCTCCAGCACCACCTTGGCCTCGTTTACCGGCAGTCGATAGAACGCTGGCCCATGCAGCGACGCAAAACCCTCGAACAGGTGGAGCGCATCCTCCTCTGCGAACACTTTGGCGTAAGCCTCGAGCGCATACGGCGCGTTGAAGATGCCAGCGCAACCGCAATCGGACTCCTTGTCGGCGATCGCGTGGGGAGCAGAGTCTGTGCCCAGGAAAAACTTGGGGTTGCCGGACGTTGCCGCGCCGCGCAACGCCTGGCGGTGCAGCTCACGCTTGGCTGTCGGCAAGCAGTACATATGCGGGCGTAAGCCGCCATCGAACATCGCGTTGCGATTGATCTCGAGATGATGAGGCGTGATGGTCGCCGCGAGGTTAGAGCCCTCTGCGAGCACAAAGTCCACTGCCTCTTTCGTCGTGATGTGCTCGAGCACGATGCGAAGCTCAGGAAAGTCTCGCCGCAACGGCTGCAACACGGTGTCGATAAACACGGCCTCCCGGTCGAACACATCGATGTCCGGGGACGTAACCTCACCATGAATAAGCAGCGGCATATCAATGCGCTGCATGGCATCAAGCACATCACTGATCAGGCCGACCGAAGTCACGCCGTGATCTGAATTCGTGGTGGCGTTCGCCGGATACAGCTTGCATGCCGTAAACACGTTCTCACCGAAACCTCGCGCGATCTCCTCAGCAGAGATCGTATCGGTGAGGTAGGCCGTCATCAGTGGCTCGAAGTGAGTATCTGCCGGAAGGGCCGCGAGGATTCGGCTGCGGTAGCTCTGCGCCTGCGCCACTGTCGTGACCGGCGGGCTCAGGTTCGGCATGACGATCGCTCGCCCGAACTGCCTGGCGGTGTGCGCAGCGACGCCCGCGAGCATGTCGTCATCACGCAGATGCACGTGCCAGTCGTCGGGGCGACGGATAACCAAGCGTTGTTCAGAATTAGTTTGCAATGGCGATCACTAGCGCTGAATTGAGGACGCGCAAATTTATCACGTTGCCGTTGGGCGGACTACAGAACGAGGCCGCCGAGCCTGCCTAAACGTCGGGAAAGACGTAAGGCAAGGTTCGAATTGAGCGTTCTAGTGGGACGTCACGCACGTTTTCACGATGAGGGTTGGACGAATGGGGTCAATAATGTGCGTTAACCCCAAAGCGAAGCCCGACGCTGCCGTACGCTACTCCCATGAGCAGCACCACGGCATCCGCCTACGATACAGAAGACGCCTTTCGCCAACGGCTAGCCCGCTGGTTAGCGGGTTTCATGATGATCTTCATCACGCTGGCCACCCTCATTCGTCCTCTGTTTGTCGACATGAACATGACGTTCACCTACCTCGGGGTGTTCAACGCAAGCATCGCAGGTCTTATCTACGTTGCCCTGGCAAGAGAACAGTTTTCTCGCTACGCCCCCGTGGCGCTGTGTTTCCTCGGCGCTGGGCTGCTGTTGCCGTTGATGCTGCTCTCCGGCGGTGTTAACAGTCAGTTTTCACCGCTCGTACCCCTTCTCCCCATATTTTGCGCATTGATCGCTGGCCGGAAGACGGCAGTTTGGGTGGCCTGCCTATTGACCGGCCTCATAGCGCTGATGTCCGCCTTCGCTGCAGCGATACCAGATCTGAGTGGTGAGCCGTATCACGAGGCAAAGTCGATCAGCCGCGGAATCTGGCTAGTACTCGCGATCGTTATGGGCACCATATTTTCCTGGCAGTTCGACATGGCGCTGTCGCGCCTTCAGAGAAAGCTACGACAGCAAGCGACTCGAGACCCGCTGACGGGCCTGGCCAACCGACGAGCACTCGATGAGTTTCTGGAGCAGCAAGTCGCACGAGCAGAACGCGACGGCAGCGAAACATCGCTGCTGATGATCGACGTCGATCACTTCAAGCAATACAACGACCAGTACGGGCATGCTGCCGGCGACGAGTGCTTGCAGAGTGTTGCCCGCGTTATCGAATCCAACTCACGCTACGGCCAGGATCTCGCAGCACGGTTCGGCGGCGAAGAATTTGTCGTCGTGCTGACAAACACGAGCTCTGCGCAGGCACAGAGAGCGGCTGAACACCTGCGACAAGCGATCGAAGATTTGCCGCCTATCGAGGCAGGAAGAGCATCCATCACAGTTACGATCGGCGCAGCCAGTGCGAGCGCCTTCTGTCCGCCGGACACGATTGTTCAAATCGCCGATGAAGCGTTGTATGACGGCAAAAGGGATGGCCGCAATCGCGTCGTCGTCGCCACCGTCTGATCAGTCACGATAACGCCACCTGATCGATTCGCGTTCAAACGAGAGCGTGCTGCGATGGGCCCGTCAGGCAAGCGCCGCATGCGGGTACGCGGCAGCGCGATTCTGATAGGACAGAACACCGGGCTTCACGATG
>CAYGQC010000017.1:33503-41767 GCA_964351875.1 uncultured Pseudomonadales bacterium
GCGCAGCGGAGATCGAGCGTGATGCGCTTTCCCACAGGTAACTCGGCGTGTGATCGACAGCGTAGTAGTCCGACTTGCCCACTTTGAACATCGGCTTCTTGAACGTTGTTGGCTTGGCAAAATCGAAGCCCATGCCCTCATCACAGCTCACATCGATGATCAAACTACCGCTCTTGAGACATGAACGTTCGGACTCAATCACAATATCCAACGGGTGGTTCGGTTCCTGCAACGTGCCGTTTACAACGATATCCGACACGCTGATCAAATCAGACAGCGCGGTCTCACTGCCGTCGTGTTCCACCACCAACATGCGCGCCTCGCCCTCTCTGCCTTCGCGGATACGTACATAGTGGCAATCGAGCACCTCCTCGCGAACTTCGTGATCGGGACGCTGGATGCAAATGGTGATGTCTCTGAAACCGTGTGCTTTCAGCGCATAGATTGCTCCGCGGCTGACCGCGCCGAAGCCGAAGATGATCGTTTTCCGCTGATCGCCGTAGTGTCCGTCGATGCCCTTCAATCGCAGCGCGTGCAGTACGGCGCAATAGCCAGCCATTTCATTGTTTTTGTAGAAAGTATGGCGGCCAATTTGGCCCGACGGACTCCAAACAAACATGTCTTCGAAGGCGATGAGCGTTTGCTTGCGATCGACCGCCGCCTGGGTAATCGCCCGCTGCTGGACGCAATGGGGATAGCCCCAGAGAATGCCGCCTTCTCGAAGCTCTTCCAGGTCCTCAAGCACCGGCTTCGTCAATATCACATTGCCAAGTTCTGACAGCAGCTCTCGTCGCGACGCGACTCCACCCGTCTGCGCGGCCAGTTCGGAATCCGTTATATCGAACAGCTCGCCATAGCCTTCTTCAAAGACCAACTGCCGACGGTACTGCTCTGGCACTCGCGCCAGATGAGCCGGATGCAGCGCGACGCGTTGTTCATCTTGTTTCCTGGAGGTGGCGATGACCCCAAAGGTTAACTTAGCCATTCTTGTACTCTTGTGTGCTGGAGCGAAGCGAAGAGAGCTCGAGACCGGATAGATCCTCGATACTTCAGGGGAGTAGTTGCCGGCGTACTGGTTAGAGCGAGAGACACCATTCAACAGATCCAACCGGATCGAGATGGACTAGGCGAATGGGACCGCATTCGCGCGCTGATGCAGGGCCTGCATCAATTCTGGAACCTACCAAGCCAGGGTCATCGGTACTGCATCAATACTGATCAAACGACCGACGGGCTTGCACTCTCGCAGCGCCACGGTAACACGGCCGCCTGGACAATGTCGGATAGCACCACCCGACGCGCCGATGCCGGCGACCAAGACGTGCGTCTGAAACACCAGCCAGCGAACGCGGGACTTCACGTCCAGCCAAGAACGGGTAACTGCTGCTATCTCCGTTCTAGTTTGAATTGATCGTGATGCGGTGAAGTTCGCGGCGATGACCCTCGTAGCCGCCCGTCGCTCGATGCAGCACGCTTCGGTTGTCCCACATCACTAGCATGTCCTGTTGCCAGCGGTGCCGGTAGAGAAATTCGTCCTGGCTCTGCCAGGCAAGAAGCTCGAGCAGTAGCTGCTTGGCTTCGTCATCCGTCATACCGTCGAAGCCGATCACGTATGAGAACGCGCCGCTGAAGATAGCGCGCCTGCCCGTCTCTGGATGAACACGAAAGAGCGGGTGGAACTCTCGAGCATAGGCTTCTTCGGAAACCACAATGTCCATACTGCCGTGATTCTTCGGGTCGCCATACAAACCGTCTGGCGCATAGCCTACCGCCGCCGAATGGATTGCCGTTTTGCCTTCAAGCTTGTCCTTGAGCGCAGCCGGCATGCGCTCGAGCGCCAGATGCTGATTGGCGAACAAGGTGTCACCACCAACGGGCGGGATATCGATGCTGTAGAGCATTGTCGCTGCCGGTGGATCGGGCTGGAAACTCCAGTCGGAGTGGAACACTTCCGCAAAAATCGGGCTGGTGTCGTCAGCTTCACGCCGTACCGCGGCAATGTGCTCTCTACCAGGAATTGGACGAAAAAAGGGGTCATCACCAAAGCGTCCGAAACGAAGCGCAAAGCGCTCAAAATCGTCGCTGCTGAGCTTCTGATCGGGAAAGACGAGAACGTGATGCTCAAGCCACGCTGCGCGAATTTGCGCCACTGTGGCGGCACTGAGTGGCCGGGACAGATCAACGCCGGTCACCCTCGCACCACACGCCTCGCCAGTTGGCTCGATAAAAAGTTCCGGCATCAATTCGCGCCCTCTGACGGTTTAGTAGATCAGAGCCGCCGATACTACGCACAGACAGGGCATCCGCAAGCGCGATTGAAAACGCACAAAACGAGGGCGCCCCCTCTGATCAGGCTGTAGGCCAAAGCGTGTGGAACAACTGCGTGTGTCCTGAACGCGGGGCGTGTGTCCTCGGAGCGTCTCTGTGTCCTCGGAGCGTCTCGGAGCGTCTAAGCGCCCCAGAACAAGGCAGATATCCCCACAAGTCGTAAGCCTGAACTTACAAATCGGCGGCGTGTGTCCTGCGAAACAGCGATTGCCGAGTGGGGATGTAAGCGATAACGCGCAAATCGAGAACGTGTGTCCTCAACACCAGGAACGCGCACTCGCGTGAACGCAGACGGCTACGCGAAATTACGTATCGAATCAGCGATTGATGACCCCACTATCAGCCAAGCAGAGGTGCGATAACACGCACAAGTACAGTTCAGTCACAGGAGCAACGCCATGACACTCGGACATATCGGTAAACCCATGATCGGAACAAATCTGCTGAGTAAGGGTTGGTCCAGCCTGCGGGAGCAAGCCCACAACGCCCTGACCTATTTCAAGCACGATGAGCAGGAACAAACCGCTGATGACGACGCAGGCCCAGATAGTCCAGAGCGCTGGGGATTGCTCGCCACCGACGTGATCGACCGCGCTGACGAGGTAGAGGTTCGCTTGGAAGTACCTGGCGTCGCGAAGGAAGATCTTTCAGTGCAGATCCGCGACGGGTTACTCAGTGTGAGCGGCACCAAGCGAATGAGTTCATCGCGCCAGGAGGGCGGCATACTCATCCGTGAGAGGGCCTTCGGGAGTTTTGCGCGCACGATTCCGCTGAGCGCGGATGTCGACATCCAGCGAGCTGAAGCATCGTACACCGATGGTGTGCTCACACTGACTGTTCCAAAGAGTAGTGATTCGTCGGCACGTAGCGTCGCTATCGACTAGCCACGAACACGCCGTTTAACCCTCAAGCCCCGGCGCGCTGACAAACATCGCATACTGGCAGGCAATAATTTCGCGCCTGATCGATCTAGCCAAGCAAGCCGGTGGTTATGACAGAAAGCTACAATCCGCCTGAAACCCAGCATGGTATGCAGGCACGTTGTGCTCACGCCTACCGAAAACTACTGTCCACGCCGAGATCGGTCTTGCTGGGTGTGGTCGTCGCGATGCTGTGCGCAGCTTTTTACTGGCCGGACATTCGCTTCGACGCCTCAGCAGAGACACTGGTCGTCAACGGTGACGAGCTGTTCGCCGACTACCAGCGTTTTCGCAGCGAGTTCCCGGACGACAACTTCATTCTTGTCGCTGCCGAACCCAACGATGTCGAACTCGCAAGCGCGCAAAGCCTTGCATTGCTCAAGAAGATGCAGAGCGCGCTAAGCCAGATCAGCGGCGTATCCGACACACTGTCGATCCTCGACGTCCCCATTCTGCCGCTCGGGCGGGACGTCACCCTGGCCGACCCATCAACAGACCGCGAGGCGGCTCTGGCGTTTCTGAAATCTCAGCCTCTATTCTCTGGGCAGCTCATTTCAAACGACGGTGAGGCAACGGCGATCCGCGTCGGGCTCTCAACAGATACGAGCCAGCACAGCAGGGCGTTAGAGGCTATTCGCGCACAGCTCAGACCATTCGAAACCGAAGCAGACATCTATCTTGGCGGCGTGCCGTTGATTGCACACGACATGATCGTATTCGTTCAGAACGACGTTCGCGCATTTGGCATCGGCATCGTGCTCCTGCTTCTGGCCGCTCTCACGTTCTTTTTCCGCCGCGCGCGCTGGGTGGCGCTGAATCTGGTGACCGCCGCCGTCGTCTGTGGGCTGGGTGCAGGGCTGCTAGGCGTGTTTGATATCCCGATGAGTGTCATCTCGGCCAACAGCATCTCGCTGCTCGTCATCTTCTCCGTGTCGTTTACGATTCATCTCGTCGTGCGCTATCGAGAACTGCTGCGAACCCAACCGGAGCTGTCCGATCGAGCATTAGTCGAGACAACGATGTTCTCGAAATTCGCACCCTGCGCGTTTACAGCACTGACGACGATGGTCGCGTTTGCCAGCCTGACAACTAGCGGTATTCGCCCGGTCATCGATTTCGGCTTGATGATTGCCGCCGGCGTTGCACTGGCATTGCTCGTTGGCTATCTGGTTTTCCCTGCGCTACTCCTTCTGCTCCCGCGCGGCGAAGCCAGTGTGACACTAGGCAAGCAGCTCCCGGTCGTGAACGCGTTCGCAGCGCTCTCCACGAAGCGCTTCAAAGCTGTGTCGATTGTCGCTCTTCTGACCCTCGGCGTCGCGATCGCCGGCATGGGACAGTTAGCACTTGGCGGATCATTCAGCGGCTATTTCAAGGCGGACACCCAGGTACGCCAAGGCCTGCGCTACATCGATAGCCACTTCGGTGGCGTGCTTCCGCTGAATATCGTGCTGCAGCTATCCACGCCAGCGGACTCCTCGGAGATGCTGGAAGAGGACATCTTCGCATCACCCGAATCCTCCCCATCAACGTACCAACTGGACGACACTCAGCTACGCCAGCTCGACAATCTCGTCTCCCGGCTACGAGCGCGCGAGGACGTCGGTAGCGTCACCGCACTGTCGGATGTGGTGAATCTGCTGGCCGTGGTCTCCAATACGATTCAGACAGACTCATTTGCTCGCTCACTGGCCCTCTCCGGGCTTGCAGAGAGCCACGGTCAGTCTCTGGTCCGCCCCTATGTCAGCGAGGACGGGAGCCGGTTACGAATTAGTCTGCGCATGCGCGAATCAGCCTCCCCCGCAAACTACGCTAGCGTGACTGCGCAGATGAGAGATCTCGCTGCAGAAGCCGGATTCAACGCAAGCGAAATCGAAACAACGGGCATGTATGTGCTGTTCGGCAGCTCCCTGCATACGCTGTTCGAGTCTCAGCGCAACACCGTCGCAGCGGTCATTCTTGCCACCCTGGTGATGTTTCTCGTCCTGCTGAGATCGCTACCATTCGCCATTCTCGGCGTCACCGCGAACATCCTCGCCGCGATGTTCACCCTCGGCATCATGGGCTGGGCCGGCATCACGCTCGACATGATGACCATCACCGTCGCGGCAATTTGCATTGGAATTGGCGTGGATGACGCGATCCACTACCTGCACCGTTTCGGCCAGGAACTCAAGGCCAACGGCGGGGATACCGCCGCTGCGATCGCGGCCAGCCATGCCAGTATCGGGCGCGCCGCATACTTCACAAGCTGCACGATTGCGCTCGGTTTCATCGTTCTGATACTTTCCCAGTTCGTGCCAACGATGGCATTCGGTTTGCTAACAGCGATCGCGATGGCCGCCGCGTTCGTCGCTAACCTGCTTGTGCTACCCAGCCTGCTCATGCTGTTCCGCCGGCGAATATCACCGAAAGCAGCAGAGCAATCCGCCCAGTGACTCCAATGAGGACGCTCGAATGAATTCAACGGACGTGAACGCTGTACCGCTCGCGGATATCGATGTCAGCCGACCAGAGCTCTTTCAACAGGACAACTGGCATCCCTGGTTCGCGCGTCTGCGTAAGGAAGCGCCGATCCACTTTCGCGCCGATAGCGTCAACGGGCCTTTCTGGTCGGTGACCAGTCACGCGCTGATCAAGGAAGTAGATTCAAACAACACCGTCTTTTCGTCGTCGTCTGATGTCGGTGGAATCGCTATCGCCGACCCGCCGGTCGTCGAGGGACAACTGCAGGGCCAGAGCTTCATCACGATGGATGAGCCGGAGCACATGCCCCAGCGTATGGCTGTTGCTCCTACGGTCGCCCCGAAGAACCTCCCCGAGCTGGAACCCATCATCCGGGAGCGTGCGGCCGATATTCTCGACAACCTGCCTATCGGCAAGACATTTAACTGGGTTCAGGAAGTCTCCATCGAGCTGACCGCAAGAATGCTCGCCACTCTTTTCGATTTTCCCTACGAAGAGCGCCGCAAACTGGTCCACTGGTCAGACCTCGCTACTGCCGTTCCTGAGATCACAGGCGATGACAGTATCGACATGGACGAGCGTTACGCCGAGCTGATGCAGGCCGCCGGCGCGTTCTACCAGCTCTGGGAATCCAAAGCCGGACAGCCGCCAACCTTCGATCTGATCTCCATGCTTCAGCACAACGAAGCGACCGCCAGGATGAATGAGAACCCGGAGCAATTCCTCGGCAATCTGCTGCTGCTCATCGTCGGCGGCAACGACACCACGCGAAACAGCATCAGCGGCGGCGTCATCGGGCTGAACCAGTTCCCGGATCAATACCAGAAGCTTCGCGAAAACCCCGCCCTCATTCCCAACATGGTGGCGGAGATCGTTCGCTGGCAAACACCGGTGATTCACATGCGACGCACCGCGCTCGAGGACTACGAGCTGGGCGGCGAGCTCATCAAGAAGGGCGAGAAGGTCATCATGTGGTATCTGTCGGGAAATCGAGACGAAACTGTATTCGAAAACGCAGACAAGTTGATCATCGACCGGCCTAACGCGCGAGCTCACGTCGCCTTCGGCTTTGGCGTCCATCGCTGCATGGGTAACCGCATGGCGGAGATGCAGCTACGAGTGCTGTGGGAGGAGATCATGAAGCGCTTCCACAATATCGAGATAGTCGGCGAGATCGAACGGCTGCCGAACAACTTCATCCGAGGCATCAAGAACGTGCCTGTGAGGCTGCACGCGCTGTAGAGCGCGTGCCGAGGGGCTGGGAAGCAGGTTAGTCGTCAGCCAACCCGATACTGATCGATCTGAACTTCCTCTCCGCCGTCTGCGTAGTCTCCGGCCGCACGCAAGCTGCGGAACTCACCGAAGTTTATCGCTCGGTAACGCGCAGGGCTCGTCGCAGAAGTCATCGACTCCAGCGGCGCGTAATCAACACTAGCTGCGGGATTGAAGAAGAACGGCATGCTCATACGCACGCTACTCGCTTGGGCGCGAACTCGATGCACAGGCGCGGTGTAGCGATCATTCGACCAAACCTGCACCACGTCGCCCAGATTGATGATCAACGCGCCCGCAACCGGCGGCACTGATTGCCAACTATCCCGAACGTAGACCTCAAGACCCGGCACGTCGTCGGTCAGCAAGAGCGTGATCGCACCCGCGTCGGTGTGGTGGTTAACACCGAGGTAGCCATCGACAGGCGTTGTCAGACCCGCAGGCTCAGCGGTCTCATTACACACCGGGAAATAATTCAGCCGAAGAAAACTGGAATGCTCCGGCTCAAAGGCATGAAACAGCGAATCACCCTCAACGCCCAGGTTGATGGATAGCGCACGCAAGACGTCAAATGAGAGCGTCTGGCACTGCGCAAAATGACGCTCGCAAGCCTGCCGTAGAGCGGGCGTGCTACGAGGCCATTGCGGTACGCCATAGACGCCTTCCGGGCCTACATCGAATATCTCTTTCCAGTCTCGGGTATTCTTCGTGAGCTCCTCATCATAGAAACCCCAGGCGTTATCCTCCGATCGACGCACCTGATTCTTGTGCGCAGGCGGCTCGGTGAAAAAGGCGCGCGCCTGCGCAAACAGCGCATCGCGCTGATCCAAGCCATGATCCACCAAGTAGAAGACACCCCATTCGCGGCAGGTGCGATCGAGACGAGCCAGCGTTTCAGGCTCGCCAAGCTGTTGCCGAGAAATGACGGGCGGTTTGCTACTCATGGAGACGTTCGACTCGTAGATTCATCTGAATCTGACACTGCCGCTAGCTCTTCAGATGGCCAAACACCAGCTCAAGCGCATTTGGCGCACCCATCGCGCCATCACCTGAACGTGGCAGGTGACCAGCGTCGAAGTCGTGCAGCGTGTCCTGACCATCGCGAACATGTTCCGGCAGCGGAGAGCCGTCTACGCCTTCCTTCTCTGTCGCGAACAGCGGCTCTGATCTCGCCCAGTTGATCTGCGCAAAGTGCCCCGCCCCAGCCTCAAACACTTTCGCCTCAGAGCGACATTCGGTGTGCGCAAGCCACGCGACCATTGCGGATACCTTCTCCGGCCC